>CAYVFW010000067.1:0-11540 GCA_964450325.1 uncultured Phycisphaeraceae bacterium | reverse complement strand
CTTGAGCAAGACAATCGCGTAGGCTTGAGCAAGACAATCGCGTAGGCTTGAGCAGGACAATCGCGTAGCCTCTGGTAGAATACTCGCTTAGCAAGCACGCCGCGGGAGCCGCAAACTGACCATCAGCCGCGAAGTTAGAGCGAGACGGCACCCGCGTGGTGGCGCAACTCAACGCGATCGGCGTGAAAATCGATCGCAACTACGTCGATACGTGCCTGCGCCCATCCGTTGGCACGACTTAACTTTCGAGTTAACACTCGCAGCGTCTGCGCCTTGGCTTGCGTGATGCTCTCCTCGCCCATGGCCAGCGCACTGCGCGCGGCCTGGCCTTGCACCTTCAACCGCGACTTGACTTCGACCACAACATAGGTGGATCCATCGGCGGTAATCGCGACGATGTCCACCTCGCCCACCGTACACCGAACATTACGTTCGACAATCCGGTAGCCCTCACCACGGAGGTATTTCGCGGCGATATCCTCGCCCTGCCTCCCCAACCGCTTACGAGCCGGTTCACCAAGGTGCAGCATTTCGCGGAATGTAGCGATGGTCGACCGCCATGCAGACGCCGCTCCGCTGCTCCATTTTTTCCAGCTTCGTTTGACGCTGAGCATAACCGCTACTCAACTCCCCGCGTGTCCCGATTGCCCAACCGCTGCTTGCCAATGGCCGTAAAGAATCGTTACTTATTGCCCGCATTCCAATAACGGCGCGTTGCGACATCAAGCAACTCGGCACTCATCTCCGAAACCGAGGAGATGCTCGCCCGCTCGCGTAAGTTCGCGATGTACCGATCGGTCAGCTCGCCACTCCGCCGACGACGCATTATGGATTCGATATCCATTTGGGCGTCGTACAAGCTTCTAGTCTTCTCGACGATCGCCTCCAAATATAAGTAAGATTGAGTTTCGCCCACCGCGATAGGTCCCGCGATTTCGCCGGGGCTCATCGAACGAGCGGCGATATTCAGGCCCTCATTTCCAAACAGCGCGGCAGTCGCGCGGTCACCCTTGATCTCGCGCTCCTCCAACCCTCCAACCTCTGGCTTATACCGATTAATGGACTTGTCCGCAGCGATCTTTGCGAAATCGATGCCGTCAGCCCGAGCGGTGTCGTAAGCGGACTGGTTGGCGGGCATCACCTGCAGCAGCCTGTATCTCGCTTTGGGCGGCGGGTTGAACGCATCAAAGTATCGATCGTACTCCTGCTTAATATCGCGCCACGGGATACTGACCCGCCGATCAATTTTCTCCCGTAGCTGAAAACCAATTAACTCTTCCTGCTCGCGCTTTTTCATGTACTGATCAAGCGACATCCCCTCCGTCTGTTCCAGGCGTGCGTCCGTTGCCGACCGACTGCCCTGATTCTGGCTCTCGATGCGCTGCTGCACGCCCCGCATAAACGAAAAAAATCCTTGCTTCTGCTCGGGTGTAAAGTTATTCACCGCCTCGGCCCTCAGCAGTTCGTCACGAATCTGTAAGTTAAGCTTTTCGTCAATCTGAGTTTTTGCAAATCTCCGCCACTCCTCGCGCCTCATCCGCACCCGTTCAGCTCTTAACTGATCCGCAAGATCATCAAGGAATGCGTTCGCGTAGACGGGCTTGCCGTTAATATCACCAACCTTAACATCCACGAGCGACACGCCGATCGTTCCCTCGCTCGTTCCACTCCCACGCACGGCCACGGCACCCGTATCAAGTGCGTCGCCCGCACCAGGCACCCGGGCCGCCACGGCAGCCATCGCAGCTTCCGCCGGATTTCCAGGAATGGTCGTCACGTCCAAAATCCCTCCCGACGCGGCAAAGGGCCCCGTTGTATTCGCTGGGGTTACTGCAAGCAGTGGCGGCGGGGTGCCCGTCTCAACCACCTCGACCGAACTGTCAATAAACTCCCCCGGGCTCAGCGCCGGTCCACCAGTCCGCAGAGCCTCCGCCTCGCCACCCAAGCTGCATCCGATCACTGTGGCTAGGGCGAAGCACATCCCAATGCCTGCAACTACTCCTGAACCTTTGGCACCGATGCCCCAGACGCGCGCGTGAATCAACTGCTGCATGCCTCACGGTAGCAACCCCGAACGCCATCGCGCTTTCGATTGCACGCTACGGCCTTGCCGGGATTCAAGCTGACTCACCCAGAGAGCGCAGCTGCAACTCTCACGCGAGCCGCAAGGGGAGAATCTGAGCCGATTCATCCTGCCTCGCCGCTGCTCCTTGCAGAATGCCCCCGCAGGCCCTCTTCTGTTCGGTGTCGCTATGATTAAGCTCATCGGAAGCCGTAGCGATTGCGAAGCCTACTGCCAGATTCCTGTGATCCATTTCCCCTGATCATCAACGGCCTCCCTGCGATGACTTTTCCCGGAGCCGCCCATGTCTGATGAACCCAAACTGATTATCGACTCTGACTGGAAGTCTCAGGCGCAGGCCGAGAAAGATAAACTCGCGGCCAAGGCGGCTCCCAAAGCGGCCACGCCCGGCTCAGACCCCGCGGCCGCCGATGAAAACCGTCCAGTGTCGTTCGAGGACCTGGTAGGAATGCTGGCCACCCAGGCACTCTCGTATATGGGTTACGTTCCGGACCCCTACACCGGTCAGGCGATGGTGTCGATCGAGTACGCCAAGCTGCACGTTGATCTGCTGGGAATCCTGGAGGCAAAAACGAAGGGCAATCTCACGCCCGACGAGAAGGCCGCGTTGGATAAGACACTTTCGCAGTTGCGTTCGGCCTTCGTTGAAATCTCCTTCGCGGTCGCCAAGGCCGTGAAGGAAGGCAAGATCAAGCCAACTCAGATGGGTGGTCCCGCTGAGATGGGCGCAATGGCCGGGCAAGTAGCGGGTAAGGTCGGTCCTGCGCACGGCGGACTCGTCATGCCGTCGTAGCCAGGATGACATAACATTACGTTTCCACGTGTATCCCTCTCCCGATTTAAAACCCTGGAACCGCAAGCAGTGAGCGACAACCCAACCCCCGTAAAACAGTCGTTTCTTCAGAAGCACCATCACCTGCTACGTCGCTTACATTCGCTCACGGGCATCGTGCCCATCGGCGTCTTCCTCGCCTCCCACATGCTCACCAACTCGTCGATCGTCTGGGGACACCTTGACGCACGTAAATCCGAGTACGGCCACCGCGGTGTCGCTACCTTCCAGCACGAAGTTGACTTCATACACAGCATCCCCTTCCTGCTGTTTATCGAGGTCACACTTTGGGTGTCTATCGCGTTTCATTCGATCTTGGGTACTTACTATGCCATGACCGGCAGCAGTAATACAGGTCAGTATAACTTTGGCGGAAACTGGCGGTACCGGCTTCAGCGCATCACGGGTTATATCGGTATCTTCTTCATCATTTACCACGTTGGCACGCTTCGCTGGAACTGGACCTTTCTAACTCCCGGTGGCACCGCGTGGTCCGCGCAGTATTCAGCCTCCACCATGGCGGCCATTCTCCGCGGCGGAACCGGCGATATCACGGCGGCGGGCATCGCGGTGAGCAGCGTCTATATGCTTGGCGTTACCGCGTTGGTCTTTCACTTTGCGAACGGGCTTTGGACTGCCGCGATCACTTGGGGGCTCACTATTTCTGCCGCTGCCCAACGCCGGTGGGGCTACGCGTGTGCGGGCATCGGCGCAGGAATGATGCTCATGGGCTGGAGCGCTGTGATTGGCTTCGCAACTCTTCACTATGGCGATGCCAGGCAGACTGAAATCAAATTCGGTCTTCCCCGCGGCGGCACGAGCGCACCCAACGACCCGCAGGGAATCGCCGCAGACCCCTCTCAATCGGTCAGACCCATCTTGGCTACTCCTGATTTTGACGAATCCAAAGTTATACCCAGCAGCCTTGGTCCCGCCGGAAAGTGACCGATCGGCTAACGGCTCTCTACGATTAGACTCCTACCCCCTCATCTACTGGCCAGCTCTGAACGAACCGATCAGTGAACCATCGGAGGCGAGAACACCTTATCGCCATCAACCGGAATCGCGGCGGACAGTCCTGAACTCGCGTTAGAATTTCTACAGACAAGTCTCGCTAGGCGAGCCGCGAAAACATTTGATGACATCGCGTCTGAGATCGCAATCAACAGGGATACCTAAACCATGTCAAAGCATCGAGTCATTGTGGTTGGAGGCGGATTAGCGGGGTTGTCCGCATGTGTTCGCCTGGGCGAAGCAGGGCTTGACGTGGATCTCTTCTCGGTCGTTCCGGTCAAGCGTTCACACAGCGTCTGTGCACAGGGCGGGATTAACGCCTGTAACGATGTGGCCCGTCAGCAGGGTTACAGCGAGTATGAGCACTTTGATGAAACCATTTACGGTGGCGACTTTCTCGCCGATCAGCACCCCGTGCTCGAAATGGCGATGTGGGCACCCAAAATAATCGATCTCCTTGACCGCATGGGCGTTCCGTTCAATCGCACCAGTGAGGGGCGACGAGATCTCCGGCTCTTTGGCGGTTCGCTCTTTAAGCGTACCCACTTTGCCGGAGCCACCACCGGCCAGCAACTTCTTTACGCCCTCGACGAGCAGACCCGCCGATACGAATCTGAAGGTAAAATAACCAAATACGAGTTCTGGGAGTTTCTGTGGCCTGTGATGAACGACGGCCGGTGCGTCGGGATCGTTGCCCAAGACATGCGCACGATGGGCATTCGCACTTTTCGTGCTGACGCGGTGATCATCGCTACAGGTGGCAATGGTTTGGTCTTCGGGAAGAGCACCAACAGCGTAATTTGTAACGGTGCGGCTCTCGCGCGGTGCTATCAGGCGGGGGTCTGGTACGGTAACCCCGAGATGATTCAGGTTCATCCCACCGCGATTCCAGGTGCTGACAAGTTACGGCTGATGAGTGAGTCTGCGCGCGGCGAGGGCGGCCGCGTCTGGGTCCCCCGCGCTAAGGGTGAATCCCGCCCCGCCAAATCAATTCCCGAAGATGAGCGGTATTACTTTCTAGAGGAACGCTATCCTAAATACGGCAACATCGTGCCGCGTGACATCGCCACTCGCGAGATCTTTGACATTTGCGTCAATGAGGGGATGGGCGTGGATGGGAAGAATCAGGTATACCTTGACTTAACTCACCGTGACCCCGAATATCTCACTAAGAAGCTGGGCGGCATCCTTGAGATCTATGAGAAGTTCGTCGGGGATGACCCCCGCTTCACACCGATGAAGATCTTTCCGGCTGTTCACTACAGCATGGGCGGGCTCTGGACCCAGTTCACCAAGGGCAGTTACAATCCCGAGATTGCCCGCAAAAAGCACAAAAGCGGCAGCCCCGCACCCATCGAATACAAGGTCGGCCAAGGCATGCAGCTTGGCGCGCCCAACAACATGATGACCAACGTTCCGGGGCTCTACGCGTTCGGTGAGGTGAACTTCGCTTATCACGGTGCCAACCGCCTCGGCGCCAACGCGCTCCTCTCGTGCTTGTTCGATGGGCTCTTCTGCGGCGTAAGCGTAGCGAACTATGTACGTAACGAAGCCCCGGCCAACGCGCCCGCCGTCGATCTGCCAGCCGGAATCTTTGAGGCCGCGCAGGCACAAGAGAACGCGAAAGTCAATAAACTTCTCGCCACCGTCGGCAAGGGCAGCTCCGCCGCTGCTTATAACCCCTACGCGATCGGCAAGGAACTCGGCGACGAGATGACCGCGGCGTGCACCGTCGTAAGAAGTCAGGCCCGGCTGGAGCAATGCCTCGTGAAGGTGGAAGAACTCAAAGACCGCTATTCGCAAGCCACCCTTTCAGACAGCGCGGTTTGGACCAACCAGAGCCTCTCATACTCGCGTGCAGTAGGCGATATGGTCCTTATCGCTGAAGCCATGGTGAAGGCCGCCCACTTTCGTCAGGAAAGCCGCGGTGCCCATTATCGCACCGACTTCCCTTACCGCGACGATGATAACTTCATGGGTTCTACCGTCGCCAAGTTTGATCCAGCAACGCAGTCGAGCAGTGTGCAACTTCATCCAGTCGATGCTGCGCTCATCCTCCCCGAAGCCCGGACCTATGGCAAGGTCGAAGTTTCCCCCGCAAAGGTCGCTCAACCCGAGTTAGCCCGCGTGTAGTCCGCGAGCCCGTCCGCTGAGCACTTACTTTAAACAACATGCCCACCCGGCCGCGTAAGCAATCCCCTAGTCACCCTCCCTCGCCCGGCCCTGCCTTGGGCGAGGCCGAAGTTCTTTCATTAGCCAAGCGGGTGACAGATGTAACAGGTTGCCCGGTCATAGGTGGTATCGCGGTCATTCTCCACGGGGGCCCTCGCGCCACCCGCGACATTGATATCTATTCGGAAAACCTGTGGGAAACGCACACAAAGCTCGAAGCCGCCGGAATGCTCTGGCAAGGCAGCCAGAAACAGCATCTTATCGATGGCGTTCCAATTCATATGGTTCCGGCGGAGACCTTTGGCGGAGTTCCCACGCGGCTGAGCACGATTCGGGGAGTAAAGGTCATCGGGCTGGCCGATCTTATCCGCTCAAAGCTTACGCTCGGGCTGAAGGGAATAGGTCGAAGTAGAGATATAACTCACGTGCTCGATCTTATTGAGGCTATTCCGCTTAAGAGAGATTACGCCGCCAAGCTTCCCACGGCCCTCCGCGGTGCCTTTAAACACCTGGTCGACGAGGTTCATGAACCCCGGCGCACGTCCCCGTCCGCGTTCTACGCCCGCTACTCGCCCCCCGCCTCCTCACCTGCAAGAAAGTGACAATTATGTTCAACTTCACCGCCAACAACATTGATCCCGCCGCGGCCGCCCGCGCAAACAATCGTAAGAATGCCAAGCCCGGCCGCAGCGTCCTTTTGCGAATCAAGCGCTGCGAGGGGCCGGGCCAAGCCTCTCGCTGGGAGGAGTTCAAGGTGCCCGTGCCGCCCGGCGCAAACGTAATCTCTTGCCTTCAGTGGATCGCCGCCAACCCCACCACCACATCGGGCCAGCAAACTACCCCGGTGGTCTGGGATAGTGGATGCTTGGAAGAGGTCTGCGGTTCTTGCACCATGGTGATCAACGGCCGCGTCCGCCAAAGCTGCTCCGCCCTCATCGACGATTACGCGCCCGCGGAGAACGACGTGGTCGCCCTCGAACCGATGTCCAAGTTTCCCGTAGTCCGCGATCTCTGGGTTGATCGCGACCGCCTCTTTTATAACCTCACCCGCATCAAGGCGTGGGTCCCCATCGATGGAACTTACGATCTCGGTGGCGGCCCCACCGAATCACCCGACAACCAAGCCACTCGATATAAGTTAAGCGAATGCATGTCCTGCGGCTGCTGCCTTGAGGCATGCCCTCAGTTTGATCTTGAAGCAGACAAAGCCACCTGGGATTCAACCTTCATCGGTGCTCATGCCATCAGCCAAGCCCGGCTCTTCAACGAGCACGCCACAGGCAAGATCCTTAAAGATGAACGCCTTGACGCGCTCATGGCCTCGGGCGGCGTCAACGACTGCGGGAACGCTCAGAACTGCGTCAAAGTCTGCCCCAAACACATCCCCCTCACCGAAAGCATCGCCGCGATGGGCCGGGCGGTCACACTCCACTCCATCAAACGCTTCTTCCGCGCGTAGCGAGTCTCCGCCGCCAACCAAACACCGCGGCCTAGCGCGACAAAACAGTCTAAGTCTCCGGTGTCCGACGATCCCATCCCAACCCCGACCGACGCAGAGGGCTTCGCCCACAAAGACACTCCGCCCCCTTGGGGTACAGAATCCTTTGACGAGCGGATGTTCCGCCTCTCTCGTAAGGCCCGCGCACTCGCAAAATCGCCCGGCGTCTACCTTATGAAAGACCACAAGGGTGTGGTGGTTTATGTCGGCAAGGCGCTAAACCTTCCCGACCGCATAGCCAGTTACTTTATTCCCAGCACCCAGCTTGGCGTGCACAAGCAGCCCATGCTTGATTTCGTCCAGGACTTTGAAATCCTTGAAGTCGAAAGTGAGTGGGAGGCGTTGCTCACCGAGAATCGGCTGATCAAGGACATCAAGCCCCGGTTCAACGTAAGGCTCACTGATGATAAGTCCTTCCCATACTTGATCGTAACCCAGCGGGAAGACTTCCCCCGGGTGTTTGTCACCCGCAACCCCGCGGGCGTGCAGGAAGACGGCTCGATCGCCCCGGAGATGAAGGGGGCCAAGGTCTTCGGCCCATTCGCCAACGCGGGCTCCCTCCGCGAGGCCGTCTCCGTCCTCCAGCGGGTCTTTAAGTTCCGCACGTGCAAGCTTGACATCCTCGAAGGCGATCCTAAGAATAAGTTCTTTCGCCCCTGCCTGCTCTACGCTATCAACCAATGCACGGCCCCCTGCGCCGACAAGGTAAATAAAGTCGAGTACGGCGCGGACCTCGAACGATTCCTTCGCTTTGTTGGCAGCAAGCGCAGCGTCATGCTCCGCGAACTACGCGATGAGATGGAGCGCGCCGCCACAGAGTTACGTTTTGAGAAAGCCGCCACCCTCCGCGACCAGATCAAGGCCATCGAACGCCTGGACGAGCGCGCAGACCGCAAGGACGGCTGGCAGCCCGAGACCGAGTCGTTTATCTTTGAACCCGAGAAAGCGCTCAAAAGCTTACAACGTACCCTGGGCCTCGAAGACCCCATCCGCTGCCTTGAATGTATCGATATCGCCCACTTGGGCGGCGATCAGACAGTGGGAAGCAAAGTCTGCTTCATTGATGGTCGCCCCTTTAAGAGCGAATACCGCCGGTACCGCATTAAGAGCGTTGAGGGGGGCAACGACGATTATTCAAGTATCCGCGAGGTGGTCTCGCGTCGCTACCGCGAGGCCGGCGATGGGACAGAGCTCTACCCCGATGTAATTATAATCGACGGCGGTCTGGGCCAGCTCCACGCCGCGCTCGAAGCGTTCGCGCAGCTCTCCATCAAGCCCCCGATGGTCATCTCGCTAGCGAAGAAAGAAGAAATACTTTATATTCAACAGCGCAGCGAGCCTATCCGCTTGGGCCGCGAGAACCTGGGGCTCAAGCTCTGCCAGGCCGTGCGCGACGAAGCCCATCGCTTCGCCCAACACTACCACCACATCCTAAGACGTAAGAAAACCCTCGACGAGTAGCGGGGCCCCGCACGGTCGCTCGCCAACCAAATGCACGAGGCGCGCCCTCTACCATTTACGTTCAGTCACTAGCACGCTCCCGCAGACCAGCGCCGGAAGAACTCGGTAGTATCCGCCCCGTCCACCGCGCCGTTCTCATTTAAGTCCGCGGTTTGGTCCCCCGCGGCCCACGCAACAAAGAACGCATCAACATCCGACCCGTCGATCCCTCCATCTGAGTTAAAATCAACGGGGCACCCAAGTGCCGCGGTGAAGATGCCTTCGCTTAAGTCGGTGAAGGTTAATTTGAAGATCACCGTCCCATCCGCCGCGATCGCCCCCTGCCCCGCATACTCATCCCCGCTCTCAAATATAATTTGACGCACCGTCCGCATCTCCTCCGGGTTCACCTGAAACAAAGTCCCTTCCTGCGCGAGCACCATCAGTTGCCCGCTCCGGTCCGTCCCTAGCAGCGTCCGGGCACGAAAGTCCTACCCCTCCCCGGTCTGGCTGCGCAGCGTCGCCATAAAAAACAGATGGCCCACGCCCGACATCCGCGGCGATCCGATCGTGGCGATCCGCGCCCCCTCCGGCACCAACGCGGGTAACTGGTCACCTTCGCGCAAAACCAGTTGCGTCCCCACCCCTGAAATATTCAGCCAGGGCCGCTATTGGTGGAGCCGTGTACCGCTTTACCCGATCGGGCCTTGGCGGTATCGACTTCGATGGCGATGAAGTTCTCGTCACGCCCTGAATATACCCAGCTCGAACCACTCATTATAATATAACTTCCAACGGTGGTCCCGCTAGGTGTGTCTTGCTCACCTCAGCTCGGTCGGTCCACCTCCACCAACTCCCCGCCCCGACCAACACGCCGCATCCGCGGCGTGTTTTCATGCTAAATCCTTCGGGCTTACTTTAGAACTCCAGGTTGGCAGGCGGATGCAGGCACGCGATCGCTCGGCCCCTCCACTTCCGCCGCCGTCCGCTTACAATCTCCCGCATGCTTCTCCTGTTTGATATCGACGGCACACTCCTCCACACCACCGGCTGCGGAATGGCCTCGATTCTCGCGGCGGGCCGCGACTGCTTCGGCCCAGGGTTTTCCTTGGAAGATATCTCGGTCGCCGGACGCCTCGATCCGCTTATCTTCGCCGATGCGTTCACAAAGAACAAGATCCTCGACACGCCCGCCAACCACGCCGCACTCCGCGCTGCTTACATTCCTCACCTTGAGCAGCGTCTCGCCACCACGACCACCGCCGTCGCGTTGCCAGGCGCAATCCAACTCCTGGATTCGCTGGCGCAGGCCCTCCAAGCGAACGAAACCAACGCCAACAACGCAACCCTCGCGCTGTTAACGGGCAACTTTGAGGAAGCCGCGCACCTCAAGCTCTCGCGGTGCGGCATTGAGCCCACGCGTTTTACCTTCGGCGTCTTCGGCGACCATGCAACCCTCAGCGCCGACCGGCAGGGCCTTCCTCCCCGCCGCGAAGATCTCGTTCCTACTGCCCTGCGACTCCACAAAGGCCACCAGCCGCGCCACGCCGCGCCGCTGTTTCCGCAAAACGGCAAACAAGGCTCCCACGCTGATTTTGTGATTATCGGCGATACCCCCCACGACGTTCGCTGCGCCACGGCTCACGGCGGAAGATGCCTCGCCGTTGCTACCGGTCAGTATTCGCGCGACGCACTTCACCAAGCCGGCGCCGATCTCGTGGTTGATGACCTAACAGACACCCCCGCCCTGACCCGCTGGTTGCTGGGCAACTAGCTCATCCCTCTGCTCTGAGGCACTTCACCACGTCCGAACGCTTAGCACACCGCACGGCAATACTGCATCATTTGGTGGTGTCGCCGCCAGCGCGCTCCGCCGACTTTTCCGCTTTTCTGCCTTTGGCGTTATCTCACATGGTCACTAGGCCCCGCGAAGGTACACCGCCCATAACCGCCGATCCTGCGTGAAACTCGCTGGCTCCACCATAGCTCTCCTCTATCCGAGGGCCGCCGATACTTACCACACGGCCAGCCAGCCCTAGGCCTGAGGCGGCTGCCCCCGTTCCAGCATATTTTGCTTCCGTCTGGTCCGCTGGTGTGTTATCCTCTTCCATACGCTGCTTTCTGGCCAAAGGCGTAAGCCTCTCAGTCAGTTCATCAGTCGGCCATTTGCCCATTAATGCTTTCCGGAGTTCAAGCATGACGATCGCCCGCCCGTTGCTCGGATGCACCCTTTCGGCCGCCTCGCTTTCTGCCATAGCTGGCCTTTTTGCCCCGCTCACCGCAGCATACGCCATTATTTCTCCCGCCGCGCCAACTTGGGTTCAGACCGTTCATCAGCCCCAGCAATCGGGCACAATGAATACTTCCACGACTCGCCCCCCTCACGCCGCGGCTTACAAGTTTGGGATGCTGGGCAGGCCCAACTTCGATATCCGAATCGGCGGCGAATATGGCCTTGCGCTCCCTTGGGTATTGCAGGCACGCGAAGAGCTTTACCCGCC
>CAYVFW010000066.1:0-15495 GCA_964450325.1 uncultured Phycisphaeraceae bacterium | reverse complement strand
CATGAACATCATGTTGGCGAGCGTGACCGAGCGGACCCGAGAGATCGGGATTCGGCGGGCTATCGGGGCGACCCGCAGACACATTCTCTGGCAGTTTTTGGTCGAGACGGGCGTGCTGTCAGCCATTGGCGGGTTGGTCGGCGTAGGCCTTGGCGTGGGGGGGAGCCTGCTCATCGGTTGGGGAGTGGGACGGCTTCCATCGCTTCCTTACATCGGCGGCCTCTTCCCGCCCGCGGCGAACCTTCCCACGCATGTTACGCTCTGGTCGATCATAATATCGTTCGGGGTGGCGACGGCGACCGGGCTGATTTTCGGCCTCTATCCGGCCCGGCGGGCCAGTCGCCAGGACCCCATCAATGCTCTACGGCATGATTAATCACGATGATCCGTCTGACACCTTCTCGCGGAGTGATCGTCGTTTTGTACTTTCGTTGGCGGCGCTTTCTTCTAACACTTACTATCTAACGTACGACCGAGCGGTCCGGCAGCCCACAATCGCGGCGTGAAACCTCGATTGCCAATAGTTATGACTCCAGAACCGACCTTAATCGCCCCGGTGAATCAAGCCCCCGCACCGGCGCTTAGGATGATGAGCGAGCGGGCCTCCCTCGCATCACTGCTTTCGCCCATCTCCATGGCGAAGTCGCTTTACAGTCTGCGCGAGATTGTTATTCGGTTTTCAGAGCGGGAGTTGCTCAGCCGCAACAAGGGCTCCGCGCTCGGGTTTATCTGGACGGTGCTGCAACCTTTGCTTATGTTGGCGGTATATACATTCGTCTTCGCCGTCGTGTGGCAGGCCAAATGGGGGGTGGGCGGCGCGGCGGCTGGGGAATCCAACGCAACCTTTGCGCTCAGCGTCTTCTGCGGACTTATCATGTTCGACCTCTTCGCCGCGACGGTGGGGGCCTCGGCGGCGATTGTCGTTAACAACGCCAACTACGTGAAGAAAGTCATTTTCCCACTCGAAGCGCTGCCCTTGGCCCAACTGGGCGCGGGGCTATGCACCTTTGCCATCAGCCTGCTGATCCTGCTCACAGGTAATTTCTTCTTCGGAAGCGGGCTTTCCAAGACGGTGTATTTCGTGCCGCTCGTATTACTTCCGATGGTGGCGCTCGCGGCGGGTGTAGCTTGGTTTGTCGCTTCCTTGGGCGTGTATCTGCGAGATCTTCGCCAGCTCGTCTCCGGGCTTCTCCTGCCGGTGCTTTTCTTTGTAACGCCGGTGTTTTATCCGTCGGAGCGAGTGCCCGCCGCATTCGCCTGGATCTTGGCGATCAACCCACTGGCCGGGCTTGTTGAGAATGCCCGGCGCGTGATGCTCTACGGGCAGATGCCCGACTGGCCGTCCTTAATTACAGTGGCGGTCGTCTCGCTACTTGCGATGCAACTGGGGTATGCCTTCTTTATGAAGAGCAAAAGGAGCTTTGCCGATGTCCTCTAGTGTTGTAAGAGGCCAAGCGACTTTTAACGGAATCGCTGAGCGCGATGAACCCTGCGTTATCCGCATCCTTAATGCGGGTAAATGTTACCATATGTATCGTTCGCCGTCGGATCGGCTCAAGCAGGTCTTTCTTCGATGGCACAAAGCGTACTTTCGCGAGTTCTGGGCGGTGCGGGGAATTACGCTTGATGTGCGACGGGGAGAGTCGGTAGGCATCATCGGGCGCAACGGCAGTGGCAAGAGCACGCTGCTGCAGATGATCGCCGGGACGCTCGCACCAACGGAAGGCACGGTGCATGTCGCCGGGCGAATCGCGGCCCTTCTCGAGCTTGGGAGCGGATTTAATCCTGAGTTTTCCGGTCGAGAGAATGTGTATCTCAACGCGGCTATTCTGGGCCTTTCAAGGCGGGAGATCAACGATAAGTTTGATGCGATCGCTGGCTTTGCGGATATCGGGGAGTTCCTTGATCAGCCGGTCAAGACGTATAGCAGCGGCATGATGGTGAGGCTGGCCTTTGCGGTGCAGGTGCAGGTTCAGCCCGATATTCTGATCGTTGACGAGGCTCTGGCGGTCGGCGATTCGCTCTTCCAGAAGCGGTGTTTTCAACGGTTAGAAGAGTTGCGTCATCAGGGTGTAACATTATTATTTGTCTCGCACGACCAGGAAAGCGTTCGCACCTTGACCGATCGGGCGGTGTTGCTGCACGAGGGCAAGGTGCGGGCGATGGGTCCTTCGAGCGAGGTGGTTCTTGATTACCGTCGGTTGCTTCACGATGCAGAGACGCAGTGGGGGGCGGGTCAGGTGGGCGTAGCGAGCGCGGCGACTAAAGTAATTGAACCGCGCCCGAGCACGGATAAGCCCGCGCGCAGCGACCGGCTATCGTTTGGTTCATTCGATGCGTTGGTGGAGGGGGTTGAGATCTTTGACGTTGCCGGGCAGAGTGCGAGCGTTTTCAAGCCCGGCGATAAAGTTCGTATCGCGGTGACGTGCGCGGTCCGGGTGCCGATGGAACGGATAAACATCGGTCTGCGGATTCGCAACAAGCAGGGAGTGAAGATGTATTCCTGGGGGACGCTGAATCAGGATATCTCTATCTGGAGCGGCCACGCCTGCGGCGATGTGTTTTGGACGCGGGCCTTTGCGGCGGGGGAGCGGGTAACAGTTGACTTTAGCTTTGATTGTACGTTGGGCATGAACTTTTATGAAGTGCAAGCATCGATCTCGCAGGAGAACGACCGGTTCTATCGTGATCAGCGGATGCTTCACTGGGTGGATGAGGCTGCGTTCTTTCAGGTTGTCGTACATCAGGATGATTACTTTTTCGGCGGCGTTTGCGACCTGCGCATGACCGCAACGGAATCAGCGCGTTCAACGGCCGAAATCATCGGGGTGGCAAGGTAAGTGTGAGTTGAAAGAAGTTTCAAGCTGCGGCCTGGAGAGGCGAGATGTCACTTCGGCTTGGCCCTAGGCTAGTACCTGTGCGGGAACCGGGTTTATAGCAAACATAAGTCTTATCGAAAGTCGTCCAACGCGTGTCCGAAATTACTACCAGCCTCTCTGATCGTTTCTGCAAAGTATGGGGCGCGCCACGCTCCGCCCACTTGTTTAGCGGCGGCGAAGTACGGGGCTTTGCTCAACATCTGGTCCGCACTTGCGGCGGTGGATCGGTACTAGATGTGGGTTGCGGCGCGGGGTCGCTCGTGCGAGCCCTGCTCGCAATGGGCGTTGATGCCTATGGGATTGACAGCTCCGCCGCGGCGGTTGCGTTGGCGGACACATTTACCCCCCGCCGATGCCGCGTGGGTGATGGGTTCGTGTTGGATGTGGAGCCAGCCTCGTTTGACACTGTTACCTGCGTAGGACTCATTGATTTTGTGAGTAGTGCGCAGACATCGGCGTTATTAGCGTCTTTAACGCGCGTGGCGAGGCGGAGCGTCGTGTTGGTGGCGATAGGACCAGCGGCTGCGGTGGGAATGATCGGGGAAGGGGCCGCTCAGAATAACTTAAGTCGAGCTGCGGTTGATTCTCTCGCTTTTGTTACGGGTTTGCGACGGCATCCCATGATGATGAGCTGGGTGTATTACGATGCCCTCGGTCCTGATACGTTTCCCCGGGTGTATGCGTACGAGAAGGTTCCCATTGCCGCGGCTGAGTCGCAAGCCGACTCTCCTGCCAGGCCTTCTCACGCTTCACAGGTAGCCTCTCGCGATTTTCTGCGCCTTGTAAACCCTGACGCGTTGCCATCCGCAGCGCGGTATCAGGTGGCGGCGGAGCTCGTGCGTCGCGGCGATGTCGTGCTCGACATCGGGTGTGGTGCGGGGTGTGGATCGGCGATTCTTGCCGCGGGGAGTGAGGCTGCGGGGGTGATCGGTGTTGAAGAGACGCCGGGAAGCGCTGCCTATGCCCAGATAAATTATGGTGGAGAGCGTCTGCATTTCCAGGAAGCGCAGGATCTAGCAATGATTCCTGATGGGTCGGTGGAGATGGTGGTTTGCGTTCAGGGGCATAAAGACGAAACTCAGAGTCGGCTGCACTTGGCAGAGTGTAAACGGGTGCTCTCGCCGGGCGGGCGCATCGTTGTAAGTATTGCAGCCAAGAACGAGGGCGCGAATCTGGCGGGAACCTCAGATGGCGGTTTTGCCGCGAAAGACTGGCTCTCCAAGTTGCTGCGCGAAGCCTTTCTTATTGAAAAATGTTGGAGTCAGAGGGGCGGCGGTTTGGAGTCGATTGCCGCTGCGCGAGGCACTGGCGCAAGCGATCACGAAGAATCACACGCGATCCAAGAACCGTCGTCAGAACCCTTTTCAGAACAGCGACCAGCGAGTGAAACCGTCGGTTCAAGTAACTCGAACGATACCATCGCACAGCATGGTTCAGCAGCTCCGCCCGTGCTTGACGCGATAAGCGGTGTCCAAGCGACAACGAGCCTCGCGCTGCTTTCGTTGCGGCAGGTGCCTCTGGATGACGTGACAGAGGGCCAGGTTGACTGGTGGGTTTTCGCGGCGATGAAGTCGCCGCTTGCAAGACCGGACAGGAACGAGTATCGGGAGAGCATGTTTGAAAGTGTGGACGACGCGGGTTATCACTTATATCGATTCGATAAAGATTATGATAATCCGTGGTTATTTCGTTCAATGATCTGCATGGGTCCGCGGATGAGCGATGCGTCGCAACTTCAAGCGATGGCGCAGGAAGTGTTACGTTCGGTGCAGGGTGGTGGTGAGGGGTCGGCCTTAGCGGACAGCGGTGACTTGAAGAGTCGTCACGACCTTGTGGGCTCGGCCGACCACGGTGCGGCGGTCTGCGTGCTTGCGTATCAGGCACTGACTGGCGAATGGCCTTTGCAACTTGAAACCGGGGCGACGCTGGCGGATGCTCGGCGTTGGTGTCTCATGGAGATCGAGAGATTTGAGAAGTCACACCAAGCGAGACCGCATGCCAAGCGTTGGGTGATTTCCAATAGTTATGTCGCCGGGCATTTATTACTTCAGTTGGGCGAGCGAACCTCCGCCAAAGCCGAGTTTGCGCGCTGTGCTTCGATGGATGCGCTTGCTTTCAGCCCGCTTCTAGGCACGAAAACAGTGGACGCGGCACGGCTTGCAGGCATGCTCCACGCGGTGGACGGCGAGGCCGAGCCCGCTAGAAAGTTGTTACAAGCGGGTGTTCGCGAGGCCCAGCGATTGGTGAGTGCTTCTTGGCTCAACGTCTGCGGAAGGTTGGACTCTCCTCAACCCTACGGCCTGTATGAACTCTCGCAGGTCATCGACGCGGCCAGCCACTGCGCTGGGTGGCTGGAGTCATTGGATAAACTGAACAGTCAACCCGGATTCGCTTGGTCATTGGCCGCACGACAGAGTTTCGGGGATACCCGCCAGTATATAAGGCAACTGATCGAAGCGCAGCGCTGGCTTGAGTCGCAACTCGCGGAGCGAGTGCGTAAGAATTCAGAAGTGGCGTTATTATCGCTGACCAACACAGGTGAAGTAAATCGCAGAAGCGAGCTGCTCCACAACAGCCATCGCGACTTGATGACACTGCTGCGCGCTGCGGAAAAGCGTGCTCAAGAGAGTGCTGACTGGGCCGCGCAGCTGGAGGCAGGCAAGGCTTGGCTCGAAAATCAAACAAGGTCGCTTACCGAGCAACTTACATCGGCGAATGCGGTGAGTGAACAGCGATTGAAGTGGGGCAGAGATTTAGAGGAGGGTACCGCGTGTCTTACAGAGCAGACAGAATCGCTTCGCAAGCAACTTGCCGATACCCAAAGTACGGCGGCCTTGGCGAATCAATATAAGTTACAGCTTGAGGAAGGTAAACGGTGGCTTGAATCTCACGTCCAAACGTTGACCCTTGAGCTTGAGAAAGCGACATCCGCGTTCGAAGAATCAAAGGCATGGTCGGAGAAGGTGCTCGAGGGAAAGGTGTGGCTCGAGCGTGAACTTGGAGTGGTTCGGCTCGCAGAGAGGTTGGCGAACGAGGGGTTGGCCCAGAATCAAGCCTCGCTTGGCGTTCTGGAGGCCGAGCTCATAGGCGTTCGCGCGCAATCGATCGCCAATGCTGGCGTGTTACAAGCCCAGCTCGATGCACTTAATCTAAAACTCGCCGCTGGCGAGGAGAGCCGCCGAGTTGCCCAGTCGCAACACGTACTGGCAAGCCAGCAGGGCGCGGCCCGTGAGGAAGCGCAAATCGCCCTGATTGAGAAGACTCGTGCTGAGCTCGCCGCGGCGGAAGCGAGAAACGCATCTTTGTTGAAGCGGACCTTGTGGGCCCGGCTTCGCAATTTCGATGTTCGTAGAACCGAGAGATCCGCGACGGAGCGAAGAGAGTGATGGAGGGGCGTTGGGCGATTGAGATAATCCGCCAACAGCTCACGCGGCGAATACCCTGTTGCGGTCGCGAGAATCGGTGAGGGGCCGCAGAGGCGTTCTTGTTCCCGGGGCGGCAGGTTGGAAAAAGCCAATGCAGCGCTTCTCCACGGGGGCTGGCGGGATTCGAGGGAGGGCAGTTCCGCAGGTAGCGACGCCGGAGCGAGACTTAGGAGTGTGTTTCGGATGATCGACCCAAGACAGCCCGACTTTTCATCAACGCCGGTGGCGAAGAATCGGGCCAAGTTTGGTTATATGCCGCTCGCCGCGGAAGACTCTCGATGCGCCCGTGAGGTGGGGGACGATGCGCCAGCGGTGAGCATCATCACACCGTTTTACAATACCGGCACCGTTTTTCATGAGACGGTGCGAAGCGTTCTGAACCAGTCGCTGGTTAACTTTGAGTGGATCATCGTTGACGATGGATCGACAAATGCTACATCAATAGCAATGCTCAGGGAGGTGGCGGCGAGCGATGTACGCATCCGGGTGGTGCGTCTCGCGACCAATATCGGGCCGGGCGGAGGCCGCAATGCGGGGATCAGGGCGGCCAGGGCCGCTTATGTTTTTCAGTTAGACGCGGATGACTTGATTGAAGCAACCGCGTTGGAGAAGTGCGTGTGGTTCCTGGCGGCCAACCCCGGCGCGGCGTTTGTAAAAGGTTGGACGGTCGGATTTCAACATAACCCGCATCTGTGGTGTCGGGGCTTTCACGACCGGGCGCACTTTCTGCAAGAGAATGTTTCGACGATCACGGCGATGCTACGGCGTCAGGCGTTTTTGGACGTGGGCGGTTACGATGAGAAAATTCTTGGAGGCATGGAAGATTGGGATTTGTGGATGCGGTTTGCATCGCGGGGGATGTGGGGTGCCACTATCCCCGAGTACCTGGACTGGTACCGACGGAGGCCGAACCACGCCGATGTTTGGGAGGATTGGGACGGGGCGGAGCGACAGCATAAGTTTACTCAGCGGCTGCGGCAGAACTACCCGTCTTTGAACGCCGAGAACTTTCCTGATGCTGGGTTGCAGAATGCGTTTCCCTTCCAGGACGTGCCCAAACAGGTTCCGGTGCGCAATCAGTTGAGTGGTCGGGACAATCGCTTACTTTTGATTGTTCCATGGCTTACAATGGGCGGGGCGGATAAGTTTAACATCCGGTTCATCGAGCAGCTGGTAACGAGGGGGTGGGAAGTTACGGTGGCTTCGACCCTGAGCGGTGATCAGGCGTGGCTCGCGCAGTTTACCAAACACACGCCCGATGTGTTCGTCATGCCGCACTTTCTGCCAGCATCACACAAACCGCTCTTCCTGCGCTACCTGATTGAATCCCGAAAGCCTCGATATGTTGTAACAACCAATAGCGAACTAGGTTATCTGGTGCTGCCGTATCTGCGGGCACACTGCCCCGACCCGGTCTATGCAGACTACTGCCACATGGAGGAGGATTATTGGAAGAACGGGGGATATCCCCGGTATGCCGCGGGGTGTCAGGAGCAACTGGATCTTAACATTGTTTCCAGCGGGCATCTGAAAGAATGGATGATTGCGCGGGGCGGGAGCGCGGCGAGGATTGAGGTCTGCACCACTAACGAGGATGCAAGCCAGTGGAAGCCCGACGCGGGCTCGCGGCTCGCGACGCGTAAAGAGCTGGAGATCAACGAGCAGACCGCGGTTCTGTTGTACGCGGGGCGCATCTGCGATCAGAAGCAGCCGCGTGTCTTTGCGAGCACCATCCTTGAGCTTTCCAAGCTGGGGCTTGATTTTGTTACTATCGTCGCGGGCGACGGGGTTGATCGACCGATGCTGGAGGAGTTCGCGGCTCGCCACGGCATCACCAAGCACTTACGTTTTCTTGGCGCGGTTCCTAACGCACGCATGCCTTCACTTATGGCCGCGAGCGACATATTCTTTCTGCCGTCGTTGTGGGAAGGAATCTCGCTCGCGATTTACGAGGCCATGTCGAGCGGGTTGGCCATCGTGGGTGGCGATGTGGGTGGGCAGCGCGAACTGGTGACCAGCGAGTGCGGGACATTGATAAAACGCAGCAGTCCGGAGAAAGAAACATTACAATACGTCGATGCGCTCGTGCCCCTGATCGCCGACCCCGCGCACGCGCGGGCCGTGGGCGCACGCGGCAGGCAACGGATTACCGATCACTACCAGCTCACGCACATGGGCGACCGGATGATTTCGCTTCTGGAGCGGGCAGCGGAGTTGAAGGTATCTGACCCGCGCCCGGCGGTGCCCATCGGTCTGGGGCACGAACTGGCGGTGCGGGCGATGGAATATTTACGCTTACATGATCTGGCCGATAGCCTTTGGACCGAGCGGGAACGTCTTCGCGCGATGGTGGGGGGTGCTCCTGCCGCGCACAGTTCGCTCGCCGCGCCGTCGGTGGGCTTAGGTGCGCCTGAGGGCGCGGCGGAGATTGAGCTCAGCGTTATCGAGAACAGCCGATTCTATGGATTGGTGTGCGCGGCCAAGCGCAACCCGCTTTACCGCGTGATCGCGCGGCTTCGGTGGGGCCCAAAGTGGAATCAGATGGATCCAGCCGAACCCGCCCCCCAGCGCCTTGCGAGGATCAAGGGCAGCCGGACGTATAAGCTAATTCAATCGGTGAAGAGTACAGGGATCTATCGGGTGTACGCGTTACGGAAGTATGGTGGGCTGCCGACGTTGCGCCAGCAGTCGCACACGCACGGAGTAAGTAGTAACCCGGAGCGGATGTGAGGGCTCCTGCGGAACTTCGCCTGTCACTTAGCGACAACTTGCATACCGCGTTCGCTCAGGGCACGATATAATATTTCGATGTGGGCGTGGTCTCGGACCTCGACGGTCGCGAGCACTTGAACGCGCGCGATGTCTACGGAAGCGAAGGCGCGTTCATGTTCGACCTGCTTGATGCTCGCGCCGGTGCTCGCCACGACCGATGCGAACTCCTGCAGACCACCGGGGCGGTCGGAGATATAAGCTGTGAATCGTGCCAAACGACCGTCGACGACCAGCCCATGCTCGATGACGCGCCCCAGCACGGCGGGATCGATGTTACCACCACACAGGACGAGCGCAATCCGCTGACCTTTAAGATCTGGGAGCTTTCCGGCTAGAACCGCCGCGAGCGGGGTGGCGCCTGCTCCTTCGACTACGCCCTTTTCAAGCTCGATTAGCCGAAGGATCGCTAGCGCAATCTCCTCTTCGGAGACGAGCACCACTTCATCCACGCGAGATTGGGCAAGCGCAAAGGCATTGTCCCCGATGCGCGGGACGGCCAGGCCGTCTGCGAGTGTGGGCTTAAGATTAGCGCGGACGGGGTGACCGGCGCGCATCGATTCATAGAAACTGGGGGCATGCGCGGGTTCGACTCCGATAATTTTAATATGCGGCTTGGTTTCTTTCACCGCCAATGCGAGACCCGCGATCAAGCCCCCGCCGCCGATCGGGCACACGATTGCGTCAAGGTCCGGGACCTGTTCCATAATCTCCAACCCGATAGTGCCCTGTCCGGCGATGACTGCGGGGCCGTCGAAACCGTGGATGTAAGTCAATCCGCGCGACGCGATGATGTCATCGGCGTGCAACTTTGCTTCGGCGATATCAGAACCATGTAATATTACCTCTGTTCCCAGCTGCCTGCAGCGGGTCTGCTTTATCAGGGGCGCGAAAGTGGGCATAACCACTGTAACCGGGATGCCCAGGCGCTGGCCGTGGAACGACATCGCGAGGGCGTGATTTCCCGCGGACGCCGCGATCACGCCGCGAGCGCGTTGCTCGGCATTGAGAAGCAGGAGCGCGTTGCAGGCCCCGCGTTCTTTGAACGAACCCGTTTGTTGTAAGTATTCACGCTTGGTGAAGACCGTGCTCCCGCACAACGCGGAGAGCGCACGCGACTCGCGGCAAGAAGTGTTCATCACGGAGGCTTCGATCCGCAACCGTGCGGCGACGATGTGCGAGAGCGTGATCGAAACGGGAGTTACCGCGAGGTCGGGCTTCACATCGGGCATCGGCGATGGTATGGTCCGTGGGTTTTCTCGGGGGATTGCAGCGGCAAATGCCTAGGCGGCAAATGCGTAGATGGATAGTGGGCAACCGTGCCACTCTTGGAAGTGAGCGAACCTCGGCCCGATCACCGCATGCCAGACGAGAAGGGGGAGAAAAAGGGCTGGTAGGAGAGCGACCGAAGAGTTGGCGATAAAAAACGCGACCCTGCTCTGGAGGCGTTTGACAAACTCAACTACTCAGATCAGGTGCCCTATAACACCCAGAACGTACTTCGCGGAGGTTAATCTTCGGTCGGCCCGGCGGTCTTCTTCACGATCGGCATTCGCTTAAGCACTTGGTCCACAAGGCCGTACTCGACCATCTCCTGATCATCCAACCATTTATTACGATCGCAGTCGCGGGTAATGCGCTCTACGGTTTGCCCGGTCTGGGACGAGTAGAGACTGTAAAGCCGATCGCGGATGCGCAACATCTCGCGTGCTTCAATTTCAATGTCGGTGGCTTGGCCTTCCAACACGCCCCCCAGCAGCGGCTGATGCATCAGGTTGCGAGCATTCTCCAATGTGAAACGCTTGCCTTTGGTTCCTGCGCACGCAATGACACTCCCCATGCTGGCGGCCTGGCCGACAATGTAGGTTGAAACATCGCACTGGAGGAACCGCATGGTGTCGAGAATCGCCAGACCGGCAGAAACGCTGCCGCCCGGGCTGTTCACATAAAGATGGATGTCGTTTTTGGGATCGTCGTTGGCGAGGAAGAGCAACTGGGCGACGATTAGGTTGGCGACATCGTCGTTGACCGGCCCCCCCAGGAATATAATTCTATCCTTGAGCAGGCGGGAGTAGATGTCGTACGAGCGTTCGCCCTTGGAAGTTTTTTCAATTACGATGGGGACAAGATAGTTTGACATGCGGTGCCTTCTGCTGAACGCGACGGGAAAGACGCGGTGCTTCCGTCGGGCTTAAGTTATATCGGGTGGGCGGAACTGAAACGGGGGGACTATCACGTCGTTTTGGTGTTGTGCTTGAGCACCTCATCGGCGAGGCCGTACGCCACGGCCTCCTCGGCTGAAAAGTACTTGTCGCGTTCGCTGTCGGCATGGACCTGTTCGACGCTTCTGCCCGTATTCTCAGCGATGATCCGGGTGAGTTCGCGTTTGCTCTTAATAATCTGTTCGGCTTGGATGCGGATGTCCTCTGCCTGACCGGTGACCCCGCCGTAAGGCTGATGGATCATGACCTTGGCATGCGGCAGCATAAATCGCTTGCCCTTCTGTCCTGCGGTGAGGAGGAGCGCTGCGCCGGAATAGGCGCGGCCAAGGCAGTATGTGGAGATGGGGGCGGACATAAACCGCATGGTGTCGTAGAGCGCGAGAGTGTCGTCGACTGCTCCGCCCGGAGAGTTGATGTAGAAGTTGATGTCGGCTCCACGCTTGATGTTCTCAAGATAGAGCATCTGCATCATCACCCTAGCCGCGGAGGCTTGGTTGATCTCGCCGATAAGGAAGACGACCCGATTCTCGAGCAAGAGTTCATCGATGGTCATTTCCCGCGTCCGCTGATAGGTCACGCCTGCTGCTGGCATAGTCTTTTCCTCAATTGCTACGTACTTTCCAACTCCGCAGTCCAATAACGCTGGTGAAACGCGGCGGGCTTCTTGGCCCCTAGCCTCTCTATCGGCCGCTTGGTCTACCCACCGGCGGTTTATCCGGGTGGCAGTTTGGTGGGTAATGTTCGTCACATCGGCCACCTTACGCAGACTCACAGCGAGTATAGTGCCAAACTGCGGGAAATCTTGCACAGTGCCCAACGCAGCCTGCGGGTCGGTGCAGGTCGTCGATTTCCGCTCACTCAAGTGGTTTTGCCCGTGATTCCGACCGGGAGTTGCGGGCGAAGAGGCTCGTATTTGAGTTGTGACTGGAGCCCACCGCTTTGTAGTTATGCCAAACTGGCGGCCCGGCGATTGCAGCGCCCGCGCCAACCGGCGTGACCGATGGTGGCGGACCTCCCCCCTTTTTAGTGGTTTGCTACCAGCCGTGTCGGACACTAGACTTGCCCCCATGTGATTCAGGTCCGATCTCACGAGAGAAACTTAGTGCCAACAGTAGTTATAAGTGATATTCACGCCAACGCCGCCGCGCTCCGGGCTGTCCTCGCGGACATCGCTGCGCGGGGTTTGACCCGAATCGTGTGCTTGGGCGACACGGTGGGGTACGGGCCGGATCCGCTTGAGTGCGTGGATTTGGTGATGGAGAAGACGGCGTGGTGTCTCATGGGAAACCATGATTACGGCGTGCTGTATGAGCCGACAAACTTTAACGCGGGTGCCGAGTCCTCGGCGTTTTGGACGAGGGAGCAGTTTGATCGGGAGCCCGATGAGCGAAAGCGAGCCGTTCGCTATGAGTTCCTAAATAGACTGAAGGTGCGCGTGCAAGAGCGGATCGGCGCGGATGGTCCTGAACCAATCCTAAAAGCGGACGGAACTCCAAGCCCCGAGACCGGCCCGACGCTTCCTTTACTGGCGGTGCATGGATCGCCTAGAAAACCAATCAACGAATACATCTTTCCCGACGATGTGGTGAACGCCACCGATAAGCTTGAAAGCGTGTTCGACAAGATAAGTCGAGTGTGTGTCGTCGGCCATACCCATGTTCCGGGTGTCTTCACGGATGAGCCCGATTTTTACCCACCCACAGAGTTAAGCAACGGTAAGTTTGTGTTTCAGACTGGCGAGAAGCTGGTGATTAACGTTGGAAGCGTCGGCCAGCCCAGAGACCTTGATAACCGGGCAAGTTATGTTATTTTGCATGGTACTTACGTCGAGTTCGTCCGGGTTGCGTATAACATCGACGAGACTGCCAAGAAAATTCGCCAAGTACCTCAACTCGCCGACTACCTCAGCGAGCGGCTTTACAAGGGCCAATAGCCGATTTTGAACTTGAGCGGTCAGATCCGAGTTGTGGGGCCAGGTAGCGTCGGGTAGTCATCGAAGCCACCGCGAGAGCCGTTTCTCGCTACTTTGGACGCTGCTGGGGGCTACCCTCCGAACCTGGCGTGCTCGCGGCAATACCTTATCGCGTAGGTGCCGGTACAGAGTTGGCCGGAACGGAAGGTGGGTGCGTTGGAACCTAGGCAGTGGGATCGTAAACCTTGGCCTTATTTGCTTTTGGATATTCCATGACCAGAACAGCTGAACTTCCTCTGATCGCCTCGAACGTCGTCGCCTCGGTCACTCGGTTTCGCCCCACCGCAGCGGGCCTGTCTGGCTGCGCTGGGAGTGCGGTCCTCGCCGCGACGGTGGTGTTATTTCTTGCGGGCTGCGATCAGCGCAGCGACGAGGCCCGGACGCTGCACTCGGCCGCAGAGACACTGAACGCGGTTGGGGTCACTCCTGCGGTGGGAACAACAAAGTATGACGCGAAGCTAAAGGAAGTGGCAACGGCTGCCAACTCGGTTACCTCGTCTGGCACAGACGGTGAGAAGGCCGCGGCTGCGGTGCTAGCGGCGATCACGCTTGGGGCTCAGGGCGGGATCGCCGCGGCTGAAGCAAAGAATATCGAACTGGATGTCCGCAACCGCATCACGGGGATTGCTGGCAAAGCGGGTGATTATTCGCGGCAGGCGGCTGCGGCGGCGGCGTTGCAAACATTTGATCCTGAAACCGACATTCAAGCGCTGGGCGTTGCTCGGGCGGCTCGCGACGAAGAGTTAAATGACTTGCGCACCAAGCTCGAGGCGGAGCAGGCAAAGCTTCAGGGGCTTGAGTCGCAAGGCGCTGCGAAGGTGGCCGCGACGGATGTTGCCGCAGGCAGATATGCCAAGGCGATGGAGGCCGCCTCGGGACTTAGCGCGACGCAAGGTGCTGAGGCGGTCAGATTGGCCAATATCTCACGGAGGGAAGCAGATAACTTACGAACCGAGGCGGGCAAGCTGCAGGCT
The DNA here is from genome assembly GCA_964450325.1 of uncultured Phycisphaeraceae bacterium. Lineage (GTDB taxonomy): Bacteria > Planctomycetota > Phycisphaerae > Phycisphaerales > UBA1924 > UBA2402. The sequence continues at coordinate 1,254 of CAYVFW010000066.1, read as the reverse complement.
CAGATTGATTTGCTAAAGCCGGTAGTGCAAGAGCTTGCGTTGTTAGCTGATAAGGCATCCAATCAGATCAAGAGTTCTGAGCGCACAGTGGCCGACCTGCAGGCGCGGGTTGCAGCAGCACGCAAGGATGCTGCTGATCTCATGCAAGCCGCTACGGTGGCTAGCAACGACGCCGACAAAGCAATCGTTGAGTTGGTAGAGATTCGCTCTAAAGAGCTCGCGGCCGCATACTCAAAGGCCATTGATCTCTTCACGAAACAAGTAGGAAAGGCTTCGGCGGGTTCTTCGGTGAACGGGAGTGGAGCAAAGGTTACAATTGGATCTGCTACCATGTCCGTTGCAGAGACTCACTGGGCGCAGGCTCAGGGTGCCCGGACTGCAGCACTTATGTATGAGTCGATGGCGACGGTAAATCCTGCGCTCCCTAATCGATCGGCCTACCAGAAGTATGCAATCGACGCGCGCGACGAAGCAAAGAAGTCGATCGAACTGGCGGTGGCGGCGTTGGAGACTGCCAAAGGCAACTTTGAAAGTTCCTCCTCAAAGGACGCGGGCACCAAAGCTCGCCTTGTGTTGCTTGCTGAACAGGTTGGCAAACTGAAGGAGGCCGCGGAAGGGGCCGCCATTGCGGCACCAACGGCTGCACAAGTTGACGAGGCCGCGGGTGCCACTGTTGAGACCGCGGCGGCCGAAGTTGAGCCTGCGCTGCGAGCTGTGGTAGAAACGTATGTGTCAGCGATGAAAGTTGGCAAGATGGCATCGCTTGCATCCACGATTTATACCACTAGCGATAAATCCAAGAAACTGGTCGAGTCGCAGCTTCGGCTGACGGATGCGATTTTGACCGCGGACGCGGCGACGATGCAGCGGTTCAATGAGCCGATGATGACGGTGCTATCGGCGGTGCCGGGTTTCGCGCAGGGCGCGGCGATGATGGGGGGCGGTGCGGATTTTAGTAAGATACGCAACATGACTGTTGCGGATGTTAAGATTATCTCAACCGGCGATAACGCGACGGTGGTGTTCCCGGGAAACCCCGCTCCGCTTACATTTAAGAAAGTGGACGGCGCGTGGGTACAAGACGCGAGCCTGCTCGACGCGGCCGCTGCGCAAATTCCACCCGCCATTCTTGGCCTCATGGACAAAATGCCCGCTCTCTTTGAGTCGTGGGGGGCCGATGTCGCCGCGGGCAAGTTCGCGGATAAAGCAGCTGCGGTTGCTGCATTCCAACAGGCGCTCATGCCGATTCAAATG
>CAYVFW010000065.1:0-15584 GCA_964450325.1 uncultured Phycisphaeraceae bacterium | reverse complement strand
GGGCCAGGGGGCCCGGGGGCGGATCAGTTGGTCGCGGCGAGGTTCTTCATCCAAGCGGGCTGAAGCTCTTTTTCGCCACTGGGCTTCACGTGAACTTCGCGGCCGCGGTAGATCACCGTGCCTTGAGCGACGGAGAAGAGAGTGTCATCCTTGCCACGGAGAACGTTGTAACCCGCCTTAAAGGGCGTTCCAACTTGGCGAACGATGATCGAGCCGGGCTGAGCGACTTCGCCACCGAAGAGCTTAACGCCCCGGAACTGGGGGTTGGAGTCGCGACCATTCTTGGTAGAGCCTTGGCCCTTTTTGTGTGCCATAAATCAAAGCCTTCTGCGCGAAACAAACCGACGTTTGCTTCAAATGGACTTGTCTGCTTCCAGACTTCTGAACCAGTAACCTCAATCACCACCGTCCGCCACTGAGCGGAAGCTCGGACGACCTATCGGCATTTGCCGCAGAAGGCCCGTTCGGTAGAGCCTAGATGGTAGGCAATACCCGCAGAAAGGTCGAGCCGGATGAACCAAACCGTCTACCCGACCATGTGTGCCTGTGGCAGGCTTAGCGGTGTTAACGGCAAATCCCGCTCCGCGATTACCGCATGATCCAACGCTGTTCTGCGAGTTCGATGGGTTTACCGGACATGTCCCGCATCTCGCCGGGCGGCTGATACCGGAGCATCAGAGTTTTACGAACGAGGACATTGGAGCGGATCCCCGTCTTGGGGTTCTTGACTGGGACTTGACGCGTTTCGCCGCTGAAGCCTGCGGCGTAAACAGTCGCTTCGCTCAGGTGCATTGCATCTGCGGGCCAAACTACCACGCCTTCTTTTGCATTCTCTTCGCCTTGAAGTAGCATTCCCACGATTCCAATCTGGTCTTGGATATCGGTATTCTCAAGATCGGCCAATATCCGGCGGGTGACTTCGGCGGGCACATCGCGGCCCGCTCTGCGCACATCACCATTCATCGTGCCAAGATCAAAGGAGGGAGCGAAAAGTAAATCGCCTGCGGAGGAGTTGGTGACTTTGTAAGTAAAGAAGTAATAGCCGCGCGGACCAGTGCTCGGGAGGTCAATCGATGTAATCCGCAGCGGGCCGGGCTCGACTGAGAGCTGCCAGCGGCGTGGCACGGGATCGGGCTCTGGGGCCAGGCCAATCAGCGACCCGGCGCCGAGCAGTAAAAGCAGCACAAAAACCGGGAGAAATGCGGGGAAACGAGAAGTGGGAAGGGTTATGTGCATGTGCCACGCTTAACAAAACGAACGGCCTTTTGAACCGCAATCAGACCTGCGATACTAACCTGAGTTACTTTTGCCAACCTGAATTACCTTTGCTCGGTCATCTTGAGCCAGCCTCCTGAGCCAACCCTAAACTACCCGATCACGACCAGTTTTATGAACGGAAAACCATTCTAAACCCCGCCGGTGTCGAGTGTAGGGCGGAGAACTGCTGTCGGGAAACATCAAACGGCCTGCTGAAGTTGAGGGTGCAGTGGTGCAGGGCTACGACTGCCCTTACTCTACCAACGATTGAGCCGAACGGTTCCAATTCCTCCCAGTAAAGGCCCTCATGAGGGTGGCTTGGGCCGCCCAGTGGTCCGAGCGACGCCGGAGCTGTTTCTCGCCGCGGCGTGCAGGATTGTGAGCCAGAAGACGCCCGACATTGAGCACGCAGCACGTAGGCTGGTGCAGGCATCGGGCAAACATGGGATCGATCTTTCGCTCGTATGGGCGACGGTGGAACCGTTGCATGTGAAGCCGCTGCGGCGCAAGGTGCGGCAAGCGGCGCTCGCGGTATTGGGCAAGGGAAAGACTGCGATGATGTTTGTCAGCGAGCCACCTCCAGAAGGCGACAGCGATGGGCTGACCATTGGCAACATAGAGCGAGCCGCGTGTATTCGCGCTGCGTGCGATTACTTCGGATCAGAGGTTGTTACTAGCGAAACAGCCGATGAGGCGAACTCTGCTCGGCGTTCGCCGACGGAAGGTCTAGACATTCGGATCGCTCAGGCGCTGCCTGATCCGGCAGAGCCATGGGCGGTCGAAGCGTTTCAAGGTGCAGGATTCATCAGTGCTGGCACGCTTCTGTATCTTCGCGCGGGGGCGAGCAACTTTCTGGCCGATGCGGCCCTCCCAACGCAACGTTCGGCCTCGCGTGAGGGTCTCTGGGAGGGGTTTGCGCTGAAATCTCATGATGAGCTGGTTCGTGAATTTGGAGAAGTTGCGACGGAACGGCTTTTCATTGAGGCACTGGACGGTTCGTACGAAGACACGCTCGATTGTCCGGAATTATGTGGGATGCGGGCGACGGCCGACGTTCTGCAATCGCACCGCGCTACTGGTCAGTTCGATGGACGGCTGTGGTGGGCATTATTAGAGGGGGAAGGCGCGGTAGCCACGCTAATGCTTAACCCCTGCCCGGAGCAGCGCACCGTCGAGCTGGTTTACTTAGGTCTCTCGCCGCGGGCGCGCGGGCGGGGTTTGGGTCGACGGCTACTGGTCATGGGTTTGCGAAAGGCGTGCGCCTCTCGCGGAGGGTGGGATGTCGCTTGCGCGGTCGACGAGCGGAATGTTCCAGCGAGGAAGTTATACGACGTGATGGGCTTCCAAGTGTTTGGACGGCGGTGCGCGATGGTGTACTTGGTGGGTAGCGGGGGAGGGGCAGAGTGAGGGCCGGGTATGCGACGGAGTTTGCACATGCTTATCCACAATGATAAGTGACAGGTGGACAAGTTTTTTTTGCGTCGCGAAAAGTCCGATTTTACTCTACTAAACGCTTGTGTGGACAGGGGGAACGCACAGATTGTGCTTGCTCCACAGAGGCAACCACCTTACCTTCTAGGTCCATGAGTGCACAGTTTCTTTCGCACTTGTCGGCGGAATGGATGAGCGGGATTGAGAGGTTGGCGTGGGCGACAGGAAGGTGGTAGGTGGCGTTTTGCAAGGATTTACATTCGAGATGATGAGAGTCGTGGTTAACGAGGTCTACACAAACATTTACTGACGGCTTAGCAAAGGGCAAGAGATTGGGTTAGTGTCATTTGGTTCAGGGAAACTTGGGTGAGCGTTAGCCGGGGTTGGGTTTCTACTCGTGGCGGACCGGCGGCGGTTGGGTGCTCGTTAAAAAATACTTTAAACTTAGCTTCAACGGGTGAAGCGAAGTTTTGGTGCGCGCACGCTTGGCGTGAGAGATGGGTAAAAGGTGCGGGCGGGTTTGGTGGAGAGGAGACGAAGAGTTTCCGGGTGAGCGAACAGCGCGGGGCGCGGCTTGGTGACGAAGCGAGCGTGGGCGCGGTGTCAGAAGCGGGCGGGTGAGGTTGGGCAGAAGTATCGGTGTACGAAGTGAGCGGCATTTCAGCAAGTTTGGTCCTGGTAGGGTCGGTGATGGAAGGGTCGGTGATGGAAGGGTCGGTGTTGGAAGGGTCATGGATCGACCGCAGGTGCTCGCGATTGCCGGTGTTGCTTTAAGACATCGGAGCGTGGGTGAGGATGACGGAAGCGGCGAAACGTAAGCGAGAACTCCAAGGCGTGCGGCGCGTGAAGCGGCGAACGCCTCGGGTTTTTCATCGCCGCTTTTGATCCTCACACTGCGCAGCAAGTTATGTTGAGCCCCCTAGTGAGTGAAGGAATCTGGGCGTACCGGTTGGCAAAACGTCGACGGGGTCCGAACGTGCAACAAAAGTCTTCAAGCGAGCAAAACATTACAACTGGACGCAACGTAACCACGAGGTCAGCGGAGGCGCAGCGGAAGGGGTTAGCGCGATCGATTCCCGCGGCTGGGCCGGCGAGCACGGGGGCCAACGCATCGTCGCGGGGGGCGGACGGGGGCGTATCCAGCCGATCATTCGCGGCGGAGCCGACCATAGTTATACTCCCGACCGAGACCGTTTCGTCGGCCGGGGCATCAAATGTTACGATGGCGGGGGCTTCCCCTCGCGCTGATCGCGCCGACTCGCTTGGCGGCTGTGAACGGATTCTCACGGCAGCGCCCCGTCGAGCGGGCGTTGACGCGGGGGAGCGCCAGCACAGCGAGTTGGTCGCAAACTTACGTCGGCGTTTGGCGGCCGATATCGGCGATGACGATGTCGAACGTTACTTCGACGGGCAGACGCGGGTCCACCTGCGGCAGGACCGGTTAGAAGTAACTGTCGCGTCCGGGCTGCTCGCCAAACTCCTCGATTCGCGGTACGGCGCGAGCCTCCGCCGGGCCGCGGCGGGCGCGATGAACCAGGAGGTTGCACCGGAGGTGTCGTTCAAAGTAGACCGGCAGGCTTTTGTTACGTCGCCCGCCGCGAATCTCGCGCAGACTACCCGAACCGTGGTTGGTACCTCTCCTTCGCAGCTCGAGGCTTGCGTGCAGGGCGCCGGTACGGTGGCTCGGAGCAATGGGAGCAGCACCCAAGGGCCGTCGCGTTCGGGCGGCCAACGTGGACACAACTCACGATTTACATTTGAAACCTTTTTGGTCGGAAAATCAAACCGCATCGCGCATGGCGCGGTAGTTCGGATGGCCGAGCAGCCAGGTTATATAGCGCCCATATTTCTGCATGGCTCGTGCGGCATGGGCAAGACACATCTTCTTCAAGCCACGGTCCACCGTTTCCTTCAGGTGCGCCCCACGGGGCGGGTGCGTTATACCACAGCCGAAGCGTTCACCAATGAGTTTGTAACCGCAATCAAGGGAAATCGCGTCGATGCGTTTCGCAAGGCGTACCGGCGGGTTGACCTTCTGGCCATCGACGATGCGCACTTCTTCTCATCCAAAGAGGCAACGCAGGCCGAACTTCTTCACACGCTTGACGAAGTGGGGCAAGAGGGTGCCCGCATCGTAATTGCAAGCGACGAGCACCCGCGTGAAATTCAGAAGTTAAGCGAACGGTTGTCGTCCCGGTTTCTTGCGGGCGTTGTCATCCGTGTCGATCCTCCCGATCGCGAGCTGCGCGAGCGTTTGGTGGTTCATCTCGCCCAGCGGCGACATATTACGATCAACGAGCCAGCGGTCCGACTGTTGGTTGATCGAACCGAGCGTTCGATCGGCTCATTGGGCGGCTTTGGCGGTTCCGTACGAGAGCTCGAGGGTCTGCTTAACCAGATCGACGCGGTTCACCGCCTGCTCCCCGAGCTCGCCGGTCAGGATGGCGAAGTGGGCGCCCTCTTGGTGCGTAAAGCACTCGGACTTAACGAAGAGCCAGCGCAGCCTTTAGGCAATGGTCGCGTGCGCAGGCCTATTGCGGGGGAAGTAATTCTGGCGGAGACCTGTCGCGCACTGGAAGTTGAGGTACACGATGTTATGGACCGGGGTCGTCACCAGCGGGTTGTGCTGGCACGAGCACTCATTGCTTATCTCTGCCGCACGCTGACCGCGCTGAGTTTCCCCGAGATTGCCGGGATAATGGGGCGGGCGAATCACTCCACAGTGATAACAGCGTTCAAGCGCTTTCAACGGCAGATGGCCGACGGGCAGGTGCCTGTGGTCGCGATGCCCGCGATGTTCCTGGGCATGACGTTGCGAGAAATCTCGGAGGCCATTACTCGGGTGATCGCGAAGGCATCTTCCTAACGGCAAAGGAAGAAAATAATTGTGACCGAGTGCGGCGGAGGGGCGTGTGTAACTGGACTTGTGCACGCCACCCGCCGCGCTCTTTTTTTAATCAATAGGGAGGATGGAAGGCCGGGAGGCCCGGCAGCGCCTTCTTCTCCCCGCCCCGTCCCCCCTGCGGACATGCATCGGCACTGAAACCGCTGAAATGAATCGCGCTAATGCCGCAAGCATGCCGATTCAAGTGACGTGGGGGTGCGGCGGCGACGCGGTGGTGATATTCTTCGCGGCGATAGGCCCGCCAGCGGCGAGAGTTTGGTGGGTGTTGGGAATACGGTGAGTCGGTTCACGGTTTGGGCTGGGCAATGTGTGGCGGCGCCTTGAATCGCCGGTAGCGGCTTAAATAATAGAGTGGCGACTGAATATCATGTTACGTCTTGTACAACTACGCAAGTCCTTCGGCAAGCTGGTTGCCGTTGATTCGCTTACGTTGCAGATTGAGCGGGGCGAGGTGTTCGGGCTTTTGGGGCCCAACGGAGCGGGGAAATCAACCACGATCGGGATGGCGGTGGGCTTGATACATCCGGATTCGGGCACTGTGAATCTAGACGGCTTGGGGGCGCCTACAAAGCCAGCGGTCCGCAGGCACTTGGGGGTTGCGCCCCAATCGCTGGCGTTGTACGATGACCTGACGGGGCGAGAAAACTTACAGTTCTTTGCGAGCTTATATTCGCTCTCGCCGCGGGATAAACGCGAGCGTGTAGAGAAAGTGCTGGGTATGGTGGGGCTCTCGGCGAGGAAGGGGGACCGGGTGAAGACATATTCGGGCGGGATGAAGCGCCGACTTAATCTTGCCGTCGCGCTGATCCATGATCCACCGATTTTACTATTAGATGAGCCTACCGCGAACGTTGATCCTCATTCGCGCAATAACATATTGGACTTGGTGAGGGAGTTGGCGGGTGCCGGTCGCACCATTATATATACAACGCACTATATGGAAGAGGCCGCGCGGCTCTGCTCGCGGGTGGGCGTCATCGATCAGGGGCGGCTGCTGGCAATGGGCACGGTCAGTGAGTTGGTCGCTAAATATGGCGGTCACACCTTAGTTACGATCCAGCGGCCAAGCGGGGAGGAACGGATTGAAACCTCCGACCCGCTACGTGTGATCGCGAGAGTGATGAACGAACCGGCGGGGCACGCGGCGGCGCGGCGCCGGGAGGCCGGAGTCGAATACGTGGCTGGGGCACTGCCCACCAGTCAGAATGTAAGATTACAAGCGGGCCTGCCGATGCCCGCCCAGCAAGTTTTAACATCGATTGATGAGGAGCCTGGGGGGCCGCCTCACCGCGGCGGGGCGCGAAGCGCTTCGAGCGTGTTAGAGCAAAGCCATTTGCGGCCCGCCGAGGCACCCGAGAGCGAAGCCCTCGCGCTTCTTGAGGGCGATGCCGTCAGCGGGGTGCGGATTGATCGCCCGGACCTTGAAAGTGTTTTTCTTACGTTGACCGGAAGGAGCCTGCGAGATTGAGCCTGCGCACACGCATCGGTCCCATATGGGCACTGGCGACGAAGGATTTACGGCACCTAGCGCGAGACCGGGGCGCGGCGTTCTTCACGCTCGCGTTCCCGCTGCTCATCGCGATCTTCTTCGGGCTTGTCTTCGGACGCAGCGGCGACCGCGGCGGGCTGAGCATCGTGCTCGTAGATGAAGACCAAACCAAAGATTCGGCCTCTTTCGCTGCGGACATACGGGCCGACCCCGCCCTGGACGTAAAGCTAGTCGCTAAGCGTTCCCAGGGCGAGGAAGATGTGAGGCTCGGCCGAGCGGTCGCGTGCGTCATAATTCCCAAGGGATTTGCGCAAGGTGCCGAAGAGATTTTGAGCGGCGGCGGTATGAGTGTGGAGGCGTTGGTTGATCCTACCAAGGACTCGGAAGCAGGGCTGCTTACGGGTAAGTTAAACGAGCTAGCCTTTAAGCAGATGTCCAGCGTCTTTGACGACCAGTCGCGGATGAGCGGTGTGCTTGGCCAGGCGAGGGCGGGCATCCTAAGCGATCAATCGATGACGCTCGCCAACAAAGCACTGTTTATTACGATGTTTGAGGCGGTGCGAAAGGTATCTGATAGCCGCGGGACTAGCGATGGGGGCGCTGATTTGCCCAAGAGTGCCCAGCCCCCTTCCGCGTTAGCGCCCGCAGACTCAGAAACGCAAGCCGGACCAAAGCTCATCGCGCCGTCTCCCGCGCCGGGCACCGCGGCGGGGTGGCGGCCCGTGAACGTAACCATTACTCCGCTGGCCAGCACGCGCGCCCAGCCGCTCAGCGGTTACGAACTTTCGTTTACTCAGGGTGTGGTGTGGGGATTGATGGGTGCTGTGACGGCTTTTGGCACTTCGCTCTCAACCGAGCGCTCAAGGGGCACACTGACGCGGCTTATCATCGGCCCGGTCACGCGCGGGCAGGTGCTCGCGGGCAAAGCCCTGGCGTGTTTTCTTGCCTGCATGGGCATACAGGCAATGCTTATGATTTTCGGTGTTGTGGTATTCAAGATCCGGATTGAGAGCCTGGGATTGATTACGATCGCCGCGCTCGCATCCGCGCTGGGGTTTACGGGTGTCATGCTCTTCATCGCCGGGCTTACGCGTTCGGAAGGGGGCGGATCGGGAATGGGCCGCGCCTTAGTGCTGGTTTTAGCGATGATCGGCGGGGGAACGGTTCCGATCTTCGTGCTACCCAGCTTCATGCAGACGGCGAGCAAGATCAGTCCCTTCACATGGGCGAGCGCGTGTTACGAAGGGGCCATCTGGCGTGGATTTGGCTTGGCCGACATGGCGTTTCCAGCGCTGGTGCTGGTGTCGTTCGGCGTGGTTGGGTTCGCCATCGGGACGAGCATGTTAAAGTGGGGTGAGTAGTAACTTTTACCGCCCTGTGGGCGCTCGGAAAGCGCGACTGGGACGGATCGAGAAGGAGCGGGAGTACGTAGACTTGAGGCCGCGACCGTTTGCATGGTTCGCGCGGGTAGCGGGTGCGGGGGTAAAATAATTTATTTCGGGGTGGGCAACACCACCACGGGCTTAAAGAAGTTTTCGGATGGTGCAATTACCACGGTGCTTCCCCAGGATTCTTCCACGATCTACGTCCTCGTCTTCGGGCACACCTCGTTCTTGCCCGATGAGCATGCGCTCTACGCGGCGGGGAGCATTGTCACAAGCAGCCATACCCTCTACAGCGGCGTTGCTCGGCGAGTACAGAACGGTTGGCAGGCGGTGGCTGTCAACAACCTTGGTGGTGCCCAGCGGGCGTTATCGATTCATTCATCTTTAGCACTTGGCGCGCCGGGAACCTCGGTCGCTGGCGGAGCACTTACGCTCACTCAGGCGGAGTTTGCGAGTATCAACACCCCGGTTGCCCGCTTTGACAGGGTGCGGTGGCAGCCATTAGGCAGCAACCTCTCCGGTACGGCGCGGACCCTCTTTTCGCTCGAGGGAAAACTGGACGAGAGCGGAACACTTACAGCTGTGTCAGCGGGTGGTGGGGGTACAGAGGGCCATGTTGCATACGCCGCACTTGTAGCCCATGTTGCATTCGGCGTGCTGCAATCCGCCGGGGGCCTCCTAGCACCCATCGCGGTACTCGCGGGGGCGTTAATCATCATAACATTACATGTGGTGGCGGGGGGGCGAGAAGTGTCGCAAGACCATCGCTCAACAGCCGCCCAAGGTAACTGGATAAGCGTGGGCCAGCTCGCCGACATTCCCACCAACCGCGCGAAAATTGTCAAGGCGCCCGGCGGAGAGCGCATCGCGGTCTTCGCGCACGGCGGAACGATCAGCGCGGTGACGAACGTGTGCGCCCACCAAGGGGGCCCGCTGGGCGAAGGTAAAATTATTAATGGCTGTATTACCTGCCCTTGGCACGGCTGGCAATACCAGCCCGGCGATGGCTGCTCTCCCCCACCTTTTAACGAGCGAATAAAGACGTATCAAGTTCGCTTCAAAGGTACGCAAGTCGAGGTAAACCGCGATCCGCTCCCTCTGGGAACCGCAAGCAGCCCAATTGGTTCCCCAATAACCCAAGGTACGGTGTCGAATTAAGCTCCAATCCCCATCCTCTCACCCAGTAGTTTCTGCGCCTAACCAGGAAATGTACGTCGGCTATCTACCACTTCCCCGTTCTCTCAAAACCGTGCTGGTCGTCATCTGCTCATTCGCTGTCGCAACGATGTTCGTCGCCGCGGCACTCACCGCCCTCATGCACTCGGACCCGGGCGATGCGATCTGGGAAGATCAGCAGCGCCACACTCTTTCCGGCACCATTATTACGAAGCCGTATCCCATGATCGTGGCCGCAGATCGAGGTGATGGAAAAGCCGGGCTCGTTCTAGTCGTCGAGTCTGGAAAGCATGGAAGCGCGCCCCGTCTTGATCCGTTCGAGGGTAAGTTGATGAGCCTCGCGGGCAACCTCCTTCACCGCGATGATAACTACTTACTAAAACTCGCCGAGGGTGCCGATGCGATCAAGCTGTTAGAACAGAGGTCACCTGCCTCCCCCGCTTCGGTCAGTATGGGAAGGCAGACTCTGCGGCGCGAGGTCGTGGATTCTAAATGTTATCTCGGTGCGATGAAACCAGGAATTGGCAACCCGCACCGAACGTGCGCGGTTTTGTGTCTTTCCGGGGGCATTCCCCCGCTCGTCGTGACCAACGACCGCCCGCCCCGTGCCTACGTTATAAGTGACTTAGCGGGAAACGCGGCACCCGCAGAGATCGCGGACTTTGTGGCCGAGCCGCTGGAAGTAAGCGGCGAGGTGAAATCGCTCGCCGGAACTCTCGTTCTTGCCCTTGAAATGAAGGATGTTCAACGCAAATAGGGCTTGACCAGTAATAAGGACAGGAATCAAACTAAATCTACTTCGAACAATTCCCACTTCCCGGTCGCGATGGTCCGGGAGACGCAAGGCCTAGAGGTGGCCGCAGCAGAGCACGCCAACATATGCACCGCAGTTAGTTTGTTTCAGCAAAATAGAGATTTTTCTAAGGATTTGACGATGACCCCCTCAGTTGCAACTTCTACATTACAGCACCCGCTCCAGACCCTAGCCGCAGCCGTTGCTCAGACTATGGTTCAGCTCCGTGATGCGCTTATTAGCCTGCCTCAAGTCCACTACGACGCGGCGATGGGGCCGCTGTTCGCGGGCGGCACCATTGGCGGCCATGTCCGCCATTGCCTGGACCATATCTGTGCGCTCACCGACGGTTGCTCGTCCGGGATTATTAAGTACGATCAGCGCGAGCGTGGCACACTCGTCGAAACCCAGGCCTCCGCCGCGCTCAGCGAGCTTGATCGCCTGCTTAATCTTGTCCACAATATCGGTGGTTCTCCATCGGGTTTCTCGCGGACACCGGTGGGCGTGCGCGTGATTCCTTCGGCCGATGGAACCAGCATCGATGTAAGTTCCACCGTTGAGCGGGAGATGGCCTTCGTGCTCAGCCACACTATCCATCATCTCTCCACCATCCGCGGCATGCTCGTCTCGTGCGGGGCGGGAGTTACTTCTACCTTTGGTTTTGCTCCCGCGACGCTCGCACATGCCAATGGCGCGGTATGTGCACACTAAGCGCGATCCCCTCCTTGAGCGGGGAATCAATAGATGCTCCCGGAAACGATGTAATATTACGAATCGTGTTTAACCGCGATGAAGAGCGTACTCGTCCTGAATCCTTCGCTCCCGCCCTCTATAAACTTGGTGACCGAACCGTAATCATGCCCTTGGACCCGCCGTCGGGGGGAACCTGGATCGGGGCGAGCGATGCAGGCATGGTCGCCTGCTTAGTAAACTTAAACTCAGGTGTAATGAATCTAAATGCTCATGTCTCGGGCGTGGTCGCGCCGCGCGCACCCGGGCGGTTGTCGCGGGGCCTGATCGTGCCCGAAGCTCTGGCTCGACAATCGCTCAGCTCTCTTCACGAGTGGGGCACCCAACTACGAGCCTCAGATTACCCCCCTTTTCGGCTTTTGTTGCTTGATTGCGAGCGGTTCACAATATTCATTTCGGACGGGTCGGTGGTGACCATAGCCGAGAGTGGTAATATAAGTGATCCTCTGCTTCTGGCCTCCTCGGGCCTAGGTGATTCTCTCGTGCAGGAGCCCCGGCGTAGACTGTTTGATCAGCTTCTTTCATCCCACCCCGATCGTCGGCTAGCGCAGGACACTTTTCATCGCACCAGTTGGCCTGATTCGATGCACACAAGCGTGATGATGTCACGAGCTGCCGCCCGCACCGTGAGTATTACGACGATCGAACTTTCGGCCCGGCGCATCGAGATGTTTCACGAGTGGATGACCGATGAATCTCACCGGGCTGCTTCCCCGGTAAGCCTAACCCTTCCGATGCTCCCTAAGCTTTCATCGTGAGCACGCCGCACCAACAGCCGCGTCATTCGGCCATATTCCCCATTGCTTCCCCCATAGGGAATGGCTCCGCCCGGTCCCCCGCTCTCGGCCCGCTTACGAAGCAGGAACGCCAGCGATTGCGGTGGAGCGCAGCCGTGGGTCGCAGAATCCGCTGGGAGTTCTGGCCCGCCTGGGCGGTATATCTCCCTCTTGCGCCGAAGTTAATCTATTATGCGATCCGCCACCGCGGCATCGCCGTCTGCACGCTCGCCAACCCGGCGATCCCCACCGGCGGATTAGTCGGCGAGTCCAAATCACATATACTAAGTCTCCTGCCCCTTGGCCACGCCTTACCGTGGGCGTTGCTCCCGCCCGGCCCCCCGGCGCAGCGACTTACTCTCCTCCTCGCGGCGATGAAGGGAGAGCAGTGGGGCGGTGGGAGTTGGCCGGTTGTATTAAAACCCGACGTGGGCGAGCGTGGGGCGGGCGTACGTTTAATTATAAATGAAGCCGCCGCACTCGATTACCTCACTCGTCATCACTTCGCGGTGCTAGCGCAGGTCCACCACCCCGGTCCCTTCGAGGCCGGCATTTTTTATGTTCGTCGTCCGAATGCCGAGCGAGGTTACATCTTCTCGATTACTGGCAAACAGTTCTCGCAACTCACCGGCGATGGAGTCTCACCGCTGGAGGCGTTGATCTGGCGACACCCGCGCTATCGCCTTCAAGCCCAAACGTACCTAAAGCGATTCGCCGGCCAAGAAGGCCGCGTGCTGAAAAGTGGTGAAACCCTCAAACTCGGATTCGCCGGTAACCACTGCCAAGGCACCATGTTCTTAGACGCCCCGCAGTGGATCACCCCCGCGCTGACCGATGCCATCGATGCAATCGCCCGACAAACCCGCGGCTTCTTCTTCGGCCGGTTCGATGTGCGTTTTGAGGCTATCGAAGCATTCACCGCGGGCACCGATTTCAAAATAATTGAACTCAACGGCTTATCATCTGAATCAACCAATATTTATGATCCCTCATTTAGTTTCTTCGCAGGCCAGCGGGTGCTCGCAGCGCAGTGGAAACTAGCTTATGAAATCGGTGCGGAAGTCCTAAGGCATCTTCCCCGGGGTGCCCGGTCGGCCGCGATGAAGGCCGCTACAACCGCCTTTATTGCTCACCTGCGCCGCAAAGACATCGATGACGCGGCCGACTAGCGGGGCCGTCTCGCCTTGGTTGCGAGCGGTAATCTCGCGGCGTACCCGTACCCTCGCCATGCGCAAAGCACGCGGATTGCCGCGGAGCATTGCGGTAGTTAATATCGCCTACTCAGAACGCCGCGATGGATCGCGATTTGAAGGAGCTACCCTGACTTGCGGCGATGGGCGGCGGTCCGCGTCGTCGGCGTCAAACGGCGGCTCTTCCTTCACTTCAAACAGGCTCGACCGGCTTGGTTGCGTCACTGGCGAGAACTTCTTGGGCGGCGAAGTGCTCTTCGATCCACCCAATCCAGCATCCGCAAGCCCCGGGGCAGGCCGCGCCGCCGTAAGCGTAGATTTAGTTACAACTGGTGCGACGGGTTCTTCATCGTGCTCGTCCTCAGCGCTCGCGCTCTCGTCGGTGTCATCCTCCGACTCTACCTCATCATCGGCTTCTTCATCCTCATCATCGGCATCATCCTCTTCGGTACTTACTTCCTCCAGCTTAGCTTCGCTATTCACCCCCGCGCCGTCGCCAGCCCCGCTGCTGAGCCCTTCATCGCGCTGGAGGATAATTCCCTGCGCCTTAGCCTGCTCTTCCATCAACTTCTGCATCGCCTGCCACTCTTCCAACGTAATCAGTACGTCTCGCGCCACGGATCCCTTATGATCCGAAATGATTCCCGCGATGCCCATTAGATCCACCAACCGGCTCGCGCGAGTGTAACCAATCGCCAGCCGGCGCTGCAGCAGCGAAACGCTCCCGCGCTTGGTCTCTAGCACGATCTCCACCGCGCGAGGGAACATCGGGTCTTCCTGCGCTGCCTGCAGGCTCGCGGAGGAGTTGTTCTGACTATCCTCAATTCGTTGCTCGTCGCTCCCGTTCGCCTTGATTTGCATCAGGCTGCGCTCAAACGAGGGGGCGGCGACTTCACGCATGAACTTAACCACGCGGCGGATCTCCCGATCATCCACCAGCGTGCCCTGAGCCCGCATGATCGTCGATGAGGAGGGCGTCAGGAAGAGGCAATCGCCCTGACCTAATAGTAACTCGCCCCCCTTCTGATCCAACACGATCCGGCTGTCCATTCCGCTGGACACCTTGAACGTCATCCGCGCTGGCATATTCGCCTTGATGAGCCCGGTGACGACCTCACGCTGAGGCCGCTGCGTCGCGAGAATTAAGTGAATACCCACCGCCCGCGCTTTCTGGGCGATCCGAATGATCGAGCCTTCAACCTCGCGGTTGGTCATCATCAAGTCCGCGAGTTCATCAATTACGATCACGATGTACGGCAGCTTGCGCGGAATCTGGGCCTCTTCTTCAGGCGTACCAGGCGCAAGCCGTTCTTTTAGTTCTTCCCACTCCAGCTCGTTATAACTCGCGATGTCGCGGCATCCCGCCTCCTGCAGCGTGGTATACCGCTCTTCCATCTTGTTGCACGCCCATTCCAGAATCGCCGCGGCTTTGGGCATTTCTGTCACGACGGGGCACATGAGGTGGGGGATGTCCTTAAACTGGGACATTTCCACCATCTTAGGATCAACCAGAACCAACTTAAGTTCGCTCGGCCGCTTGGTATACAGGAACCCCATGATAATGGTGTTCATGCACACGCTCTTACCGCTACCCGTCGTACCCGCAATCAGCATGTGGGGCATCTTCGCCAAGTCCTGGATGAGCGGCGTTCCCCCCGCATCCTTGCCAAGGAACATCGGCAGCTTCATCTTCCCGAAGATCTCGGTGTGGCCCATCAGTTCCTTCAGCCGCACCTTTTCGCGCGTCGTGTTAGGAACCTCAACCCCGATGGTGTCGCGACCGGCGATATTCGCCACGATCCTGATATTCACGGCCTTCAGCGCCCGAGCGATATCGCTCTGCACCGCAGAGAGCGCAGCAACTTTCGTTCCCGGCGCTAGCTTAACATTGTACATCGTAACCGCGGGGCCACTCTCCGCGTCCATGACGCGCCCTTCAATCCGGTATTCCTGCAAGGCCGCCATGAGGCAAGCGCCCTGATTCGCCACATGCTCCTTGAGCGTGTCAGAGAAGTTCTCTTCGGGAATCTCAAGCAAATCCAAGCCCGGGAATCGGTACGGCTTGGCAGGGTCTTCCTGCAGACCAACCCCCGCGCCCTGCATCGAGGCAAGATCCGCCTCAGTGGCTATTTTCTTATTTTCCTGTCCGAACAAAATCGGCAGCTTGGCCATCTTGGCCCGCAGCGCATCGGCATCAAACACCTGTGGCGCATCCACCCCTGCTCCCTCATCCTCCGCCTCGTCCGCCTCATCGCCTTCACCTTCCGAATCGGCAGTCCCCGCCGCGACTCCCTTCGTGACGCTCGCGCTCCCCGTGCGCCCCGTGCGATTATTGCTTGCCGCAGCGGCAGTGGGGGGGGGTGCAGAGCTTACGTGGACGGGAGGTCCGTCATCTTCGTCCGTCACTAAGGCGATTGGTCGCTTGCCACCAA
>CAYVFW010000064.1:0-15652 GCA_964450325.1 uncultured Phycisphaeraceae bacterium | reverse complement strand
GCAGCAGTCATCTGCGCAGCCTCCCGGAACTTGCGGACGATCACTTCGGTGCTGTGCCGCTTACGCTTCATGATTGGGCTTTGCTAACGCAATTATTACCGCCAGAGCTCGCACTCGCATTAAATCAGATTTTCACAGGCAGGTCACCCGCCTCCGCGACATTGACTCAGATCACAATTGGGGTCTCTCGCCGCCCAGCCTGCCGATGCAGGGATGGGTGTCGGCTTATGGGCTAGAATGATGTACGCATGAGGGCGTAACTCTCGAAAAATGGGGAAATTATGAGCACCGTTTGCTGCCAACTTTCTGGATTCCCAATGGTCACTCTTGCGGCACTGCTTTGTGGCCTTTTGCTGGCATTCAAGCCAAGTGCCGCGAAGCCGCTGATCCTGCCGAAGCGCTGAAGCGATTTGAAGCGAGCTGCTATGCGTACGCTCGGGATATAGATAGGCTGCAGTCCGCGATCAAGTTATGGTTTCAGAACGAGCAGGATCGACCGACAGTGCTTAAGACCGGCCGTCAAGCGGCGGCTGATATATTATTAGCGAAGAAGTACCAGTGGATTGCAGCCGGCCGCTCTGGTCGATAGTTGGGCGTACTGAATTTTGGTTGCGCGAGAATGCCTTCGGTCTGATTGATCGTCGACGTGGACCACAGTTGGAGAATGTCACATGAACATAAGCGTCTATATGGTGGTGGTAGCAGCGGGCTGTTGCGTCATGGCGTCTCGTGGTGAAGCGGCACTACCGCAGCGAGCGGCGATGGGGCCGCCGGTCGCACCCGCCGCCTCGGCCGGGGCTACAAGCGAGCGTGTGGCGGCCCTCGCCGAGAAGATCAAGGATCCGGCACTTGCCGGCGATGCAAAATTGAGAGCGCTGGACGAGCTCCTCAGCCTTATTGCTCCCGGCGCGGAAGTCGCTGTAGAGAGCGACGCAGCGGTTCGCGCGGCCATCGCGTGCTGTCACAATACTTTTTTGATAAGCTCGTTTCGCTGCATTGTAATCGAAAGGCTCGGATCACACGTGCATCGAGAGGCGTTCCCGGAGATAGCCGCAACACTTGCAGCGCTCGGCAATGCCCAGGACATTCCGGTCGAAGTCCGCTTAGCAGCACAGCGCGCGGCCAAGAAATCCTCGGCGGCGCCATCTGGCGGTATACCGCAGCGCATTGATACCATAGAACGCAATGCACCGGTAACGCCGGTGCGTGCCGCGGCGGGTGTGCTCTCCCCGCAAGATGAGGATTTGCTTGCTACGCGGCGAAAAATGTATATTGAAGGCGCAAAGGGGCGGTTGGACCAACAGCGGCAGGCGCTAGCACAGCTGGCGCAGCAGAGCAAAGGGCGCATCGCCAAGAAGACCCGTGATTGGCACATGGCGACCATCAAGAGCTCTAAGCGACAGGTCCGGGAAGCGGAAGGTATGTCGCTGCACGAGCTCGCGGTTAATGAACTGATGGCATTTTATGCGGCGAGCAAGCGGGCCTCTGACGCGGCGATGGCGATGTCGACGTATTCGAGCATCTCTGAGATTGCTGAGAATCTGCCCCCAGTCACCTGGACCGAGCCAGTGGTCGAGCAGATGCCCGACGGGCAGGGCGGTCTACAGACGCAGGTAGTTGGAGAATCCGAGCATGAGTTCGACATTTCCTTCTGGGGTTCGCTGTTCTTCAGCGCGATGGCCGAGGTTCAGGAGATGGAGTTGCGGGGAGCACAGCGGAGAGCTGGGGAACTATCCGCGTTCCTCAATCAGCTTTCTGAGCCAGCTATGGCCGACACCAAGCGCCGGTGCGTCGAGAAACTGAGAGCCGATGAACGGATGGCGAAGGCGCAGGAGCGAATGGAAACCGCGCGCCGTGCGAAAGGCAAAACGAGCCCGTGGTTCGGACCGCCACGGCGAAAATAGGCGGTAAGTCCGCAGCAACGCCAAGGGCAGATCATTCCGGGGAGCTCAGGCAGTCTTAATATCGGTGCCCCGTTCTGGCGTGATGGGCGATGGCGCTTTCATCAGGCGTCGCCGGGCGCGGGTGTTCTTGATGGCGTACACATCGTGTTCGTTGTTGAAGTAAATGTAGATGCGCTGGGCTCCGTTGGTGCGCAGTGATTGGGGCGATGAAAGCGCAAATAAAAGTCGGGCGTTGTGCTCACGACCTTGGCCGGGAAACGCTCCACTCCGCACCGCCGGGGTCCATCCTCATGCTTACATCCAAGCATCTGGCCCGGTCCAGCATCCGCGCTTATTACTTGCATTCAATTGTGTTTACTCTACTCGGCGGTATCCAAGCGTAAACGTCTTCTCGCGCGAAGCCGGGTCATACGCAAAGGTTACGTCCAGCGTCGATGGAGATGTAAGTGTATAGGTGATGGAAAGAAGGCCGCGCAGCGGGTTCTCTCCGCTGGTGGTGTCTACCACGAACGTCGCTGTCTTCCCATCCGCCGCCGAGAGCTTCAGGTCCCACGGTTCGCGTTCCTTTTCGGGAACTTCCAGCTTGGTATGCAGGTGCCGCGTGCGTAACGTAATACCACCCTCTGCGACCGTAATCAAAGAAACCTCCACAAACGCGGGCATCCCATCGCGGCGTACCTGCCGAAAGGTGCCCAGCATGTGCTGCCCGCGTGCCTGCATCCAGTGCTCCTCATTGATCGTCTTATTGAGGTTCTGCCCAATCCACCGCCCAGACATAAACGCCAGCGGTGCCAACGCGGGCGCGGGCTTGGCAAAATCGGGCATCACAAAGGCCGCCGCACCAGCCGCGCCATCGGCATTCGCGCCAGACTTCCCGTTGTTGGCGCACCCTCCAAGCCCCAATGATGCTACCACGCCAGCAAGCAGCACTATGCCAACCGCGCTGCCAACTACGTAACCCGCCCTCTTGACAGCCTCGTTGCCCCCAAACGGCACGACACTCAAGTTAATCATCCCAAACGATAGGGCATTTTAGCCCCGGCCATCAACCCCCACCCAACGCTCCTGAAACTTCACGAGCCTCCTCCCGCGCCCTTTCACCTACCCCCTCGCGGCGTATCCTTCACACCCATGAACGCCGTCGTTGTAACAAAACAAGGTCACCCCGTCGCCCCCAACATTGAGTTTCGTACCGACTGGCCGGAGCTGGCACCCCCGCAGCCCGGCTGGGCGACCATCCGCACGCTCGCGACCGCGTTTAATCACATGGACCTTTGGGTGGGCATGGGCATCCCCGGGGTAGACTTAACTTACCCGCGCATCAGCGGCTGCGATGCCTGCGGCGTGATCGAATCGGTGGGCGCAGGCGTTGACGCGGCGTGGGTCGGAAAGCGGATCATCGTAAACGCCGCCCTCGATCTTCCGCAGCCGCGTAAACCAAGCGATCCGCCCGGAACAACACTTGCCCCCGTCTACGAACTGATCGGCGAGCACCGCCACGGCATGTTCGCGGAGAGATTCGCAGCGCCGGTAGAGAATCTCGCCGTGGTCGCAGACCACATCAGCGCGACTGACGCCGCGGCGTTTGGTCTCTGCACCCTCACAGCCTATAGCATGATGTGCACCAAA
Source organism: uncultured Phycisphaeraceae bacterium (assembly GCA_964450325.1). Taxonomy (GTDB): domain Bacteria; phylum Planctomycetota; class Phycisphaerae; order Phycisphaerales; family UBA1924; genus UBA2402. The sequence goes on along the minus strand of CAYVFW010000064.1, from coordinate 12,119 downwards.
GGTCGATTACGTCCGGGGCAGCCTGTGTTAATTACCGGCATCGGTGGCGGGGTCGCTAGCGCGGCACTCGCAATCGCGAAGCATAACGCCTGTCCGGTGGCCGTAACCAGCCGCCACCAATGGAAGCTTGATCGAGCCGTGGCGCTCGGTGCCGACTTCGCGGTATTGGACAAAGGCCAGGATTGGAGCCGCGAGGTCCGTCAGTGGTCGCTCCGGCGCGGGGTGGATATGGCGGTAGACTCAATCGGTAAAGCTACACACTTACATTGCATCAAGTCGCTGGCACGCGGCGGCGCTTATGTCACGCCCGGCAACACCTCCGGCGCCGACGCAACCACCGACCTAGCTCGCACGTTCTGGAATCAACTGCGCATCTTGGGCTCAACCATGGGGAGCAACGGCGAGTTCGCCGAGATCGTGGCACTTCTTAATGCGGGCAAACTCCGCCTACCGGTAGATCGCGTCTATCCCGCGGCGGAGGGGAGGGCCGCGTACGAACGGCTCGAAGCCGCCGACCAGTTCGGCAAGATCGTCGTAACCTGGACGTAAGTCATGGTGTCGAGTTGACAATACGCGTTCGATCCGTGTCGAGGGTGAGTGGTATCAGCGGAAGAATCTTCAGTAAGTAAACTGAACAGCAGTTCGTCCGCCAGACTTATTGGCAAGTTCCGCTCAACGAGTTCCGCAGAAAGTTGTCTATCGCCACGAGCGACCGCCGCGTTGTCCCAACGCTCTGCCGCGACTCTACCGACCATCCCGCTGTTTTAAACGCGACGGCATTGAATTTCTTCAATGCCTCCCCGCTCCCTCATCGCTAATCATAACAAAATTTAACCGCCCGGCAGCATCATGTATCCCGCGCCGATCCCCCGGAGCGTCCAAAGGACAGTACGGGCCCAGTTTGTGAAAGTTAAGTTCCGAATGAGCCGCCGCGAACCTGAATGGTCGTTACCCGGCTCGGCCAGCTTAGCGTGGATCGGCACTTGGACGAAGAATGTACACGCCCAGCACAGCCCCAACACCCCCAGCGCGATTTCTGGTAAGCCCTCTGTCGCCTTGAATATAACGCCACCGTATGTCCACCCATCCCGCCAAGCTGTCGGCTCGCACACCCACACCGCGACCGCGCACGCCAACTCAATCAGCATCATCGGCGCTACCACCAAGGTAATCTTAGAAGAGTGCAGCCGGTGATATTCACCCCAGGAATCTTGCCCTACATTGGCAAATAATGGATAATGCACAATCTGCACGATCCAGATCAGCCCCACCATGAACCACGTAGCCGCCGCGTGAACAACCAGCAGAATGTGATACTGAAACTCGGGCAAAGCAAAGGTTGACATAAGCGACCTCTTAGAGTCTCCCAGAATGCGCAGCGGGGCGTGCGGCTACGCCCTTACGATTCGATAGACCTGAATTTTCAGACGCGAAAGTAAAATATGAGCACCAACGCAGTGAACGGTAGCGATGAGCTGGTGATCGCCACCGGTAACGCCCATAAAGTTGAAGAGATGCGGGCAATCTTCGCGGCGATAGCTGCGGAGATGGGAGTTACCCCAGCGCGCCTTCCCAAGTTCATCGGTCTTGAAAGCTGCGGTGTCAGTATTCAAACTCCCGCGGAAGTCGGGAAGACCTTCGAGGAGAATGCACGGATCAAAGCCATCGACTACGCGCAGCAAACCGGTCGACCGTGCTTGTCTGATGACTCCGGCCTTGAGGTCAACGGCCTCAATGGAGCCCCCGGCGTCATTTCCTCGCACTTCTGCACCGATGGCGAGGAGCGGGGGATGAGCCGCTCTGAACGCGATGAGGCCAACAACCGCAGATTGTTGCTCGACCTGAGCGAGCTGCCAACAGACCAGCGTAATGCCCGGTTCGTCTGCGTGATGGCGCTGGCCGGCTCTAGCGCTGAACCAATCTTAACCAAAGGTACCATGGAGGGTCGCATCGGCCTGTCCCCGCGCGTGCCTGCGGGTAACAATGGGTTTGGTTACGATCCGCTCTTTCTGGTGGCCCCTGATTACCAGAGCACCAGCGCGGAGCTCACGGCACGAGAGAAGAATCGCGTCAGCCACAGGCAAGCGGCGGCTCGGCAGATGATAAGTTATCTCTTGCGACGGAAGCCCATTTGAACTGCGGTAGCCAGCGGGCTACAGCAAAGCTGTACCCGGGGCAGAATATCATTCTCCGGAACTGAACGGTTCGCCGGTAGGCAAGAACCGTTCTTCTCTCTCTACTAGGCCAAATCATCGGCCTCTACTTAAGCTCGTTGCGTAAATCGGAAATGCACGGCCAAACCCGCCGCGGCTTAGCAGCCCCCCGCGGACCACGCGGCAAAGAAGACTTCAACGTCGGACCCGTCAACCCCGCCATCAAAGTTAACATCCGCCGCGCTCTCCGACGACGACCAAGCGGCAAAGAAGGCTTCTACATCGTCGCCGTCCACGCCGCCGTCTTGGTTAAAATCGGCCGGGCAGGGTTGCTCGCCAACGAGGCAATCGATGTACTGAAACGAGCCCGTCCCTGTCTCCTCAAACGCGATAAGCAGCAGACGGTTGGGGCCTTCGACCAAACTGTTACTGCCCGCGAGATAATCGTATCGATCAAGCCGACCCGCCTGATTGCTCGCGTTGGCAAGCGTAAGCGGATCCGCGACCGTGGGCGGATTGGTTATCAAGTGAACCCGATTAACCGTGCGGTCCAGCGCCTTGATGCTGAACGTAAACGAAGTGGTGCCGGTGGGTAACGGGCATGGAGAGGTCAACTGCACCTCCGGGCCAATCCGGTCGACGTAAATCGCAGTGCGGAACTCTCGGTACAGCGGCCCTTCAATCGTCTGGCGTTTGCGGAACGCCGCGACCGACACGAAGTTCACGCCCTCATCCAAACGTGTTGCATCGATGGTCTGGCGATAGTTACCTTGCGTGTTATTAGTGTTCGCAAGCGGTTGGCGCTGAGTTACAAACTGCTCGTAACCGGGCACTACTCCGTTGGTGTAATCGATATCAACCGCGCCGCTACCGTTCCAATCTTCGTAGCCCTGGTTGATACGGAAAACAGCGTTATCATCGGCAAAGTCGTTGTTGGTTGCGAGGGCATCGCCGTTGGTAGTCACCAACTGAATTTCGAAAGTGTTGCCGCTGACGATGGGCATCGAGTTCAGCCGCCGGCGGAACGCCGACGTAGCCGGTGCATCTGCGGCGAGCACCCCGGAAGTGTTGTTGATCGTAAGTGTTCCGCTGGGAATCGCAGGCGCATACACCACAAACCCACGATTATGTTCGACGTTATTCGAGTTCAGATTGCGAGGCACTCGGATGATAACCTGCCCCCCAGCGCCGACATTAATGGTGTCGTAAAGATCGTTGTTAGGATCCACGAGCGAGCTTGTCGCGTTGCCCGTCATCTCAAACAGGCGCGTGCCTTGGGGGAAACTGGTCGTGATCGTCCGGGTGTCGTAACCGCCATCGTATCGATCATTAATCCCAACAATGCAGTTGCCCGAATAGACATTCCCGCTCCGGCTGCGACGCTCGAAAACCAAGGTGTCGCCATCCTGAAACCGCGGCGTAAACTCCCCGCGGCCCAGCCAGTTAGATAACCTTACCAGATTCTGAATCACCGGTTCGAGGTTAGTTGTCGAGCCATCCTGCCCGAGGCTTACCGGCACGCCCTGCCGGGGATAGAACGCCGGGCCGCTGCGGTTAATTCCGCGGCCGTTATAGAAAACAACCGAAGGCCCTGTCCGCATCAACAGGTAGGCGTGCATGTACCACCCCTGCTGCCGCGCTGTCGGAATGGGGGCGAGCACCGAACCCGTGCCGCTGGTCCCGTTGTCGTGGCTCCAGATGTGATTGAACCCCACCGTTCCGTTATTGAATCCGTCGTCCGTAGTATCAATATGATCGTTGATAATGGTCGCGAGGTTGTCCGGTCCGCCGCTTCCAATGTTATTCCTCAGCCGTCCCGCGCCCGAGAGATCCAGCACGTCGCGGTTCCCGAAGGCATCGCCCGCCGCCAGTCGCCCCGTCGTGCGTCCGTTGGGCTTGCGAACGTAGCGATCAAAACAAAACCCATTCCCCTCTACGCACTCACCGAACGAAATCGGCGTTACTCGCCGACCATCCGGCGTCACGCGGCGGTTGTGCATCAACGGATCGTAAAACGTATCCCAGTACCAACTTGGCACATGCTTTGCCGCGTCCAAACGGAATCCATCAACTTTATGAACATCTATCATCCATTGAAGCCAACGTATGGTGTATCCGGTCGCGTTCTCCGGAACCGGATCGCCCGCTTCCGGGTTGGCGAGGTTGAATCTACCAAACGTAGCAGTTGTGGCAGGCTCATTGCGCACCGGAATATTGCAGGGCGCCGCAAAAATCCCTGAACCTAAGCCGTCTGCGTACGACATCCCAGGGTTATTCACCGGCGCATCGAAACCTAACTGAGTGTCCGGGTAAAAACGAGCGTTGGCCGGATTCACACGATTAAAATAAGTACCGCCCGGAATGTTCAACAGATTCCCGGCCACCGTTGGCTGCCGGATGAATATATTATTTGATCCCTGATTAATATCAATCAGCGACACCAGATCGCCCTGAAGCAAACAATACCGAATGCTTTGTGGAGCCTCCGATTGATAATAACCAGAGGCGATCCCCGCGTGAAAGTCACCCCAGTTATCTGTCGGGAGTTTATCGCGCATCGGTGTTGGCGGGTTCATCCAAAGCCCGGGATAACCTCCATCGTTCATAAACCCCGCGCCGGTCTGACGACCACCGTTATGGTTCACAATCGTGTCAATGTAAACCTCTAACCCGGCCCGGTGGTATTCCTCAACCGCCGCTGAGAAATACTGCTCGGTGCCGAACGCAGTGGTGGCGTTTGGTTTACCTAAGTCAAACCGGTCAAAGGGGTCATACCCCGCGCTCGCGCTATTCTGGTTGCTTGAGCCCGGCCAAACATAAGCTTTGCTAGGGGGCGGCACCCACACCGAGCCATAGCCGCTTACGAAAATATCCACCATCCGCCGTTCCATCACATTCCAGGGGCACTCAAACCATTGCAGCATCGGCGCTGGGTTCTCATCGGCCGCCGATGCTCCGCTGACGACCGATAACGTGCCGGCGAGTGCAATCGCGGCCGCGACGGTGAGGCCGCCCGTTCCGAAACGGTTTCGGCTAGAGTCGCGGCAGGGGCTCGAACTGCGAAAGCAAGAAGACGCAAAATCCTTCATCGGGAACTCCGTGGGTGACTTGATGTGCTTTGACGAGGGGTCAATGCTGGCGTCGCAAGACACGCGACGGTCAATCAGTAGTAGTATGTACGCCAGCATCGGTTTATAGAAGCAAAATTAAACGTGTTTCACTAATCTTTCGCGGCGGAGTACGCTTGGGTTCGCCTGAAAACGTTACATGAACTGTTACGCAAGTGATTCACCCACTCTTTGCGGTCCGTTTTCGTTCCGTCCACCCCGCCGCGGCCCCACAAATCGCTTTGGCGGCCTTTGCGCGGATTAAATGGCGGCTACGTTATGGCCATGGACAAATTTGTCAGAGCGCCATTCCTAAATGCGTGTAGCTTGATCATCCTTTCAGGTGCGATGGCCATCGCAGCGGCGGCTGGCGGCGTTTCAGCCGCGGCCATCCCGCAATCGCCCACCCAAAGTGCGGCCCCGGTCGCACAGCCAGCAGTTGACGAGGTAAATACTCTGGCGCAACCCACGGATCAAACCGCACAAACGGCGGAGGGTGACGATGCCGCGCAGACCGCCTTGTTCGTCTCCTCGCCCGGCGCTTCACTCGCGCAGCGATTCTCGCCAGGGGTGCATCGCTACTTCGCTAACGAAGAGGCCAAAGCACAGGCTCATCCCTCCTATGCCCTCATCGCCGAGCCAGGCACCGCAGCAGCCACCGCACCCGGCGAACCCACACTCAAGCCAATCTTCGGAACTTTCTCCGGTAAGCAAGCAGCCCGTATTGTAATTACACCCGGAACTTCGCTTTACGGCACCGGTGAAGTCTCCGGCCCGCTGCTCCGCAACGGCCGCAAAGTAACCTGCTGGAACACCGATGCCTACGGCTTTGGCGACGAAGCCGAAAGCTTATATCAGAGCCACCCCTGGGTGCTCGCCGTCCGGCCCGATGGAACGGCCTTCGGCGTCCTCGCCGACACCACCTACCGGTGCGTTGTCGATACCGCCCAGGCGAGCCCGTACGAGATCCGGTTCATCGCCGAAGGCCCCGCCTTCGGTGTGATTATAATTGATAAGCCAACCCCGCAGGAAGTCCTCACCGAGCTCGCTAACCTCACGGGCAAGATGCCGATGCCCCCCAAGTGGGCCATCGGTTATCACCAGTGCAGGTATTCTTACTTTCCCGAAGCCCGCGTTCGCGAGATCGCCAGCGGCTTTCGCGACCGCAAGATCCCCTGCGATGTCATCTGGTTTGATATCGACTACATGGAAGGCTTCAGAGTATTTACGTTCGACCGAAGCCACTTCCCCGACCCCAAGAAACTCAACGAAGACCTAAACAAACAGGGCTTTCGCACCGTCTGGATGATCAACCCCGGCCTCAAAAGCCGGGATGAGCGCAGCCCCAACGACCCCGCTCAGGAAGTCGCGGATAAAGAGCCAGTTGCGCTGAAGGCCGCTCGGGCAAAGGAAGTCGCGAAGTACGTCGCGATCCGCGATAGCGGTAAAGCAGTAGACGCCTATGTGAAGCGCCCCGACGGAAGTATCTACGAAGGCGAAGTCTGGCCGGGGTGGTGTTACTTTCCCGATTATACTGCCCCTGCCGTTCGCCAGTGGTGGTCACCTTTATATAAAGATTTCCTCGCGATGGGCATCGACGGCGTGTGGAACGACATGAACGAGCCTGCGGTTTTTAATGTGACCAGCAAAACCATGCCCCTCGAAAACCGCCACGCTGGCGACCCAGACATGGTCGCTCCCAACGGTCAAAAGCAAGGCGACAAAGCGGCCGGAGATCACTCACGCTACCACAATGTATACGGCATGCAGATGATCCGCGGTACCCTCGAAGGCATCGCCGCACTCCAGCCCGAAAAGCGCCCCTTCGTTCTCTCCCGAGCCAACTACATCGGCGGTCAGCGTTACGGCGCAACCTGGACGGGCGACAACACCGCCAACTGGTATCATGTCGAAGCCTCCATTCCCATGGTCCTCAACGTCGGCCTCTCCGGCCAGCCCTTCATCGGCCCGGATGTGGGCGGCTTCGCTGGCAACGGCGACGGCCCCATGTTCGCGAGGTGGATGGGCTTCGGCTCCCTCTTCCCCTTCAGCCGCGGTCACACCGGTAAAGGTAATATTAATAAGGAGCCTTGGTCCTTCGGCCCCGGTGTCGAGGCGACCTCAAAGGCCGCGCTCGAAATGCGTTACATCCTGCTTCCTTACTTTTACACTCTCTTCCGCGAAGCCAGTGAATCCGGCCTGCCAATCGCCCGCCCCACCTTCTTCGCTGATCCCACCGACCCCGCGTTACGCAGCGAGGACGATTCGTTCTTGCTCGGCGATGCGCTGCTTGTCCAATGCCAGGTGATCCCCGACGGCACGCGAATCAGTGCCACCCCAAAGGGCATCTGGCGAACTTTCTCCGCACCCGTTGATAAAGATCTCCCCCGCATCCTGATGCGCGGCGGAACCATCGTCCCCTCGGGCCCGATCATTCAATACGTCACACCCGGAGTGTCAGCAGAACTTACATTGACCATCTGCCCCGACGCCAACGGTGCAGCCGTCGGCACGCTCTACGAGGATGAGGGCGATGGTTATGGTTACAAAGACGGTGCTTATCTGCTTACCACTTTCAAAGCCCAGATTCTCGGCGATTCCTGCGTTGTCAATGTGCAGAAAACCGATGGCAAGCTCCGCATCGAGCCCCGCACAATCAATCTTCACCTCCTCATCGACGGCCCAGATGGGGCCACGAGAGTAATCAAAGCCACGATGAAAGACAACGCCAGCGGCTCGATACCGCTGAAGTAAGTCCTCCTTAACTCGACCCGCTATAGAATGGAAGATCAGCTGCAAACCGCTCCGGCACCCTTACGCCCTCTCTCCAGAGTCTGCGTCTTCTGCGGCGCCAGCGAAGGCCGCCGGCCCGAGTATGCCGCCGCGGCGAGCGAACTGGGCACACTTCTCGCGCAGCGTCGTATTACGCTTATCTACGGAGGCGGCCGGGCTGGCCTCATGGGTACCGTCGCCGACGCGGCCCTCGCGGCGGGCGGACACGTCACCGGCATCATCACGCGACTGCTCCAAAACCGAGAGCTTGAACATAAGGGCGTGACCTCCCTCCACGTTGTAGAGACGATGCACGAACGTAAGATGATGATGGCCAACCTCGCAGATGCCTTCATCGCCCTCCCCGGCGGCCTGGGCACTCTCGATGAACTCTTTGAAATCCTTGCCTGGGCTCAGCTCGGAATCCACACCAAACCAGTGGGCCTGCTCAACACCACGGGATTTTACGATTCGCTCGCGACTTTCCTCGATCACGTCGAAGCCGAATCGTTCCTCCGCCTCAATCACCGAACTGCGATGGTCTCAGCGCATCACCCCAGCTCGCTCCTTGAGCTGCTTGTTAAGAGTTAATGCTTATCCGCGCACCCCGCCCAGTTGCTTACAACCAGTTGCGCACAATCAGTCGCCCGCAAAAGCAAGCAATAACCTGAGCCGAACGTCGGCGCTTCTTGTTTGCCCTTCAAGACTTAAAAATAAAGCCAAGTCATCTCAAAACGGTAACGCGATGTCTCCCCCAAAAATTCAACGCCCGGGCGGCAACTGAGCCAACCCGGGCGTGGAACTCTCTTAAACTGACGGGCCACAAAGCCCTCTCACAAGCCTGCTGCTTCGTCCCGCCCAATCAATCAAACTGACCATCCAAACCCGCACCAAAAAGCTCCCATTAACCAAAGTCAGTCCAACAAAACTCGAACAACCTAACTAAACTGCGAGCAAGACGAAAACACCGGACCCGTCAGTCAACCCCCATCCGCGAAGCCCGCCGCAGACAAGCACATCCGCGCAGGCCCGCTCCCCAGGCGGCCCAAACTGCATTCCTACTACGGTCGCACCAAAGAACTCATCCCAAACCATCCAGCAGAACCAAACGCTCAACATAACTAACAAACCGACGACGACCTAACATCCCAGCACAACCAATCTCCCCAATGCAACTCCTCATCGTGCTGCAAACCGGCGCTATCACTCTACATCCCCAACCGGCTCCCTCAATCCGGGCAACATCAACTGCGCAGCGCGCTTTCATCGCAAGACTCGCGCAGTAACAACATAACTCCAGCATCCACAACTAGCCTTTACCTCCGCACTCAATCGTAAAGCCCGGTGGTCGCAGGCTGCTGCACCGTCCGCAACCGGATGGTGGTATCAATCCGGAAGTTAGACTGCGTGCGACGCCGCTCGGCATGAAAAATCTTCAGCCGATAACTGCTCCCGCTCACGAGCCATCCGAGCCGATCAAGTTCGATGGTCTGTGTGACAGAAGAATGGATACCCCCGATGTCCACAACCAACTTGTTGTCGATGTAAACCCAAACGTCATCATCACCAGTGAACGTGAACACCTGGCCGACGTTCTTTTCAAACACAAACTCGGTATCGATCTCCGTGGTAAAGTGAAAGTTGGTGTTCGGCGTGCTGCCCCCCGAGTTGCCTAAAAGCTCGCCGTTGATCGGGAAGAACCCGCCCCGGGCTGTGTAGAAGCTGTCCGCCGTGTCCACGAAAGTATACAAATTGGAGTTTGAGTTGCGACGCAGCGTAAGGCTGATCTGCTTGCTCGCGTTCGCGCCGGGAATATCGCGGTACCACTGCGCAAACTGCGGCGCCCCCTGCAACTGGCCACCCAACGATGTAGCCATCGCTCCGACGCGATCATTGGTACGAGACTGAACATAAGTCCGAGGGTCGATCCGGCCCCGTCCAGCACTGTCCTTCCAGGCCGTAGTAATCTTCTTCCCCGCCGAACGAAAGACGGGCTTCCCGTCCGAATCCAGCTCGTCCGCCACCATCTGTCCAAACTGGCCGAACCCGCCAGATGGGTTACGTTCAAAGTCGGCGTGACCCCCCTGCTGGTCGCTGCCCTTGAAATCGCGGACAACCGCGTTCAGTGCCAACGTATCGGGCAACGCGGCGAACGGGTCGCCCATGCGTTTACCCTGCGCGCCCGTCATCGTAAAGCCCGCGACTAAAAGGAGTCCTCCAACACACATTGCTGCTTTGCCGCGGTGAATCATGGCCACAGACCTCCAGTCCCACTTCATTCGCTGGGTTGTTCGGCACGACGCCAAGCAAGTCCAACACCAAAGTTTGCAATTCGCTCCCCGCGTTCGCAACTCCTCCAGTCTTCACGAGTCACCTCCACGCCCTCACACACCGCGCAGATCAACCCGCACCTCGCCTCGCCCCCTCCCCCTCTTCAAATCACTCGATTCTCTCGGACCACTACCGCAGAAAGCCATCACCCGCCGATGTATAATCTAACCCGGTCGCACGGACGCGGCCTGCCATCAAATCGCGGTTGATCCCGTCTCAGGGATTCGAGAGGTCACCATGCATTCCTTTGTTATAGAGGGCGGCCGTCGCCTATCCGGAAAAGTTCGGATCAACGGCTCTAAAAACGCCGCGCTGCCAATCTTGGCCGCCGCGTTGCTCACCGACCAGCCAATCAAGCTCCGCGACATACCTAATCTCGCCGACATAAAAAATATGCTCAAGCTGCTGAGCGAACTCGGCTGCCGCCGCGCCGATGAGCCCGCCGATGGCACCTTCGGCGATGGCAGCCTCACCCTCCGCAGCGTCGACGAAAGTCTCAGCCACGCTCGTTACGACATCGTCCGCACTATGCGCGCGAGCATCTGCACCCTGGGCCCCATGCTCGCCCGCCGCGGTTTCGCCCGCGTCTCGCTCCCCGGCGGCTGCGCCATCGGTGAACGCCCCGTAGACCTTCACCTCCGCGGCCTCGCATCCCTCGGCGCACAAATTACGATGAACGGTGGCGACATCATCGCCAAGGTCCCCTCCGGCGGCCTCGTCGGTAACACCGTTTTCCTCGGCGGTCCCTTCGGCTCCACCGTGCTGGGCACCGCCAACGTAATGTCCGCCGCGACCCTCGCCAAAGGTGTCACGACCATCGAGTGCGCCGCCTGCGAACCAGAGATCGTCGATCTCGCCAACATGCTCAATAAAATGGGCGCTAAGATCTCCGGCCAAGGCTCACCCCGCGTCGTCATCGAAGGTGTTGCTGAACTCGGCGGCGTAGATCACCGCGTGATCCCCGACCGTATCGAAGCCGGTACTTATATGATGGCCGCCGCCGTAACCAACGGCGAAATTATCCTTGAAAACTGCCCGGTTGATTCCCTCCTCGCGGCCCTTCACTGCCTTGACACCATCGGTGTCCACGTCGAAGCCTGCAACGCAGTCGCGAGCAACAACCCTCACAAGTCCGCTCACCGCGGCTGCGAAGACGCCCTCCGATGCTGCGTCCGCGTCACCAGCGACCGCATCCTCCGCCCCGTCGAAGTTACAACTCAACCCCACCCCGGATTCCCCACCGATCTTCAAGCCCAGTTGATGACCGTGTTAAGTCTTGCCGATGGCAACTCAGTCATCACCGAGAAGATCTTCCCCGATCGCTTCCTGCACGTCGCCGAACTCTCTCGCATGGGCGCTAAGTGCATCCGTCACGGCAACACCGTGGTAATCACAGGCGTCCGCAAGTTAGTCGGCGCTCCCGTCATGGCCAGCGATCTTCGGGCCTCAGCGGGCCTCGTGCTTGCCGGTCTCGCCGCGGAAGGCCACACCGTCGTAAACCGAGTCTATCACCTAGACCGTGGTTACGACAGGATGGAAGATAAGCTCCGCGCACTCGGAGCCAGCATCCAACGCATCGACGAGAAAGATGTCCCCGCCGATCTCGTCGCCGCCGGTGCGTAATCACTGATTACGTTGCGGTTAAGCCAAGCGTCGTTCGCCCAGCCACCTAACCCCCCTTTATCCGCAAGTCCAAAGGGCCGCTCCCGCGAGAAATCACGGGGCGGTCCTTTTCCAATAGCCCCCCATCTAACAC
>CAYVFW010000063.1:0-15678 GCA_964450325.1 uncultured Phycisphaeraceae bacterium | reverse complement strand
TTCGTAAAAGCCCCCGCCCTTGAATATAATTGCTGCGCCGGTACCGATGAGCCGCTCAAGCTTGTTCTTCTTGCAGGACGGGCACTTGGTGAGCACCTTATCCTTCATCGACTGAAAGTAATCAAACTCATGTTGGCAGGCATTGCAGCGGTATTCGTATGTTGGCATTTGATTGTCCGGGGTGTACGTTCACGGCTTAAGGGCTGAGGCGGAAAACCGCCGCGTAAGCTCAACACCACATGTTAACCAACCGAGACTTTAGCCGGCCGCAGCACCCTTTCACCGGTGGCGGTGTTGAGCACGTACCCGGGCTGGAAGACCATATTAATATGACCGCTCAGCACTCCCTCGGCGGGCTGCTGCATCACCGCTTCGTGCTGTCCCGGCACGAAGGGGTCGTTGTGGGCCGGGCGGATCATCGTGACTCCGTTGGACGCCGCCGCTTTGATTAACTCATCACGGATCACTTTCACGCCCTCCATGATCTGTTGAACAGTGGCGGTAGCAGGGTCCTGCTGGAGGGCCATGTCGAAATGATCAATTACGTTCACCACACCGCCCATCGCCCGTGCCACGCCCTCGCTAAACTGTAATCTTTCATTGTTCATCGAGCGACGCTGGAAGTTCTGATAGTCCGCCAGCAGACGCAGCCGTGCGGAGGTAGCCTCATCGAGCGCGGCCTTGAGGGCGGCGAGCTGATCGTCCTGCGCATCATCACCGTCCGGGCTTGCCGGGTCGGTCTGGTCTGAGCTCTGTGATTGGTCGAGCGGGGAGGGACCATGCAGACCGGGGCCACGCTCGCCGCGTTCATCATTTAAGTGATCTCCGCTCATCGGTGATTTCTTTCTGTTCCAGAAGGCCATGTGAGTCCGAATCTTATGCCGCAATCGGCGATGGGCTCTTACGCGGGAAATACCAGCCCCGCCGATAGCCGCAGCGCCGTCGCGGATGCTTATTTCTTATCTTTCTCCGTCCCGCCAAGATAATCTTTCACTCGCTTCCAGAAGCTCTCGCTCTCGGGGAGAACGTGCTTCTCCTCGGTAGTGGCGAAGTCGCGGAGCAGTTTCTCCTGCGTGGCGGTCAACTTGCGGGGCACCTCGATCTTAACAACGATGCCCAGATCTCCCCGGCGCCCGTTACGTAAGTTCGGCAAGCCCATACCGTCAAGGCGGAAAGCCTGCCCGTGCTGTGTGCCCTTGGGAACCGTCATCGGCTTGTTACCTTCAAGGGTAGGAACGTCAATCTGCGCTCCGAGCGCGGCCTGCGCAAAGGAGATGGGCATCTCTAATATTAAGTGATCGACCTCGCGGTGGTAGAGCGAATGTTTCTTCACCCGGACCACGACGTGCAGTGCGCCTCTGACGCCTTGACCGCCCGGCGAAACATCCTGCGCGGGGGGCTCACCCTCCCCCTGAACGGCCATGGCCTGACCGTCGCTTATGCCCGGCGGGAGCTTAACAGTTAAGGTTCGCTTCTTCGGCACGCGTCCCTTGCCGCGGCAGGAATCACAGAACTCTTTCACAATCTGGCCCCGGCCTCCGCAGGCGGGACAGGCAACGACCATTCGAAACATGCCGCCCAGGCCGGACTGCTGCACCCTGCCCTGGCCCCCGCAGGTAGCGCACTTTATCGGCTTGCTTCCCGCTTTAGCGCCCGTGCCGGTACACTTCTCGCAGACATCCATCCGAGTAAACTCTACATCGCGTTCGCAGCCTTTGCTTACTTCTTCCAATGAAATTATGACCTCGGTTTCGAGATCGTAACCTCGCGCCTGTCCCCCGCGAGCACGGCCGCCCCCTGCTCCCCCAGCGCCTCCGAACCCGGAGAAGATATCGTTGAACATCGAGAAGATGTCGTTGGGGTCCATGCGCGAGAAGTCGTGTCCCGCCGCGCCACGGCCGCGGAGCCCCTCGTGACCATACTGATCATAAATCTTGCGCTTCTCGGCATCGGAGAGTACCTCGTAAGCTTCCGCGGCCTCCTTAAACTTTGTCTCGGCGCTGGCGTCGCCCGGATTACGATCGGGGTGATACTTCATCGCCATACGGCGGTAGGCACGCTTCACTTCGTCCCCGTCGGCTGACTTTTCGACGCCGAGTATTTCGTAATAGTCGCGGGTGGTGGGCATTGGGAAGATTCACTGCGAATGCGCGGGAACAACTAAGGGGGTGTTCCGCACCGGCCTGTTGCGCGAACACTGTAGATGAAGCGACTTCAACGCGCGACCGATAGACGTAATCATCGAACACAACACTGCACCTTCGGAGCGGCACTCCGGCGTGTGCTCACGAACGATACGTTACAACTGCTTCCCCAGTAGAGCGCCGCGGCTCCGCTGCAGCAAGGCCCCCTGACCGTCGAAAGAGCCTGGCGAACATTTTCAGGCCGCCAGGCTCGTATGTAATGATTCTGCGTCACCCCTTGGCTTAGGAGACCGATCCCTCGACCGGGGACTTATCTTCCTTGAGCTCGGTGATCAGCACATCGGTGGTTAGCATCAGGCCCGCCACACTTGCGGCGTTGACGAGGGCTGTCTTAGCGACCAGAGCGGCGTCGATGATCCCGGCCTTGACGAGGTCCAGGTAATCGCCCGTGGCGGCGTTGAAACCGTTGTTACCTTTGGCTTCCTTGACGCGTTCAACGACGAGATCACCATCGTAACCTGCGTTCACGGCGATCTGCTTCATTGGTGCTTCGACGGCCTGACTCACGATAGCAAAGCCCAAGCGTTCGTCTTCATTCTTGGCCTTCTTCTGGGCCGCGGCGATCGCGTCCTGTGTACGCAAGAGTGCGACACCGCCGCCGGGAACGTATCCATCCTTGGCCGCTGCACGGGTGCTCTTGAGCGCATCGTCAACGAGATCCTTGGTGGCTTTCATGGCCACTTCGGTCGCGCCGCCGACGCTGATCATCGCCACGCCGCTGGTGAGCTTGGCGAGACGCTCCATGAGTTTCTCACGATCGTAATCGCTGGTACTCTTGTCGAACTGGGCCTTGATCTGGGCTGCGCGGCCCTGGATATCGGCCTTCTTGCCTGCGCCTTCGATGATGGTAGTATCATCCTTGGTAATCACAATCTTCTTGGCCCGGCCGAGTTCACTTACTTCAACGGTTTCGAGTTGGCGGCCGAGGTCTTCGCTGATGAAGGTACCGCCGGTGAGGGCGGCAATGTCGCCGAGCATTGACTTTCGACGGTCGCCGAACCCGGGAGCCTTGACGGCGCAGATCTTAAGAAGGCCGCGGAGACGATTGACCACGAGAGTCGCGAGGGCCTCGTTCTCAACTTCTTCGGCGATGAGGAGGAGCGGCTTGCCGCTGGTGGCGACCTTGTTGAGCAAGGGGAGCAGGTCGGGGAGATTGCTTACTTTCTTTTCGTAGATCAGGATGTAAGCATCTTCGAGCACGCACTCGGCGGTCTTGGGGTCGGTCATGAAGTAGGGGGAGAGGTACCCCTTGTCAAACTGCATGCCTTCAACGTAATCTAAAGTCGTGAGAGCGGTCTTACCGTCCTCGATCTCTACCACACCGTCGGCTCCAACCTTGGAGATTGCTTCGGCGATAATTTCGCCGACATTGGCGTCGTGATTCGCGGAGACCGTCGCGACCTTGCGATAGTCTTCCTTGCCCTTGCACTTAATAGACATCGCGTCGATCGCGGCGGCGGCGGCTTCCGCGGCTTTGTTGATGCCGCGCTGG
Source organism: uncultured Phycisphaeraceae bacterium (assembly GCA_964450325.1). Taxonomy (GTDB): domain Bacteria; phylum Planctomycetota; class Phycisphaerae; order Phycisphaerales; family UBA1924; genus UBA2402. Next base: position 11,982 of record CAYVFW010000063.1, on the reverse strand, counting down.
AGCATGACAGGATTGGCGCCGGCCGCGACATAGCGGAGGCCGCCGGAGAAGATCGCCTGCGCCAGCACGGTCGCGGCGGTGGTGCCGTCGCCGGCTTTGTCTGCGGTGCGCTTAGCAACTTCGTTGACCATCTTGGCGCCCATGGCCTGGAAGGGCTCGGGGAGTGAGACTTCCTTACTGACCGAGACGCCGTCCTTTGTCACGTGCGGACCACCATAGGACTTTTCAATTATAACGTGGCGTCCACTGGGGCCCATGGTACATTTTACCGCGGCCGCGAGGCGATCAACGCCCTTCTTCATCTCTGTAAGGGCCGCATCGCTGAACATTATTTGTTTTGTTGACATATTTAACTCTGGGAGGCACGATGCATCGGGCATTTGGCCTGGGTGACCGAGCACCAGCCCAACTGGCCGACATAGTAAGTTTCAAAGAATCAGTTTTAGAACAATCGGGGTCTCACTCCGTGACGCGTCGGCTGCGTTGCGTTGCGAAGGGTCAGTCTTCTGCGGTTGCTGCGGTTCGCTCGGCGCCACGGCCAGCCTCTGCCGAAGCCAGCCTCTGCCGGAGCCAGTCTCTGCCGGAGCCAAATTCTACCGAGCAAACCGATTCATCTTCGGGTGTAAGCTTTGCGGGGCAAGCGTCACCGCGTGCGGGTAGCCTGATCATCCGTCGATAACACCGAGCAGTTCAGACTCTCGCAAGATAAGGTGCTTCTCGCCCTTAATCTCGACTTCCGTGCCCGCGTACTTCCCGTACACAACGGTGTCGCCGTTCTTCACGGACATCTCGGCTCGTTTGCCATTCTCGAGGCGTTTGCCGGGACCAGCGGATACGACCTTGCCCTTCACGGGTTTCTCTTTGCTGCTCTCTGGGAGATAAATGCCGCTAGCGGTTTTGGTTTCAGCATCTGCGGGCTTGACGAGGACGCGATCTTCGAGGGGCTTGACTGCCATAAATAATACTCCGTTGCTGTATCGTTACTTCCACTGGGTAGTGCGTTCACGCGATCAACTGCCACTGTTAACATTCTGAGAGCGACGCGCGGAACGACCGACTTGTCACTTTACTGTTACGCTATCTGCGGGGGGCAGCCTTAAAACGCCGCGCGGGCCCCGATACTCTGACCTTTGATTCACTGCAATCACGGCGTCGTGACGGCTAGTTCTGATCCAAATTACTCGCCGTATTCACCTTCGATGCGTTATCCGCCATCGTGTTATCCAACTTACCATCGGGATGTGCCGGAAGGAGAGGGCTCGCCACTTCTGGCCCTACACCATCCGAAGAACTGCCCACCGGCTGCTTCACTTCGACGCTTCCATGCGACTCAGGAGGGACGTGCAATTCAGGCGGGACGGGCACCGAAATCACCTCACTCAGCCGCTTGGCCAAGAGCCACTTACGTCCGCTGCTCACCGCGATAGGTATAAATCCGAAAACGAACATCGCCATGATGAAGAAAGTGAAGTTCGCTTTCACCCAGGGAATGTTCCCCGCCCAATAGCCTGCCAGGGTGCAGACTCCTACCCACGCCATTCCGCCGATCGCTGAGCAGAGGAGGAACGGCCCTTGCCGCATATCGCTGATGCCCGCCACGAACGGAATTAATGTTCGAAGAAAGGGCAGGAAGCGGGAAACAGTAACGGCCAAGAGCCCCCACTTACGAAATACTGCGTCTGCCCTGACCAGATCGCTTGGTTTCGCGAAGCGAGCAAACTTTCCGCCGAAGAGTCGTCCGACGGCAATACCGGCGGATTCAATTCCCGGTTTGCCACCGACCCTAACGACGAGCGCTCTACCTATCAAAAAGTTTGTGTAGTTTCCGATGAACGAGGCGATGACCAGTGAGGTTAAGAAGACTTCTAAACGAAGGTCGGTATCTTCTCGAGCGCAGAGAATACCGATTGCAAACAGAAGAGAATCACCTGGAAGAAAGGGCATGACCACCAGCCCCGTCTCGGCGAAGATGGTGAGAAAAACGACTACGTAAATCCAATGCCCGAGCGATTTCGCGAGAGTATCCAGCGTCGAATCGAAGTTGGTGAGGAACTCCATCATGTATCAGGCTTGGGCGGCGACTGAAATCAGAAGCCCATGCCACCCATGCCACCCATACCACCCATGCCTCCCATTCCTCCCATGCCGCCGCCGCCACCGGGGCCGCCAGCTCCGGCAGCTTCTTTTGCTTCAGGCTTGGAAGTAATGATGCAGTCCGCCGCGAGAAGCACTGTCGCGACGCTTGCCGCGTTTTGCAGAGCCATGCGATCAACCTTGGCGGGCGTGATGATTCCCATGGAGAGCATGTCGCCGTATTCTTCCGTAAGAGCGTTGTAACCAAAGTTGCCCTTACCTTCTCCGACCTTATTTACCACGACGCTGCCCTTAGCGCCTGCATTGTCGGCGATGGTGGCGAGCGGAACGGTGAGGGCGGTGACGACGGTGCGGATGCCTGCAGCGACATCGAAGGCGTAACGGCCGACATCGTCGCTCGTGGCGTCTTCGTTCTTGCCGAAGACTGACTTATATTCTTTGAGTTGCTCGATAGCTTTGCGAGCGCGGATGAATGAAACTCCGCCGCCGGGAACGATACCTTCGGCCACGGCCGCGCGGGTTGCGTGAAGTGCATCTTCGATGCGAGCCTTCTTCTCTTTCAACTCTGCTTCGCTGGCTGCACCGACCTTGACAACCGCGACACCGCCCGCGAGCTTGGCCAAACGTTCCTGGAGTTTTTCGCGATCATAATCGCTCGTAGTTTTTTCAATCTCAGCGCGGATCTGGGCGATCCGGGCTTGGATGCTCTTCGTCTCTCCAGCGCCTTCGATGATGGTGCTGTTGTCGGCGTCTATCTCAAAGCGTTTGCAGACGCCCAAGTGTTTGACTTCGACTTTCTCAAGCTCAATGCCGAGGTCTTTCATGATGGCGGTCGCGCCGGTGAGGACCGCGATGTCTTCCAGCATGGCCTTGCGACGATCACCGTAGCCGGGCGCCTTCACCGCGGCGACTTGAAGTGTGCCGCGAAGTTTATTAATTACGAGCGTCGAGAGTGCTTCGCCGGTGACATCCTCGGCGATGATAACCAAGGGACGCTTGGTTTTCATCACTTGCTCGAGGATCGGAACAAGTTTAGTTACGCTGTCGATCTTGTCTTCGTGAATGAGGATGAAGGGCTTGTCAAACTCAACCTTCATGTCTTCGGCATCAGTGACGAAGTTGGGCGAGAGGTAGCCGCGATCAAACTGCATGCCTTCCACCACATCGACAATGGTTTCGATGTTTTTACCTTCTTCGACCGTAATGACCCCGTCTTTGCCGACCTTATCGAAAGCATCGGCCATGATCTTGCCAATCTCCTGGTCGTTATTGGCTGAGATCGCCGCGACGTTCTGGATGTCGCTCTTGCCTTTGACCGGTGTGGAGAGACCATTGATCTCTTTAACAGCGGTCTCGACCGCGAGCTTCATGCCGCGTACGAGAGCGTTGGCATCAACGCCCGCGGCGATGTGCCGGAGGCCTTCGCGGAAGAGTGCTTCTGCGAGCACGGTGGCAGTCGTGGTTCCGTCGCCGGCGGCGTCGCTGGTTTTACTGGCGGCTTCTTTCACCAGAAGCGCGCCCATGTTCTCGGCTTTATTTTGCAGCTCAATCTCTTCGGCGACGCTCACACCATCTTTGGTGACAGTCGGTCCGCCCCAGGACTTGTCCAAAACGGCATTGCGGCCGCGGGGCCCGAGTGTGGCCTTCACGGCGCGCGATAACTTCTCAACGCCTGCGAGCAGGGACTGACGGGCGTCAACACTAAATATGAGGTCTTTGGCTGCCATAATGAAAGTGCTCCGGCGAAAACTGTCTGGTACATGCCGACCGCTCGTGTGCGCACGAAACTGGTGGCTTTAAAAGTAATCTACACGTTGCGTTCATCTCACCGCGGAACGCCACGAACCGACCGGCACCGAAATCCGCCTCCGCGAGAGGCGTGAAGAGAGGCCCACTGCAAGTCCGATGCCAGTCCGCGAGGGGCTCGCGGCGGCGACGCTTTGTGCCCGTATACCATACACAATACTACTATCCGTTCTTGGCTGCTACGGTTCCGGAGGAGCAATCTCCGTTACCTTCGCTAAGCTCGCAGCAGAGATTGGGTAAGCTGCCAGAATGACGGGCGAGCGATAAATCTTGTTGCTGCGGGCGGATTCGATGTTCTGGGTGAGTTGATCGCCGCGAGCCGCGATCTGAGGAGCGCATGAGCGAACCGCAGGGAACTTATCGCAGCTGATCACCAATCAGCTGACCGGGCCAGTCCATAGTCGTAGCCAGCTTCGCTGCCGCAGACGCCGCGAACGACAGATATATTACGTTACCGTGGGTCCTGTGGGTGAGAGAGCTTTACCTTACTTTACTCGCTTGTAGGTGATCTCCATGACCTTGTAGTTTTCCGCGGCGTGAAGATCGTAGACCTCGAACGTATGTGTGTTCTCGTCGATGATGGTGGAGACGTATTTGACGTACCGGGCGGTCACTTTCAGCATTGGTTCATCCATTGTTCCGTAATAGGTAAACTTCTTTTTGTCGGGTGACGCCGCTCCGTTGTAAGTAAGCATCTGGGTACCCATCGAGTCGCCCCAGACCCCTTCGTACATGTTGCGAAAGTTGTTATAACCGATCATGCCCAAACCGCTGAAAGGCACAGCCTTCATCGTGCCGTCGGCTTGGGGCATCCTCATTTGACTCGACATCGTTTCTTGGAGGAAGCGACCGCCGAGCTGCCACTCACGGGTCGCTGTGCCCTCTGTTTCCGACGCGGGGGTGCCGGGTCCGCCCCACCACATTTTTGTGACACAGGTGAACTTTCCAGCGAAGGGTTCGAGCGCCTCATGGTGCTCGCCGGGGCTCGCCGTCTTCAGGTATTCTTCCAACATTTTCGTCTGATCCATCTCGTCGGGCACTACTTCGGCGGGCTTTGCGGGGGCAGGTTTCGTGTCGGCGGGTTGAGAGAAAACGGTGATGGCACCGAGGCAGATTGCAGCGGAACAGCTGGCACCGAGAACGAAAGAACGAGTATTCATCACATGACTCCAGTGGGTTAAACGCAAATTGGTCGGCAAAGCTTGTGGCATTACCGGGGAGGATCGGACCGAACAGGCTTCTCTAAGCTCGACCGTAAAGTTTAGGGGCACCCTAACAAACTGGGCAAGTCGGAGAACTTGCTTTGTCAGAAATCGGGATTGAACTCGTAGATTGTGACTGAAAATCTTGAGTGATTTTCCCCACGAACAGCCGATACGGTGGTGAGACGAGGAATTTGAGGTAAAAAAAAGGCCCGGCGAAGATCGCCGGACCTGAAGGGATTTCAACTGTTAACTAAATCAGACTGAAGCGTTGCGAGCTTTCGGGTAAATTACTTTAGGCCGCGACGCCACTGGTTTACTGAGCCTTAGCAGCCAAAAGACCAGAGCTGGAAGAAGAGGTCGACGTCGGCGCCGTCTATACCACCGCTCTGGTCAAGGTCTGCGTCAGCTTGGCCGCCGCTCCAGCTCAGGAAGAAGGCTTCAACATCGGTGCCATCAACGCCACCATCTTGATTGAAGTCGGCGAGGCAGGGGGCCGTACAGGTGAGCACGAGGTTGCCGCTACCTGTGGCTCCGATGTAACCGCCGACGCGGATCGTAATAAAGTCGCCGGCGGCGACGGGGATCGTTACCGTGCTCTGGTTGCCGCAGTCATCGTCGCTGCAGGCCAGCAGGCGGGCATCGAGATTATCGCATCCGTAGGCTCCGTAGACGGCAATCTTGGTATCCCAAGCCGCGTTTGAACAGGTAGCGATCGTAAGATTACCATCGCAGAGGCTGGGGTAGTTGAACCAGACATCGTTCGTGATATTATTATTACCAAAGAAGCTACACCCGGTGTGCGTCGGGCCGTCGGTGGTCGCGTTAAGGGTGGAGAAGGGTGTGGAACCAAGGCCGATGCCGGGGCGGTTCGCGCAGAGATCGTTGGGTGGGGGTACGACGCCACCGCCGCCGGTTATTTTGAGCTTGAAGTTGCCCGTCGAACCGCTGAAGCCGGTTGCGCGGATGAAGTAATCGACGCCGGCAACGGAGTTGTTAACTACGACATTTGTCCGGAGCCCGCACGAATCGTCGTTGCAACCTAGCTCGACCAGATTTCCACACGAACCGGAGAAGATGGAGAGAACGGTGTCAAAGTTTGTAGTTGTATCGCAGGTGGAGTAGGTAACCGAACCTGATGTGACCGGGCGATATCGGAACCAGACATCGGGGCTGTTGTTAGATGAGCCGCAGCTTCCATCACCGTCGTCGCGAGCACCGATGGTTGTTCCATCGACAATTACGCCCGCGGGGATAAACTGGGCGAGATTACATGTTTCATTGAACAGGCCCGGAGGCGTGCAATCCGGGGGAGTTAGGAGGAGCGAACCGGTGCCAGTGAGGCCGTTGTGACCACCCACGCGGATTGTGTAGGTGGTGTTTGGCGTGGCGGGGAACGTGACCGATGATCCGGAGTTTGCGCATCCCGCGGCATTATCACTGCAAGCGATTGCCTGACCGCTGCCGGTTGGGCATGAGGCGTAGACGGCGAGCTTGGTATCGTAAGAACTACCGCAGGTGGAGATGGTCATACTTCCAGCGCAGTTGCCGTTGCTGTACGTGTACCAGATATCGCTACCGACCTGCGAGTAACCGGACACCGTGCACGGTCCGGGCGCATCGGGGCCATCTGTGGTTGCGCCGTTACTTGAGAAAGCCGTGGCACCGGAGCCGATAGCGATCGCGGCCGAACAATCATCATTGAATGGGTGTTGGTTTCCATCCAGGCTGGGAACTACGGATGCGGCTGAAATGCTGGGAGTTGGGCCGGAACGGAAAAGTCCGATCGTTGCCGCGCCGTTGCTGGGGGGCAGGTTGCAATCAAACCGGAAGTTGTAGAGGGTATCGAATCGGAGGGCATTCGCGTTGGAGTTCTGCGTAAACGTCTGCGTTGACCAGCTTATGTTGGACGGACCAACGGCGGAGGTCCAATCGGTTCCCGAGAAGGGTTCGCCCGAATGATAATCAACATCGTGAAAACCTATGTTAGTTACTACAGCTCCGGCGGGGAGGGGGATTGAGAAGGACTGCCCACTACGGTGGCTAGTAAAGTTCTGGACCGCGTATTCATAACGCCATTGGCCGCTGCCCAAGTTAGTTGCCTTTACTCCGATCCAGAAGCGCCCGTCATTGGGCACATCGGCCGCGACGAGTTGAACGTCGGGGTCGATGATTCCAGCACCGAGTCCATTCTCCTTCCAGGCGAAAATTGCGGGCTTGGTGCGCTGGGTGCTGCCGGTGAGAGCGATTGATTTGTTCGCACCGACTGAGATTGGGCGGAAAGACTGGTTGTTATTACTATTGCCAGCGAGTGCGTCGTCGGGTGCGACATACATGCTTGCGACAAAGTGCTGCGCGCCAGCGATTCCGATATCGGTATCGTTTACAACGAGTCGCTTACCTAGTTCATTGGTGCTGCTGCCACGATTGACCCAGGGATATGGGAAGTTGCCGGTGCTGGCGTTTACCTCGGACTTGGGCCCTAGCCCGCCTTGGCTGCCGTTGAGCCCGGACGAATAAGGATCCGAGCAGCCGACGCCGAGCCGCGAGCCGTTAGGCCATTGCCCAGAGCAGGTATCGCAGACTGTGCCTTGCAGGGCGGTGAAGCCGTGTTTTAGCCACGATTGCCCAATTTGCTCAAAGCGACCATTCAGAAGGCGGTACATGTTCCCGGAGATTACAGGATGCTGGTTCGTGCTGCTGATCCAGAGCAGCGGTTGATCACCAATGTTACATGATGTGGTTCCTACGGAGTAGGATCGCTTGCCCCCAATCGCGCCGCCACTGGTGTAGTTGGAGACATCGGGAAGTTCGCCGACGATGACGTCAGGACCGGCTCCGGCGGCTGTGAGAGCGCAGCAGGAGACGAGCAGCGCGGCACTGATCGAGGCGAGGGCTTGCGATTTTAAGAGGGAAGAGGACTTCATGGTCATATCAGCATAATCCTTTTTCTGGCCCGGCGGCATTATGCCAACGGGTACGGTTTAGCGCAAATCGTCACTCGACGCGGCTGGCGTGAGAAGAAGGTGGTGACGACACTCTCTGTAATTTCGAACGCCACGTTGATACCGAGTAACGAAAGTTCCACCAAGGTTGAGCGATCAGAGGTATCTGGAAGCTCGGCGGGACGCAACTGACTGATCCTAAAATAAAATCGAAGGTGCGAACAACTGACCCAATCGAAAGTCTACCTCGCAAATCTGGACAAGTGCATCGCGTGTTGTCGGACCGTCCAGAAAAGTTGCATCATGTGTTTATTCCTAATCGCGTATGGACCAACGAGTTTAGACAGACAAGCAGCCAAGAATAGCGGCTTCCAACGATTTCCACGAAAACCAGAAGGGACGCATGGAAACATGAATTGCGGAGCGGCCTGAGCAGAAGTCTTATCTTTTGAGAGAGATCAAAGTTGTAGAAGAAAACACGCTCGATGTACACAGTACAGAGTGTCACTGCAACCTCGATAACGACCATTCGATTCTAGCAGTGAAACGGTTCCAACGGGCGAAAAATTCTAGCGGAAGAGATCGGACGCGGAAAAGTTTCCTAATGATTTGTCTGGGTTATTGGCCAGGTTGTGGTTCCTCGCCTGAAAACGTTGGCGCCTGTCGGGGACGTGAATGCGGCTTGTTAGGGTGCGGCCCTCGGGCAACCTCCGAGTATTAGCCTCGGTGAAACTGGTAAACTAGGAGCAGCGGCGGGATGAAAACGCGGGAATGAGAACGGGGGTAGCCGGGTACGCACCCTAATTTTTATTCGGTGGAGTGCCCGGTGCACTTTAGACGATCACGGGAAGCAGGCCGCGGCAGATATGACCTCTCTGTAGTTCCGAGCCACTTTGAGAGGAATGAATCATACCAGTTCCATCACCTGTGCGCGGGCCGGAGCGAAGTCGCACGCTGAACGCGGTATCATCATCTCTTATGAAGCTCGCTGTGATCGAGAATAGCCTCAAAAAGCTCGCCCAACTCTTAGACGCAGACCGGTTCGAGGAGTTAGAAACCGATACGCTAGAGTTCAAGCCGCTCCCGGCGACAGGAGCTGACTGGCATACCTTTTATCAGTCCGCGTGCGCCTTGCTGAACACGCGGGGCGGCATTATTATCGTCGGAGTAAAGGAACAAGGAACTGGGGCGGCAAGAAAATACCGACTTACTGGCTGGCGACAAGACGGGGAGCCCAAGATCGTGCAGATGTCGAAGGAGTTTAAGGACGAGACGGGACTGCAGCTTCAAATCGCGGACCGATTTCCGCCTCCACAGTTAATTAATTTTCGTGGCGAGCGAGTGTGCGCGGTGTTCGTCGATGAGCTGTCAGCAGACGTAAAGTTCGCTTTTTATAAAGGTGAAGCGTACAAGCGCGTCTTAACCGGCGATCAACGGATCAGCGAAGCGGAACTGGCTCGCCAGCGAGAGTTTCGAGAGAGTGCCGCACAGGCGAGAGAACTCGGGCTAGTGGAAGGCGTTGGTCTGGAAGGCTTCGACCTCGACAAGCTTAACGAGTACATCACCGCGCTGAACCGTCCAACCAAGGTCGAAACGGTGAAAGCCGATCTGCCGTCTGCGCTGCCTTTCTTAGCGCGCAAGGCATTCATCAAGGACGGAACGGCAACTACCCTTGGCGTGCTTGTGTGTGGCAAGCATCCAGTTGACACCCTTGGCTTCCGTTGCCAAGTGCATGGCTATGTTGACGCCCCCCAGGAAGTAGCGCGCGATAAGCAGGACTTCGCGGACAATGTGCTGCCTCTCATGGAGAGCAGCTTGGCCTACTTGCTTCGGAACATACAGGTTGGGGTTAGCATCGAACGGGGTGGCATGAGTCGACCGCAGTATCCTGAGGCCTTGCTACGCGAGACTGTCAACAACGCGCTCGCTCACCGCGACTATTCCGTCAACCGGCAAGTTATACTCGCGGTGAAGCCAGGCGCGCACATCGCCATTCAAAACCCCGGAAGTTTCCGTCGGCAGCTTGTCGTAGAAGAGGTCGATGGCCCCACTCCCCTTCGGCGCATTCTACCCGAGGCCCAAGCCCGCAATCCTAAGCTAGCCGACGTCTTGCGAGTATTCCGCAAGTGGGAAGGCCGCGGCATCGGTATGGCGACGATGGTCGACCTTTGTCTACAGGACGAGATCGATGTTCCTTACTATCAGTTCGGCACGCAGGAAGTTACGTTGCACCTTTGTACAGGTCACCTGCTGGATGAACGTATGCTAAGGCTGCTTAAGGCCTATGACCGGCACGTCGCTGAAAAGCTGTCGGGGCAGGAACTTTCTCGGCAACAACAGCTCGTGCTTGCATACCTGATCAAATCTGAATGGGCCAATGAACTGGTCAGATATACCATTATGCTTACACCGGATAACAACCATTTCAATGAGCTTCTAGCACTTGAGCGAGCTGGTCTGATTCAAAAGCACGAGAGGAGCACGCCGGCACTGCCGATCTACATTGCTGATCGGGAGCTGATGCGGAAGAACTACCTCCCTGAACTGCGACGCATGTTCGGATTAGGTTTTGATGGATTGGATCAGCGATCAAAGAATGTTCTTTCGGTGGTGTACCGGTTTAATTACTTCTCGCGTGATGGTGCTGTCAGTGCAAAAGCCGCCAGCTTCGACCTGTGGTCCCAGCAGGGCGGCGGCGAAGATATTCGGGCTTTTGACGCCTTCTATCGGCAGGTTCGGTACACGTTCAACCAGCTCGAACGCTCGGAGTTTGTGAAAAAGGCGGTGAGGTCGCGGCGGTACGTTTTAGACGACCGCGCGGGGAGCAGCATGCTCCCAGCCGGTGACCCAGTATAACCACCCGCTGATCGCGGCGGGTAGAAGCGACAAACTCTAGTTCCACATGCATGCGAGGTGGGCTTGAAGCGATTTCTCGCAATGCTTAAGCACGCGGCGGAGGCGGGGCATCCAGTCCTGCTACTCGCCGATGATGAGGTGAAGATGAACTCATTATCGGACCAGGCGCGGTCGCCATAGGCGTGCTTCGTCCAAGAGGGGCGAGGCCTGCGAGTAGCACCTCGAGAACGCCGGAAGTAGGTTCAAGGATTTGGACGTCGAGGTTATGTATCGTTGGTGGAAGGGAGGACACGGGTGAGTGTAAGGGGGCGCGGTCGGCTGGGCATCGCTCGCGGGTGCTGGCGGCGGGCTTCTGTTGACTTACGATCGCTTACGGGTAAGGGTTTGGCGGTCGGCTTCTTTTTTCATAATCAGAAGATAGTTGAAGCCGCGTAGAAAGAAGTTACCTTCTTCGGCGGTCTTGCGCCAGTTTCCCTTGGCGAGCTTTTGGTTGTGCCGCGTTACGCAGATAATGTCGACGGGCTTGTACCAGGTTCGGAGCATGGCGAAGAGTTCAAAGCCGATTGGCATGAAGATACTTGAGTTACCTTGGCGTTTGCGCCAGGAATCACTGGCGTATACGGCCATGTATCTGCGGTCTTTGAGGACGCGGGCGGACTCGGCGAGCACTTGGCGCATCGCGGCGTAGTAGGCATCGCCGTTGTCGTCGCCCGCCGCGTCGAGTTTGCCGATGCAGCGGGGGTCGTCGGAATAGTTTACGTGCGTGGAATAGGGGGGATCGACGAAACAAAAGTCGATGCTGGCATCCGCGGTCGGTAGTTTGCGGGCATCGGCCGCCAAGATATCGGGACGGCTGGGAGCGAGGTCAAATCCGATGCCTTTTCGACGTAAGTGATTACAGACATCGAGCGTGGTGCCGCTGCCGCACATGGGGTCCAGCACGCTGTCACCCTCGCGCGTGTAGCGTTGAAGACACTGCCATATTACCCACGAGGGGGTTGCGCCGATGTAATCTTTGTCGCCCTGCTCGGTGGGTGACCGGGGCGGGGTGGCGGAGGCAGGCGTTGTAAGACTGGGAG
>CAYVFW010000062.1:0-16411 GCA_964450325.1 uncultured Phycisphaeraceae bacterium | reverse complement strand
GGGGCGGAGTTACGTGTTCTCGCGAGCGACGCCGCAACGTTGAGTGCGATAGCCGCTCGCAGCGGGGGCAAGGTGCTTGATATTGATGCACCTCAACTAGCTAAGTTATTTTCAAGAGATGGAGTGCCCCCGCGCGAGCGTTTGCTTCCCATGTGGCCGCTCTTGCTCTGGATTGCGGTATGGTTGGGGATTTTGGATATCGCCAATCGCCGCTTAGCTTGGGATCGGTGGGTGAGCGCTCTCTTTGGCGGAGCTCGGGCGACGGAGGAAGCGCCAGCAGAAGCCGCAGCGCGGGTCGCGGCTCTGTTGGCCGGAGCTACGACGCGCGAGGTGAAGGAGCGTGAGGAGGAGCCCGCGATTGCGCTGGGCGAGGCTGAAGCGCAGCGGCTACGTGAGCAGGCCAAGGACCGCCGCCGAGCCGTGAGGTTGGCGGCGAATCAGTCCGCTAACGTTCAAGCACGCGAAGAGGTAAGCCAAAGTAACCCTGCTCAGCCGCCGATTGTAACGAAAGACGGCGAGGCTACGGAAGAGCCGCGCGAGGCCGGGGGACTGCTGGCCGCCAAGCGGCGGGCTGCGGATCGGTTCAAGGAGGAATAGTCAAGTGCCCTTAGGCAATAACGCTAATACTTCATAATACCACTACACCATTATTGGGCATCGAGCCAGGTGCTGCCCAGTTCCAAACCCACGAGTTGATCAACCCGCTCCCCGGCAATCCTCAACAGCCGTTGCAGAGGCTCCTCGCGAGGCTCATCACTTAACTTAAATGTGGAGTGGTGCATCGGCATCATTCGTCTGCCGCCCGACTGCCTGAACATCTCCCAGGCTTGCTCGGGGGAGGCATGGTTATGTATCCACGGGTCGTAAGCACCGATCCCAAAGATGGCCAGATCGATCGGTTTGCTCTCTCGAGCCAGTGGAGCGAAGCAATCCGACATCGCGGTATCGCCCGCGAAGAGCACGCGTCGATCAGAGGCATCGATAACGTAACTGTTATAGCCGCGGTGACTATCAATGGCGGTGCGTGCTCCCCAGTGGCGGGGTTGCATGGCGCGTAGCTGAACGTCGCCCAGGCTTAGGTTCTGGTTCCATTTGAGTTCATCCACTTGCGCGAAGCCCCGAGGAACCAGCCCCCCCGTTCCCGCAGCGGTGATAACGCGGGTGTGCGGCCCGGCGAACCTGCGGAGCGTGGGTTTATCCAGATGATCAAAGTGAGCGTGAGAAAGTAATATTACATCTGGCCGCGGCAGGCGGGAGGGGTCTGGCGGAGGGGAGAGTCGCCCAAGACCGATCGTAAGTGGACCGACGGGTATTCCGATCCGGTGAGAAAAAACCGGGTCTGTGAGTACCCACTGGTTGCCGATCCGGATGAGCACGCTGGCGTGGCCAAGCCACGAAGCGGCGAGGGTCGCCTCAACGACCTGTTCGGGCGGGGTGAAGGGGAGCGTGCCACTGGGGTGCGAGACGCCTTGGCGATGCCGGAGCGCGTGCGGGATTTCCTGCCAGTAGCGACGCAGGCGACTTACCGCGCGTCGCGACTTCTCTTGCCAGGCTGGGAATGGCTTGGCGGGGTTGTCTGGAGTTTCAGGGGCCGTCATTCGTAATCAAAAATAGTAAGGTGGAGACTAATGAGAGCGAGATGAGGATCGGATGAGAGGCGAAAGAGAATGGAGACGCGGATCAAATTTAGGGCGGGGAGCCGCACAATAAAGAATCAAAGTACCTCGCGTTGGGGTCTCGCGACTATCGCTCGCCTGGCTCGGTCTCTTGGTTCGAAGGCGGGCGACCAGAGGGCGGGGTGTAATCAACCGGGTATTCGGTACGTTTAGCGTACATCGCTTTTATCCAATCTACCGCTTGTACGAAGCGTTCGTCTTTCTCGGATTGGAATGCCGGGCGCAGGCGGGATTTAGCCGAGAGTGCGGGGTGCTGAAACTTCGCCTCTGAACGCGGGAGCCCCATCTGCAGGAGGGGCGAGTTGGCCGGCTCGTTATAATCAATCAGGGGGATGGGATCTTTGTTATCGGCGCTGCGGACACGGAAACGCTCTAGAATGAGGAAGTTGGTGTACGCCGCGACATCGGAGGCGGCTTTCTGATTATAGAGCCGCAGCCGCCCGGCCTCTTCGCCACCATGGCATTTGGTGGTGGCGCAGGAGTTAATTAGCCAGGTTTTGTTCACCTGGTCGCGGAAAATCTGCATCGACTTGGGGTTTTCAATAACCTTAACCTGCGGGTAAAACTCGCGGGCCTTGAGCGCAAACATGTCGGCGAGAATTTCGACCGGCTTTTTCCTCAGATAGATCCGCCGGCCTTGTTCTGACTGCGGTAACGCGGCGTTGCCATCGGCGCGTTGCCCCCCGAACTTATCGAGGAAGGCCTCTATGACCGGCTGGGGAATCGTCATTTTCGGGGGGTCCGAAAGAGAAACCTCGTAGACTCGAATGACATTAATCTGCTCGTCGGTCAAAAGCGGGAAGAGAGGCTGCTTTGATTTGTTAGTATCCTTTTTTTCCGGATCACCGTCGGGATCCGGCGTAGAAGCCAGGTCGGCCGGTGTTTCTGCTTTATTGCGTTTCTCGCCGGCCGCCTTTGACGCGTCCACAAGTTTCTTTTGCTCGCTGATCAACCGCTTGAGTTCCTGGGCATCGGGGTTACCCGGGTCGGCTTTAAGGGCGAGGTTAATCTCGGTGAGGGCCAGGTCGTAGCGGTCATGCGAATGTAACCATTGAGCCAAACGCATCAGCCCGGAGGCATCGGTAGGATCGATGGCGGTCTTCAGCGCGGCGTAGCGGGCTTCGACGGTCGGTAGTTCCTTGATTCGATCTACGCTTCTCAGAGGAAACTTGGTTGCGACGCCGCCCACAGTGAATATGACGTGCTCTTCAGTTTTTTCGATCAACCGCCCAGTGATAATCCGCCCATCGCGTAGTATCAGTTCATACTCCTGATCCGCCGATTTGGCATCGGGTTTGGCAGGCAGGCCTTGACCATCAGAAACGGGAGGCTGCTGGTTAGTTATCGGTGACTCACTAGCGTGGAGCAAGCCGTTGCCTAAAACAGTTCCAGCGTAAAAGGTTGCCGCAACCGCTATGGCAATCGCCGCGGGCACTGCGACGAATTGATGAACGCCGCCTTTGGTGGGTCCAAGACCGAGGCGGCTACTTCGCAAGGCGGAGGGTCCTGGGGAGTTCGTGGGGCGGTTTAACAAACTCATAGGCGACATTCTGCAAGGGCAGGGGGAGAAGCTGGGGCGGCGGCAGGCATGATTCGTATGGTAATCGGACTGAAGTGGGCGAACCGGCTCTGGGCGACGATCTTGGAGTGGCCTTAGTTATACGCACCTGAAGCTGGAAGGTTGTGACGGCACTCTGAAGCGGAGTTGAGCGAGCGTGCCGCGAAAGCAGTTGTAGCGGAGGTATCTTGCAACTCTTACCCAGTTTGGCGGATGACTCAACTACCATTATCGAGGAGATGGGCGCACTCGGCTAGAAAGCCTTGTGACAAAGGAATCTGACCACAATAGTAAACGGCAGGGCGAACCTAGAACCTTCGTCCGGCTAACTGTCTTGTTCCGACACCGGTTGTCAGGTGGGCCTGAAAATCTACATGGACTCACAGGGAGTATCTGTAGAAGCAGGAGGCGAGTGTTCCCGACCCGCCGCGTGCCATTCGATTAGAGCGGGCTGAACGTGCGGCAAGATGAACAACAGTGACGTAACACAACTCATTGAGAAAGCGCAGGCTGGCGATGCGGGGGCGGCGGAAGCGCTGCTGCCGCTGGTCTACAGCGAGTTGCGTCGGCTCGCCGCGAGCGAACTTGCCCGCGAGTTGCCGGGGCACACTCTTGCGCCCACGGCGCTTGTTCATGAGGCGTACTTGCGATTGGTGGGAAGCGATGTGGTTTGGCAAGGGCGGCGGCCATTCTTCTGTGCCGCGGCGACGGCGATTCGTCGAATCCTCGTGGACCACGCGCGGCATCGCAACTCGCTTAAGCGAGGCGGAGGGTTGCAGCGGGAGGCGCTGGAGGTAGCCGAGTCGTTGATAAGTGATCCGACCCCCGCCCCGGGCGAGCCCGGGATGGATGTGTTACATCTGCACGATGCGTTGGAAAGACTCGAGAAGATTAATCCTCGTCAAGCCGAAGTTGTTTTGTTGCGATATTTCGGCGGCATGGGTGTTGAGCAAACAGCGTTGGCGCTGGAGGTATCGGCGGCGACCGTGAAGAACGACTGGTCGTTTGCCAAGGCGTGGTTGCGGCGGGCACTCTCACAACGGATGGAGATCTGATGAACAAAGCCCCTTTTATTGTCACACACCCTCGCCCGGCGGGTGAGCTGGCGCAGCAGCCACTGGAGCCAGCTGCCCGAGAGGACCTGGCGGTGCGGCTTTTTACCCGCGCGGCCGGACTTACATCAGCACAGAGGACGGAGCTTCTGGATCGGGAGTGCGGGAGTGACTCGCCTCTTCGCGCTGAGGTTGAATCACTTCTTGAGTTTCATGATCCGCAAAGTAACTTTCTCGAACAGCCGGTGCTGGGTGATAACTCTGCGGAACTGCTGGCCCAGTTGAGTGCCCAGGAGTGTGGCGGCATGGGCGACGGTGAGCCCACGGTGGTGGCGGGAACGCGGATCGGGCAATATACGCTTACGAAGGTGCTGGGCGCGGGTGGAATGGGCGTGGTCTACGAGGCGGAGCAGGACATGCCGCGACGCAGGGTCGCGATCAAAGTCGTTCGCCCGGGGCTTCTGCACGGCCATCTCACGCGCCGGTTTCGCGCTGAGGCGCATGCGCTGGCGAGGTTGCAGCACCCGGGAATCGCGCAGATTTACGACGCGGGTACGGCGCGGCTGGGGGGGGTAAGCATTCCTTACCTGGCGATGGAACTCGTGGAAGGCACTTCGCTCACCTCCTACGTCAAGACGCAGAAGCTTACGATGCGGGCCTCGCTCGAGCTTTTTTTGAAGATAACCGAGGCGGTGAGTCATGCTCACCAACGCGGGGTAATTCATCGCGACCTGAAGCCAGCTAATGTTATGGTTACGTCGGGCTTGGACGGCGGACAGCCCAAAGTTTTAGACTTTGGTATCGCCCGCCTGACGCAGACCAGCCTTGCCACGGGTCAGCGCGGCGACGCGGAGGGTGCAAGCGAGAACCCGCGGGGGCACAGCCCGACACATGTTACGATGGTCACGAACACCGGCCAGGTGATGGGAACCCTCGCTTATATGAGCCCCGAGCAGGCCGGGGGCGGGCTGGTCCCGGTGGATGTTCGTTCCGATGTCTACGCGCTGGGGGCGATGTTATATGAGCTGCTTGCCGGCCGTCCGCCGCTTGATCTGAGCGCGTGCTCGCTGATCGAAGGGGTTCGACGAATCGCCGACGTAGAGCCTTCTTCTCTAGGAACGCTCGACCGCTCGCTCCGAGGCGACCTTGAGAATATCGTCTCTAAGGCGCTGGAGAAAGAGCCCTCGCGGCGGTATCAGTCCGCCGCGGAACTCGGCGAGGACTTACGTCGATACCTGCACGATGAGCCGATCACAGCGCGGGCACCTTCGACGTGGTATCAGTTACGAAAATTCACCCGTCGCAACCGCGTGCTCGCGGGTGGGGTCGCCGCGGTAATAGTCGCATTGATTGCGGGCCTTGCGACAACGCTGAGGCAGTCTGGGCTTACGCGTGAGGCGTTAGCGCGGGCCAACGCGCAGCAAGAGAATACGACTCAGGCGTTACAGTTTCTGGGTGAAGTAATTTCGAGCGGCAACCCGGATATTGCACGCGGACGAGAGCCGACCCTTCGCGATGCGCTCGAGATGGCTGCGGTGCGCCTCGAGCGAGGAGATGTGGCCTCATCCACGGTCGCGGCGAGTCTGAACGCAGAGCTGGGAAGGGCGTTTGGCGGGCTGGGTGATTACGTTCGTGGCGAGGCCATGCAGCGCCGGGCACTTGCGCTTGAACAGCAAGTCTACGGCGACACATCGACCAAGGCACTGGCGCGCGTTTCCAGCGTGGCGCGCTTCATGGAGTTGCAGGGGCGCGCGGTACAAAGCCAGCCAATGCTCGTTGAGGCGATGCAGAAGGCCATCAAAGCCCACGGCCCCAAAGCGCAAGTTACATTCGACGTTGTGGCCCAGATGGGCAACGCCTTCCCGCCCGAACGAGGCGGCTTAGACTTTGCCAAATGCGCTTGGAAGTTGGGGCAGCAGATCTTCGGCGACGCCGATCCGCGCACGCTAATGGCTGAAAGTAGCTATGGCGATGCGCTCACGCACTTGGGAAAGCCGCAGGAAGGCTTCGATGTCCTCAGGGCTTGTTATGAGGTCACCCATCGGACGCTGGGTGCCGACCACCCCCAGACACTGGATACCGGAGCAAGTGTTGGCCTGGCTTTGCTGCGGCTGGGCCGTGTCGATGAGAGTTGCCAATGGCTGGAACGATCGCTCATATTACAACGCAAGGTCCTGGGGCAGAACCTCTTTAAAATAATTAAAAGTACCAATAACGTCGCCACGGCGTTTATTCAAGGCGGGCAGCATGAACGCGCTCTAGAGTTAACTACCCAGAGTCTGGCGGATTGCCAAAAGTTCTACACCGCCCCCTCACGCGATGAGCTTAACGCTCGCGGCCTGATGACCTCTGCGCTCATCGGCCTGCACCGTTTTGACGCGGCAGAGATCTCGGCGGGCGAACAGCTCCGCCGCGCCGAAATGTTCGTGGCGAGCGGAACCGCTGCTGGTGAAGTCGAACACCACAAAGATCCGCGGCCCGCCAGCAAGACGGTTGACGCGGCCGCCCCTTCGCAACAAACCGGCACCCAAGCCCCTGCCGTCACTGCGGCTGCGCCCGAAACGGGGGCGATCGCGCCGGGTGATGGGAGCACTCCGCAACCGCCAGCCCAGAATATAAGCGATGACGTGGTGGACGCCTGGGCGTTACATTATGATCTCTACGAAGCCTGGAAGAAGCCGGGCGAGCAGGCCAAGTGGCGGGAACGCATCGGCGCGACGCCGCGCGGTAAGAAGCTCCTCGAAGCGAAAGAGCAGAAGCTGGCAACGCCCCTCCGCCCCGAATCTCCGGCGGTAGCCGCGCAGCAGAAATAAATGTAACATAATATTCCTCAGTCGCCCTCTGCGTTCCCCCCGCCGAGTTTGTTATGCGATAAACACGCCAGCTACCGCCGCGGTCATCCAGCACGCGAGTGCGCCAGCCACCATCGCGCGTGGAGCTATTGAGGCCAGGTCTCCGCGCCGTGATGGTGCCAGGGCGGAGAGGCCCCCGATCTGGATGGCGATCGAAGGTATGTTGGCAAAGCCGCACAGCGCATACGTTGCGATCTGGCAAGCGCGCGGGCTCATCGTGCCGTTGGCAGTGTGTTTAGAAAGCTCAAGATAAGCGATAAACTCGGTTGCAATAATCTGCTGGCCTAGCAGCGACGCAAAGAGCGGCGCATCGGGCCCGGAGATTCCCAGGCACCACGCGATAGGCCGGAAGAGCAGGCCAAGGAGGTTCTGCAATGTAAATGTTGAAAGGCCATGCGCCTGCCGCCACTGAGCCACTGGCTGCCATTCGCTGAAAGCAGCCAGCGGCCAGTTAATTAAAGCCAGCAGCGCAACAAACGCGACCAGCATCGCCGCGACGTTCGCGGCCAATCGCAGACCATCGCTTGCGCCCGCCGCGGCGGCATCCACCACGTTCCGAGACGTGCGGTTGTCCACCAGAAGCGAAGCGAACGACTCATCCGCGGGAGATTCAACCTCGGGCAACATAATCTTGGCCATTACAAACCCGGCGGGCGCGGACATAAAGCTGGCGGTCATAAGGTGCTTTGCGAAGAGCACCCGCGCTTCCTCGTCCTGGCCCCCCAAAAGACCAATATAAGCAAATAGCACGCTCCCAGCGATGGTCGCAAACCCCCCCGTCATGATGGCCATAAGCTGCGATCGCGTCATGCCCGCGATATAAGGTTTCACCATTAGCGGGGCCTCGGTCTGCCCCACAAAGATGTTCGCCGCCGAACTGATCGCTTCGACGCCCGTAACGCCCAACGTGCGACGCAGTCCCGTTGCTACCAGCGAGATCAGCCGTTGCATGATCCGCAGGTGGTAGAGCACGCTCATCAACGCGGCGACGAAGATGATAACTGGCAGCACTCGCACCGCGAAGATAAAGCCCCAAGGTCCGCCCGCATCCGCGAGGTTTCCGAAGAGAAACCGCGTGCCCTCGTCCGCGAAAGAAATGATTCGCGTTACTCCGCGAGCTAAGGCGGTGAAAACGATTACGACGGGCTCAAAGCGCAAGCACGCGAACGCGATAATAAACTGTAACAAAAGCCCCGCCACCACGATTCGCGGCCGCACCGCGCGACGGTGGGCACTCAGGGCAAATGCGATGAGCAGCAAGATTGGAATGCCCAGCAAGGTTTGAAGGAGGCTCATCGCCGATTGTACCCGCACGCCCTCTTCGCACCTCACTGATCATAACATCAAGCGCACGGCATCGCCGCCCGCTCGGGCGTAACTCAAACGCTCAAAGCCCGCCCAAGTGCGGCGTTGCGCCCTGCACGGCGAACGCGGCGGGTTTAAGTCAGCCCACCGGTGAGTGCTACTTCCAGAGCCTGCCAAGGCCCATCGAAACAGCTAACGCGTGTACGCTGTCAGCAAGCTCGTACCGTCTGGGTTTTCTGCTCCCCGCCGTCTCATGGTGCCGCATCGCCATCTCAAGCCTTAAAGGGCGTGAGGGATCTAGCGCGAGGTGCGGGTGTTTCGCCGCGATCGCCATTCGTAGGCGGGTCTCATGATCCTTGCTCATCGAATGAAACATCGAGTCCGGCCGCATGCGATAGTAAAACAAGAACTCAGGAAGGATGGCACAGGCGTGCCCGCCAGCCGCGAGCCGGCACCACAACTCCCAATCCTCGAAAGCATCCAGCGCCTCATCGTAAGCATTGGCCGCCGCGACCTCGCGCCGCAGCAGGCACGAAGCAGTGCAAGCGAAGTTAATAAATGGGAGCAGGTCGCGGTTGAACCCCATTGGAGTCCAGCCGCCACTACCCCGGGTGGGCTCATCTACGAAGCTGCGCATGAACGTCCCCACGACGGCCAACTCCGGATGAAGTGTCGCGATAGCCCGAACCCGCTCCACGTAAGTCTCGTGCAACAGGTCGTCCGCATCCAGCACCAGCGTGTGCGTGGCCCGGGCCGCGGCGATTCCCGCATTACGTGCGCTGCTGAGCCCGCCGTTTGACTTACGAACCACACGCGCTTGCCCGCGTTTTTCGATTGCTAGGAGCAGTTCCACGCTCGCCGCGTCCGTCGAGCCATCATCAACAATTAAGATTGAAAAGTCGCGGTCTGATTGGCGTGCCAGGCTCTCCAAAGTTGCGGGAAGATAGCGGCCCAGATTGTAAAAAGGAATGATTACATCGATGGTTGCCCGGCGAATGCTCGCAGGGTCCGTGGCGTTAGGCGAGGTTACTACGCGGCTTTCGCCTGCGCGTGTACACCACTCCTTAACCCCGGCCGCGGACCAACCGGCTTCGCCGCCTGACTCGCCCGGGTCCAATGTTCGTTCATCGTAAGTAACTCTCGGCTCAGACCGTTCAGCCACAGCCCGCCCATTCATTCCCGGCAATGCGGCGAGGTCGGTAAGCCAGCGGATGCGTGCCTTTGCCGGCAGCGCGGCCACGATCTCGCGGTGCTCAGCACTCGGAACTATCCAAACGTCGCGGGCACAGCGGAGCGAAGCGAGCAGCACCGTTGTGTCGATAATAGAGGTACCCAGAATAATAACATTACGATCTTCAACGCGAGCTTCCCAGGCAATCTCACTGCTTAGCGATGCCGCGCCCGCACCCTCCCCGGCAAGTACTTCTAGCACCACGTTGCGTCCCAGCCGTTCGGGGATGAGCCCAATGAGCGACTTCGCGGCGGACCGGCTTGATCCCGCCAGCGGCCCGTCCACTCCTACGAAATGGAAAGTAGCGCCACCCTCATCCAACGTGCGGGCCAGTTCGCGCATCAATCCCTGCGCAGCCCGATGCGACGCGAACGCATCAGGTATAACGTAAGTAATGGTGTCCGGCCCACTCAAACCCAAGTGCGAGGAGCGGCCTGGGGTGCCTTGGTCGGTGCCTTGTTCGGTACCCTCATCGGCTCTCTTTGAGGTGCTTTTGTCGCCCGGCCCATCCCAACTGCGAATCCCTTGGTCGCTCGGCGATGCGGGAAGCACGCGGCGAACGAATCGCGAGTCAAGCTTTGCGACCGATCCTGACTCTGTGGGTGTTAATAGACGCTTCAGTGCAGCCCGCGTAAGACCCACAACGTAATCAATTATGGGGCGTTCAGAGTCCCCCTCCCGTGTTCCCGACTTCAAGGGTCCGATCAGCGAGCTCTGCTCTAGTTGATCGACAAGGGCAGTCGCAAGGTCCCACCACACCTCGCCGTGCGCTTCGCGTTGCGATGCTTGTGTTTGGTCGAAAGCCGCGGCGATGACCGTGCGAGCGAGCGCCTGGTCGCCTAGCCACCGTCGCTGGGTGAGGGCATATCCCGCTCCGCCTCGGTGCTGAAACTCGATATAAGCGTGCTCCGAGGGCGATCTCACCTGGTTTTCCGCGATGATCGTCACGATCTCCGCCGCGGCGGCGGCACTAAACCGCAACTGCGGCAGGGGGTATGCATCACCCATCTCGCGCGCAGCAAGCGAGACGTCATCAAGCACTACGACGCGGCACCCTTCCACACTACAGGGCTGTGCAGCAATAATTACAACCGAGAATCCCGCCCGCGCCAGTGTTCGGGCTGCGTGAGCCATCCCGGCATCAAACTCATACCACAGGAAAACGGCGAGCATGCGAGCAAGCGTATGAGAGGGCCTCACCACTCGCAGTTAGCCGCGGAAGGCGTTGCGGGGCTTGTTGTCCACGCAAAGTTCCTTCGCCAAGAAGTGTTGACTGGCTACACTTGTCGCGCAACGGGTGTGTGTTCCCCGGTGCAAGCCCGGGTGTAATTAAATACTACATACCGGCCAAAGCCAGCGATGATTAGCGTGAGAGAAACGTGACCATTTTATAGAAAGGCCTCTCCCGGGCTGCCGCCCGGCAAAGGAGATTGTTTCGCCGATGCTTCCAAAGCCCCCGCCACGTGAGCCGAGTCTTGGTTTTCTCTACTGTCCGCCCTTCCGGGTTTTCGGCGAGTCGATCGCGGGTGAGGCCACCTGCCTTCAAGTTCCCGAGTTTGACTTAGGCTTTGACATGGGCAGTTGCCCGCGTGCCATGCTGCCATGCAAGCACCTCGCGATCACTCATGGACACATGGATCACATTGGGGGCCTTGCTTACTTCTGCTCTCAGCGGCGATTTCAGGGCATGGGCAACGGTCGAATCTTGTGCGATGAGCGAATCGCCCCCGCCATTAAACGGATGATGGATGGGTTTGTAGACCTCGAACGCCAGCGCACGCCCTACGACCTGATCCCGCTCAAGCCCGATCAGACCATTGAAATTAAGAATAACGTGCTCCTGCGAGGGTTCGAGACCGAGCATACCTGCCCCAGCTTTGGCTACACCGTCAGCGAGCGGCGGACCAAGCTCAAACCAGAGTTTCTGGAGATGCCTCAGGACAAACTGCGCGAACTCAAGGAACGAGGCGTAGAAATTACCCGCTCTTTCGAGATTCCCCTCATCGCCTACACCGGGGATACCGCTCCCGGCCCTCACTTGGTTCGCGAAGATGTCCGCAAGGCGCAGGTGCTCATCACCGAGTGTACATTCCTTGAGCCCGATCATAAAGAGCGAGCCCGCGTGGGTATGCACATGCACATCGATGCGCTCGCCGAGTGGCTGCGTGTGGTCGAAAGTCAATACGTAATTTTAGTCCACATCTCGCGCCGCACCGACATGCTGATGGCACGCAAGCGAATCGCGCAGGTGGCGGGCGAAAAGCTCGCGTCCAAAGTTTTGTTTTTAATGGATTACAAGGCCAACCGCGAGCGTTACGAACGCCAAGTGGCCGAAGCGGAGGCCAAAGAGGGCCGTCGGCCAGCCCCCGCACCGGCCCAAGTCGCAGAGGGCAGCGATGCTGGCGACGCGGGTGACGCTGGCGAATCGTGATTTCGCGCTCGCGAGACCGACGCTGTGAAAAGTGAATAACTTTCATCTTTTTTGATGAATACTTGGCGAACCGTCGGAGCGAAAAACGCCACTGGCTCTGACGATTTGGGGCCGTGATCTTCCTCACTTATTAGCATCGCTATCCCAAGCGATGCCTTTACTCATTGGCTGCGAAGCGGTCGCACGGCCTTGGTTCTTGGTTGTTCGCTTGACGTACGCACGAGCAGAATTCAAGCGAGAAAACGATGCACCGCAAAAGCATCTGAAAGTGTTGACAAGCGTCTATCTTCTTAGTATCTTCATACAGTTGGGGCGAAAGGTCAAACTTGGGGTCAACCTGCTGATGAGGCAAGGACCCCCCGGAGTCGGTTCTACCCTTGCAGAGTCGAACCGGCGGATGCGCTTACGATTGGCCTTGGTGGCGCGAGTTAATTGCAGCAAAGTTAACGTGGTTTACCCTGCTGGCCAAGCTTAAAGTGAGCAGTTGCAGGAGGTACTCGGCCGCGTTAGATAGTTTGTGGTGGTTGGTTTAAGGCAGTTAGGTTTTTACGGCTGGTAATTTTTACGGCTGGTAAATGGTGCAAGGTGGTATTGTGGTCCGGTAGCTGCGGTAATGGGTGGCTACCGGACGGGTGATTTAAACTAGGGTAATGTTGCGTTGCGCGTGAAGGCACGGGTGCTTGGGGCCCGCTGTATGCGCGTAAAGAGCAAGACTTGAATGATAAGGATGGATCGCGCCTATGACAGACCCTGATCTTAAGGTCTGGAGCGACATGCTCGCTCACTTGCGCAACTGCCACCCGGCGATTTGCCGCCAGTGGTTCGAAGAACTGGAACCATGCGGCGTGGCCGGAGGCACGATGCAACTGCGCGCCCAAACGGCACTCCACCGCGAGTATCTTCGCCGCGAATGTTCTGATCCCTTCGGAGACGCCGCACGCACCGCTACCGGACGCTTACTTTCCGTGCGGTTTCTAGGCCCAGATGATCATGTGCTGCCTCAGCCCCCTCCCCCGCGGCGGGCGACCGTGCTGGTAGATCCCACCCGCGAGGTCTATGCCCGTCCGCACGATGAAGACGATCAACAAGCCGAGGAACAAGCCGATGAACAAGCCAAGGAACAAATCGAGCTAAACGGCCATCTCTCCGAGGCAATAGATCACGACCACCGCGATTCTCCAGATTACCCCGGGACCAACGCCGTAGCGCCAAACCTTCGAGATTCTATTACGGGCGATCCGCGGCACCCTTCGCCGCGCACCTCTTCGGATAATTACCTTACGCAGGTGCCCTCGCGGATTTCGCCCAACGAAGGTGGCATGGAGAGCGGCACCCAAAACGAGAGGGGTGGGCAGTCTGGCTCATCTTCCTCAGCCCGCCGTGGGAATACTCCGGCCGCACCCGTCCCCGCCTCTCGCGCCCGGTTCTACCTTCGCCACGCCCTCCTCGTCGCCGACCAATCGCTCTTCACCTGTCTCATCTCCGAATGCATTTCCGCCTGAAGACCCGGGCGAGCCCACGCGGCCCGCGACTGATTTTCTGGACGCCCCAACTCCCCCGCCAGCTGCCACAAGTGATCCCAAAATCCTTGGTTACGTTCAGACTAAACCCCAGTCGCTCGAGCCGCGGGTTCTACTTGAGCCTGTTCGATTCCTAGAGCCGAGAGTAAACTCGGGTGCGCCGCGTGCTGGGCGCTCGTCGCATCTCACGCCGCCCGCGCGATACGAGTCGCTGGTTGTTAATCCTGACTACTGCTTCGAGAATTTTGTGGTTGGCCCTGGCAATCGGATGGCCCATGCCGCGGCTCAGGCCATCTCCAACAACCCCGGTCGAGTCTACAACCCCTTCTTCGTTCACGCGGGGGTAGGGTTGGGAAAGACTCACCTCCTGCAGGCTATTTGCTTACGAATCGCCCAGACTGATCCCGGCGCGGTGATGTATTACACCTCGTGCGAAGGGTTCGTGACGCAGTTCTTTGACAGCGTCAAAGATGGGGAAATGAGCGATTTTCGTCACCGCTTCCGCGATGTTGACGTCCTGGTCATCGACGACATCCATTTCCTAGGCCGACGTGAAAGCTCCCAGGAAGAATTCTTTCACACCTTCAACGCCCTCTACCAGATGAACAAGCAGATCATCCTCTCGTGCGATGCCGCACCGGAAGATATTCCAGATTTAGAGGACCGGCTTGTAAGCCGATTTAAGTGGGGGCTGGTCACGCGTATCGAGCAGCCGATATTCGAAACGCGCGTCACCATCCTGAAGAGCAAGGCCCAAATTCGTGGGTTGGAGCTTCCCGATGATGTCGCCTGTTTCATCGCGGGAAAGATCAATACTAACATCCGCGAGCTCGAAGGCGCCATAGTTAAGTTACACATTCAAGCAAACGTCGAGCAGCGACCAATCGACATGGACCTCGCCCGCGAAGCGCTGGGCGATTCATTCCCCCAGCCTAAGGGTGAGCCCACGCTTCAGTCGATCATTAACGCCGTCACCGAGTTCTTCGGAGTCCGCCTGACGGATCTGCAGAGCAAGGGGAGGCAGCGTTCGATCGCGCTGCCGCGGCAGGTCTGCATGTTCCTCGCGCGCCGGTGTACCAGGCATTCGCTGGAAGAAATCGGCGGCTTCTTTGGAGGCCGCGACCACACCACAGTCATGCACGCGGTTGAAACTGTCGAAGTGAAACGAAAAGCCGATAGCGAGTTTGACTTGGTGCTCAGGTCACTTGAAGACCGGGTCCGATCAAACAAGGCTGCCTAACCCTAAGCCGCGGGCACGCAGGACACTCCTTAGCGCAACTTGGTCTCACTGTACAGGTACCCGCCGTCAAAAGCTTTCGGGTCTTGTTACATTGGCTTTCCGGGCGAATGCCGCTGCGTGCCGCACCGCGCCGATGTCCCCTACGTGGATAGTGCCCCCGCCTCGGACTCGCCCGGGCTCGCTTCGAACAACTTTTGCATGGCCCACCTCTCGCCCACGTCTCTTTTTGCCGCCAAGTGTGTTAAGACTCTGCTGCGTAAGCCAACGCGCTCAAAGGCACGAGGCATGAGTGGGCACTCACACCGCAAAATGAAGGTTCCTTCACCCTTCGTTGAGGTTCGCTTCGAATCGCGATGCATCTCTCCTTGGCCATTACCTCTGAATCCGCACTCCCGCGGCCTCCGCGCCCCGCCAAACATAATCGAGCATATCCATGAGCCAAGCTACCAAAACCAGCACCAAAACAACGTCTCGTTCAACCCCGCGAATGACCTCTTCAATGCCGGAATCTTCCCCCCGTACTGGCCGCGCTACCGCGGCTCGCGTGCTGGAATCCGAAGAGTCGGCGATGTCGCCTGAACAATCTGGCCTCCACGACCTCTATGTTGATCTACTTAAGGACACTTACAGCGCTGAGAAGCAGCTCTCTGCCGCGCTCCCCAAGCTCGCCAAGGCCGCTGAGGACGACGGGCTGGCCGATGCGTTCCGCAGCCACCTCGAAGAAACCAAAGGCCACCTCGACCGGCTCGAAGGCCTCTTCGCCAGCTTAGGATTGGCCGCGAGAGGTAAACTCTGCGAAGGTATGAAAGGCCTGATCAAAGAGGGCGGTGAAGCAATCGAAGATCACGAAAAAGGCCCAGTGCGCGACGCGGCGTTGATCGCCGCCGCTCAAAAATGCGAACACTATGAGCTCGCGGCGTACGGCACCATGCGAGCGTTCGCAGCCCGCCTCGGACGCGAAGAAGATGTGGGTATTCTCACCGCAACCCTCGAAGAAGAATCCGCCTGCGATACCAAACTTACCGAGATCGCGATGCGTGGTGTCAACCCCGCCGCGATGAGCGAACGCGGCGAAGGGTAAACCAAGCGTAAACCGCGTCCCGATATAACAGAGCACGCCTTCGCTCCAACGTTCCGAGCGAGGGCGTTTTTTTTGCTTGACTTAACCCGGTTCAAACGCCTTGAACGCGAGGCACCGCGGGCGTAAGCGAGTGGGATGGGTAACCAACGAGCCTAGAACGCAAGCAAGTTGAAACGTAACATCGTCACGATAGCAACGCTCGCACAGTTCAGCACGCTTCACACCCACGCCACGTAGCTCTGCAAGCGCACTACATCCGCCGCATAAACTGCGCGAAGTCCGGCCACTGTCTCCCACGCATCATCCTCCAGCTCGTTTTAACGGGCTTGCCCGCTCGTAGGCCAAGCCTTCAGGCTTGGTCACACTGCCGGCCACTAACCACAAACACCCTGCTCCATATCCCCCAGCCCGTTTGAACGGGCTTCCATGCCTCGTCCGCCTCCAGGCAACGAAACCTCCAACTAC
>CAYVFW010000061.1:0-16637 GCA_964450325.1 uncultured Phycisphaeraceae bacterium | reverse complement strand
CCCCCGCGCCCCACGACTCCCTCCGAGCCCTCTTTTCCAGCGAGCATCGCCCGGTCCAACGACCCGAATACAACTTGTAGCGGCCGCACTTGTAACATACCCGGTTGCGGGGGCTGGGGCGCGGGCGCGGGCACACACTCAAGGCCCGGGCCGGTACGGAACGTAAGGCAATCGGCGGTTTGGGCGGCCAACGGAATCATAGTTTAATATCGCGGAGGCGCAAGCCCACGCCGTGCGCCCGAGCTTGCTTACTGCTCGGTGGGTTGCAGACCCGCGGGCGTGCTGGTGGCTTCGTTGGGCGGGGGCGACACAAACGGAAGGTACTCGTACCAGTCTTTATCACGATTGAAGACTGGGTACATATAAACACTGCGCGCGGCGAATGTACGTGGCTCGGACTTATTCCACGCCGCCCACTCGGCCCGATCATAACCAAAGTCCTGGCCTGTCAAAGTCCGCAGCGAGTTCACCGTCGCATGGTTAATCGCCAGATTCTGATCATCTAACGCTTTGATCAGCGCGTCAACCACGCCCGGCTGAGCGTACTGCCCCAGCGCCTCGGCCGCCTCCGCGCGAACCGCAGTCTCCGTCTCGGTCTCCGGGTCCAGTGCGTTCGTGAGCGCTTGCACCGCATCTAGGTGATGTAATCTTTGAAGGGCACGGGCCGCCTCGATGCGCACACCGGTATCGCTATCGTTAAGCCGAGCGATCACCAGCGGGGCCAGATCAGGCGAACCGTGGTTCGCAAGCCCTCTGATAGCCGCACCCCGTACCCCCGGATCCTCATCTACCACGTTGTCGGTGAACACCTTGATGTAAACCGGCGAGTTCGCCCACGGTGCGTTCGCCAGCAAAAGCGTGCCCCGATACCGATGATCCGGGTCGTACGGATCGATCGACCAAACCGCCGCTTGTGCGGGGTCGGTTTGCTCAAAGACCTCGAAGATACTCCGTGCCCCCGGCTTCATGCTCGTCACCGCGCACCCGCCCTGCACCAACACCCCGGTCAGAAACGTAAGCACCAAGCCACGGGCAATCCGTGATAAAATTGAACTATCTCCCCGAGTCTGGTTACCCATCCCCACAGTAACATGAGCGGCTTCCTGCATTGCGCAGTATAGTTAGCCTGCGTGCCATCGTGCGATGACACCGCGCCGATTCAACCACGTTGTGAACAAAAAACGAACTCTACGCTGAGGTGGCCGGGCGGTCAGCGACCCCGATGCCCCGAGAGCGATTGTCTCCAAACTAAGCGACCATTACCTCGCTCACCAGAAAGTAACCTCCGCCCAGCCGGCAATCAACGATTATCTTGATTGGTTTGCGCTCACACTTAAGGCTGTAGGCGCATTCACCCCTCCGCCCTCACGTATGGTTTCGCGGCCTGGTTCACGCCCTCCGTGGCGAGTAACCGTTTGAGCACGAGAGTCGAGCAAATTGTCGCTTCTACATTATTAGAAGGCTCTCGCCACTGCCATCTCGGCTCCCCGTCCCGGGGCTAATACCAGATCGGCCAATCCGGCCGGGACGATCTTTACCCGACGGAGACCGCCTCCCAAGGCCGGTAACTGGCTAGTCTTGCCCATCTCTCCCGAACGCCACTGCGTTGTGAACGCTACTATTGATCGAATGGCAACTGCAACCGCCCCGTCCGCTGATAAATCTGTCGAAACCGCGTCCAAAAAGGCGGCTGATCTGCTCCCAGACTCGGTTCTGGTGCAGTGGCTCTCCGATATGTTTCTGATTCGCGAGTTTGAGAACCGAACCGCGCAATCCTATCAGCAGGCGAAAATCGGCGGTTTTTGCCATCTCTACATAGGCCAGGAGGCCCTTGCCGTCGGCACGATCAATGCCGTGGAAAAGGACGATCCGATCGTCACTGCTTATCGAGACCACGGTCACGCGCTCGCCCGCGGGATGTCGCCCGAGGCATGCATGGCGGAAATGTACGGCAAATCGACCGGCTGCGCCAAGGGCAAAGGCGGAAGCATGCACATGTTTGATCGGCCCAACTGGCTCTTTGGCGGCCACGGCATCGTCGGTGCCCAGACTCCGCTGGGAACGGGCTTGGCCTTCGCCGCGAAGTATGAGTTTGAAGTCTTGGGCGAAAGTCTTGTGGGTGGTCCGGCCAAGAAAAAGGTCGCACTGGCGTACCTGGGCGATGGGGCGTTGAATCAGGGCGCGCTGCACGAAGCAATGAACCTAGCGGGCCTCTATTCGCTTCCCGTCATTTACATTGTCGAGAACAACGGTTACTCAATGGGCACCTCCATCGAACGCGGCACGACCATGGCCCACGATCTTCGCAAAAAGGCCGATGCCTACGGCATCCGCGGCGAGATCATCGATGGCCTCGACATCATCGATCTTTATAACGCATTCAAGCCGGTGGTTGATTGGTGCCGCGAGGAGCAGGCCCCGGCATTTATTGATCTCAAGACGTACCGATACCTCGGGCACTCGATGTCTGACCCGCAGAAGTACCGCACTAAAGAAGAGGTTGAGCAGTACAAGGCCAAGGATTCCATCGACCGCCTCGCGTCGTATCTCATGGATGCCAGCACCAGCCGCGCGAAGGCCAACGGCGGCCGACCTGTGCTGACTGAACAGAAGTTTATGGATTTGCAGACCTCGGTGAAAGCAGCCGTGGCCCGAAGCCTTGAGTTTGCGGAAACCAGCCCAATTCCTGATGCGAGCGAGCTCCACACCGATGTCTTCTTAAATCCGATGAAGAACCTCAGCCCCACCGCGGTCTACACGCACGGCGCCAAGAACCCTCTGCTGTAGTTTTTACCGCAGCCGCGTTGAGTTAACCTTATCATGGAACATCTTTCGCTGGACGGAGGCTGCCGCTGATGACCGATGGATCAAGCTGATCTTCGCACCGCAGTTGCCGCGCCGTCCCGTCAAAGGGCGAGTGAACGTTATATTACGTCAAGGGCGACGGGGTAGCCGCCGGCCTCAGAGCTTCGTCACTTCTCCATAACGAGCTGGCCATCCTCATCTTCCTTCACGATCTCAAGCTCGCGAAGAGCGATAAGCGCGGCCTCCTGCTCGGCCTTCTTCTTGGTTTGCCCCCAGGCAGGCTCAAATCGCCTAGACCCGATCTCGACGCAGATCTTAAAGCACTTTGCATGATCCGGCCCCTTCTCATCGAGGATTCGATAGATAGGGGTTGACCCCAACGTCTGCTGCGAGTGCTGCTGCAGCACGCTTTTAAAATTACGTTGGTGCCCGGACTGATACGCCGTCTCGACCACCTTCATGAGATGAGGACGAAGAAACCGCGCTGCCTCCTCGAAGCCGCCATCAAGGTAGATCGCTCCGATCACGGCTTCCAACGCCGCGGCGGCCAAACTGGGCGGAAGCGGTCCGCTGTTCTGCATTCCCTTGCCGAGCACCAGCAGCCGATCAAGCCCGATGTCTGCCGCGATGATGGCGCACGCCTCGCGTGAGACAGCGTGGCTCTTGATCTTGGTCATATCCCCCTCAAGTAGCGCGGGGTACTTCTTGAACGTAAGTTCAACGGTGGCCAAGCCCAGCACGGCATCGCCCAAAAACTCGAGCCGTTCATTGCTTTCCGCCCGCTTTTCAGCGTTGCTGGCATGAGTCAGCGCGAGCCAAAGCAGCGATGGATCCTTGAATCCATAGCCCAACTTTGCTTCGACGCTCGCCAGTAACTCTTCAGTCATTGCTTCGACCGCGATCGGCCATCAGTGCGCTGACGGTTCATTCCGCAGTGAGATATCGGCACGGCTGCCGAAACTGCACCACGGTTGGCCATCTACACCCCGGAATCGGGGATGGCCGGCTTGCCTGTAGGGTAGACGCGGCGGTTGGCCGTCGGTTGCCGCGTCGCTGGGTAGCTCGGCGGCGGCTGGTCGTAAAACCTTGAGCCAAGCGGCCCGAAACCTCTCGGGAGGTTTGACAGAGAAAGCCGCCGTGGCTCCACCACCACCGTACCCTGTTGCACTATGGCGTGGAACCGCGAACAGATCACTCAGCGTGCGGCGAAAGAGCTGCGCGATGGTTACATTGTTAACTTAGGTATTGGCATGCCCACGCTGGTAGCCAACGCTGTGCCGGTGGGCATGGATGTTTGGTTACAATCTGAGAACGGGCTGCTGGGTATCGGACCTTTTCCCGATGAAGCAAGCGTCGATGCTGACCTTATCAACGCTGGCAAGCAGACCGTGACGGCGCGGACGGGGGCGAGCTTCTTTTCTTCCGCCGATTCCTTCGCGATGATCCGCGGAGGTCATGTTGACCTTTGCATTCTGGGCGCGATGCAGGTATCGCAGGAGGGGGACCTGGCCAACTGGATGGTTCCGGGTAAAATGGTCAAGGGGATGGGGGGCGCGATGGACCTGGTGGCGGGCGTGAAGCGCGTCGTTGTTACGATGGAGCACACGGCCAAGGGCGCGCCCAAGATCGTTCGGCAGTGCACACTGCCGCTCACAGGGCGGCGGTGCGTTCACATGATAATTACTGAGCTGGGTGTGTTTACGATGGACGCGGCCAAGCGCCGGTTTGCCCTCACCGAGCTTGCGCCCGATGTCACCGTGGAAGAAGTTCGTGGCAAGACCGAGGCGGAGTTATTAATTAATCTCGCGCCCGGTTGACGCACGGCCGCCCGCTTGGAGCACACCGCTTCGGTTTGAATATTATATCTGGCTTGGCTCGCCCGCAAAGGCGTTGCGTGACAAGTTACTAAGGGCGACTTAAACAGAAGGCAGACCGCACGCAATCAGCCTGAAACACCGGCGGTTACGGCTTCGGCTATCAGCGGCTCGATGATCTCGCGGTGGTTGGCGCATCGGGGAATTTTGTGCTGCCCACCCAGCTTGCCCTTTCGCTCCAGCCAGCGATGAAATGATCCCATCGGGAGCGTGCTGATGGTCGGCGCGGTCATCCCCAACCCATCGGTGCGCTTGGTTGTGTAATCGACATTCTGACGCTTCAGCGATGCATCAAGTGCGAAGGCGAAGATCGCGAGCGATTCCTCTGATGGCGGTGCATTCATTTCAACCGCCACTTGCAGCCCGGACCGGCGGTCACCCATCGGATAGATAGGCGCGGCGGTGAACTCGCCGATTATCAAGCCCGATGCCCCCGCCGCTTCCGCCACCGCCGTCTCGACATGCTCAACAATTAAGTTCTCGCCGAACGCGTTAATGAAGTGCCGGTGTCGGCCGACGATTCGCAAGCGACACGGCCCTTCGCCGCTCCCGGCCAAGTCGCCCCCCGCTTCGCTGGGCAATCGCCCCGGAATCGTGTCAAACTCCACGACGTCACCCAGAATATAACGCCACAAGCCAGCGCACGTAGACATAACTACAACATAACGCTGACCCTTTTCCACCTGCTCGCAAGTAAACGCTGGCGGGTCTGCACTATCGATTGATTCAAGCGGCACAAACTCGAAGAAGTTATGTTGATCCGAGCACAGCCGCAAGCCTCTCTCGCCGGGAGTGTCCTGGATCGCGACAAAGCCTTCGGATGCTGGATAAAGCTCGATGCGATGCGGCACATCGGCCCCCATCGCATCTCCGGAATAGATCTGCCGCATGCGCTGATCAAAGGGGGCGTACTTCACGCCGCCATGCACAAAGGTGCTGAAGTTGGGCCACACATCGCGGATGGTTACGGCCGCCATCCCCCGCTCCCTCGCGAGTTGGATTACTTTGTCAAAGAGCACCAGCGCCCAGCTGGGCATCCCGCTCACCATCCGCACGTCTTCATCAAGACACCGTTTGGCCATCGCATCAATCTTGGTGGGCCAGTGACTGAGCAGCGCGATCTCCGGGCCGGGTAGATAAATTTTGCTAAGCGGCCAACGGATCAGAGGAGTTACAATACCTGATAAGTCCCCCGTCCGGATTCCCCTTTCGTTCTCATGCAGCGAGCTTGATCCGCCCAGAAACAAACTCTTGCCCGAGAGCAGACCCGCCAGCGAAACCCCAGCGCGGGAAAGATGCGCAAAGATATCCAGCGAGGCCAGCATGTTACTCCGGAGCATGAGGCTGCTCACGGGGATGAACTTATCACCAGCGGTGGTGCCACTGGTCTGCGCGAAATCTCTGACAACCCCGCCCCACAACACGTCTGGCTCGCCTTGTTCGCGCATCCGCGCGAACTCGCTCTGGTGGGCGTACCAGTCCGCGATCGGCACCGACCTGCGGTACTCTTCCAGCATCGCGGTATTGTCCAGCTCGGCCAGCGATGCAAAATTATGTTTACGACCCGTCTCGGTGGCTGAAGCGCTCCGCAGCAGATTCCGCAACTGCGCCCGCTGTATCCCTGCGGTGTTACGCGTCCAATACTTATGATTGTTGAGCAGCCCGATACGCCTCGAGAGGTAAACACGCATTCCCGCGCCGATCAGCCCGGTAAAACTCGATCCGCGCATCCCGGCCCTGCGGCCGCCGATGAAACCCGTTTGCCCGGCCACCTTACGCGAGCCCCTTGAGGTAGTCGGTCAACGCCGCGGCGAACTCGCGAGGCCGCTCGATCATCGGCGCGTGCCCGCAGTCGTCCAGCCACACGACACGGTTGTCGGGGATGCCCTTGGCGAAGAGATCGCACGCCTCGGGTGGAGTTACAATATCCTGGCGTCCCCATAAGATAAGTGTTGGGCACTTAATATTTCCGATATATTCGCCCAGGTGGTTGCGCCGGGCCGACTTTGACAGTTTGACCATCGCCCGCGCCTGCTGGCGGTGATTTAAGGTGGCAAAGGCCCTCTCGATGTCGGCGCGGTTCATCTTTGATTTGTCGTAGAAGAGCTCGCCGATCTTACGTTCGAGCCATTCACGGCTGGGACGGATTTGCACATCCCCCACCATGCTCTTCTCGATCAGCCCGCTCGCGCCAGCAAGCACCAGTCCGCGAACCAAATCAGGGCGACCGATGGCAAGCTTTAAAGCGACGTGCCCGCCGAATGAGTTACCAACTAGCACCGCACGTTCGCCCACCACTTTGGCGAGAAACTTTTCAGTTAACTCCGTCGCGCCATCAATCGAACAATCTTCGTATTCGAGATCGAGCAACGGCAACTCAAGCAATATGCACTTGGCCGAGCCACGGACGTGCTCCACCACGCCCTCCCAATGGTCGTTAAGACCTACGAGCCCGTGGAGAAAAACAACGGGGATGCCGCTGCCAACCGCCGCGACGTTTGCAAGTACCGCGATTCCAGCGAGTGCTCTTAACTCGACCACCCCGCGCTCGCCGGATCGAATGGGGACCGATACACGTAAGGAAGGATCAGACGCGAAGCCCGAACCTCCCGCGCTGGAAGCCGCGCCGTCGCCTGCGATAGTGTCGCCAACCGTCTTCACGCCGGTATGGTAGTAACCCAGCGCGATGATAGTGAGCACTAATGAGAGATCACTGCGCGTTACGACCCTGCCCGCCGCGAAGACAGTGGGAAACCTGGTGCTTCAGGCGCGATGAGGCGATCAGGACGGAGTTTTGCGGTCTGGCAGCGACTTGAGTAGGCCCACGTTGCGGGGATAAATGAGTCAGAGATGAAGTCGCCCGCGAAAGCTAGCTTCGCCAAACTAGCGTTACGCGCCGGTCAACCCGGCGATGAGCAGCAACCCCACGATCGCGAGGCAACCGGCGACTGTCACCTTCACCGCCGCAAAGGTGACCTTTTCAATCAATTGAGCACCAAGGATGGAGCCGGCGCATGCGGTCAGGCTCGCTGCGATGATAACTCCGACGCGGCCCTCGCCCAGATCGAACGCCTCGTTTCGCGCCGACCACGCCGCGATGAAGTAAAAAAGAAGCCGGGTGGCGTCGATGAAAGCCGACGCCGTGCTGCCAGTCCCCACTAGTTCGCGTTTCGTCAGGCCGCATCGCACCAAGAACGCGGCCCGAAGAGCCCCCTGCATACCCGTCAGACCGCCAAAAAAGCCTGAGATCGCGCCGCCAACAGCGAGCCACTTCCTTTCGAAAGCAAGTTTGTCAAAGCGGGGCCAGAACTCGATCGCGGCGAAGCCGATCAACGCGGCCCCGACGGCAATTTTCACAAGGGTTATCCGCCCGGTAACTGATCCAATCGAATATTGATGGAGCACGTCGGCGCTGCCAAGAACGTGCAAAAGGAATGCCCCGAGCAACGCCGCGGGAATTGCCCCGAGTAGGAACGGCCCCAGCACCGACCACTTCGTAAACTTGCCGACCAGGATTAGCTTGGTTATGTTATTAATGAAGTGGACAATCGCGGTGGCCGCGATCGCAACCTCTAGCGGGAAGAAGATGGCGAAGACGGGCATCAACAGGGTGCCCAGACCAAAGCCCGCCACGAGCGTAAGTATACTTGCGAACAGCGCGGCCGAGCAGATGATAAAATAAGTAATAAGCATCGTGACATTCGGCGCGTGTCAAGGAATCGCGCCCGAAGCGGCTTGATGCTCTTGCGCCCGCACGGCCCCGCGATTAATGATGACTTCAGGTTGTGAGCATGTTCACGGCGTCCAAATACTTTGCGTATGTCGCCGCAACGACCTCGGGCGAGAGACTTGGACCGGGAGCGGCCTTGTTCCACTGCTTACGTTGAACCAAAGTTTCGAGATAGTCGCGCAGATACTGCTTGTCAAAGCTGGCCTGCGGCCTCCCGGGCTCGAACGACGCGGCGGGCCAGAACCGCGAGCTATCCGGCGTGAGCGCTTCATCAACCAGCACCACTTCTTCGCCACCGGGAAGCAGCCCAAACTCAAACTTGGTATCCGCGATGAGAATCCCACGTTTGGCGGCGTAATCCGCCGCTTCCGCGTAAATTTCCAGCGACAGGCTGCGCAGCCGCTCCATCAACCCGCTACCCACCTGGGCCGCCGCGATCTCGAAACTTATGTTTTGGTCATGCTTGCCCGCCTCCTCCTTGGTAGCGGGTGTAAAGATTGGCTCGTCCAGCTTTGAACATTGCCGTAGCCCCGTGCGCAGCTTGATCCCGCAGACGCTGCCCGTCTTCTGGTACTCTTTCCATCCCGAACCCTCAAGATAACCTCGCACCACGCACTCGATAGGAATTACTTTGGCGCGGTGGGCGATTGTGCTCCGCCCGTCGAGTTGCTCACGGGTCGTCCCCCCGCCGGTAAACGCGGCTTGAGGGAGCGACTCAACATTTGTGCTGATGATGTGCGTGCGACACACGCCACGGCGCTCGATGAACCGTAACCAGAACGTCGAGAGCTGGGTGAGCAATCGGCCCTTGCCCGCAATGGGGGTTGGCATCACAACGTCGAAAGCCGAGATCCGATCGGTCGCGACGAGGAGGAGTTGATAACCCCTGAAAGCAGACGCCGGGTCGGATGGGAGGTCGTAGACATCGCGCACTTTGCCGCGTCGCAAGCCCGGAAGCGCTAGCGAGGTCTCAAAGAGTGCATCGCTCGCATCAAAGACGACGTTTGGAGGGCGTGTATCCATCTGGTTCAAGAGTACCTTGCTCAAGCCGAGCAACGCGGAAACTACTAGTTGGCTGAACTCAGGCGATGGGAGCGCTAATTGTGATGGTCAACATGACGAAAAATAGCCAGACCGGCGACGCAGCCTCCGTTCCCAGGCTAATTTAGGGGCATGCCTGGCGAGGAACAAATCAAAGCGTTCTGGGATTGGTTTATTCGGCACGAGAAAGAGCTCTACGCGTCGCGTGATGTCGATGGGCCTCGGTTTGTGGAACTTGTAGATCGACTCGAAGCGCTCGATGAGCACCTGGGTCTAATCGTTTTCGCGTCCGAGGACGATGACGAGGTTCATGTGGGCCCGAGAGCATTGATCCTGACCGCCCACGGCCACAGCGACACGGCCGAAGTCGTGGAGCAGCTCGTTGACGCGGCCCCATCCATCGACGAACGTTGGGAAATTATTCCCTTCTGCCCGCCCGAGGCAGACTTCGCGACTCAGGAGTACACCTACGAAGATGTGACTATCACCGCAGATGATGTTTCGTTTGTTTTCTACGGGGGGACCGACGAAGGTGACCAGGATGGGGACAATGATGAAGATGATGAAGATGATGAAGATAATGAGGACGACGATGATGAGGAAAACGAAGCGGACCGCCCGAGCAAGGTAACCGCAGCTAAATCGCGAGCGGGGGAGACCGGCGATTCCGATGACGACGAGGACGGTGAAGTTAATCTAATTCTTCGCATCAAGGGCTGCCCTGCGGAAGCCGACGACCGCTACCTGAACTTAGCGTTCATGCTACTGGACGCCGCGCTCGGTGAACGAAATGTGATCTACTTTGTCGGAACCGTGAACGTACTTCCGCCGGAGCATGAACTGTTCAAAGACGGCGAATCGACGCTCTTGCCGGCCTCCGAACTTCGCAATCAGTTTTCGGAAATCTTTGGGATCGAGGAAGAGTAATTACTCTGGTTCACCGATGGCGTGAACACGGCTTGTAGCGATTTGCTTTCAATAGCGAGCTGCCGTCTCCGCGGGATGCGGAGAGGGGGGCAAGTTTTCTATTTAACTTCATTGCTGAGAAGTAGCGGCGGAGTCGGGGCGGAGAGGGAGGTTACCGAAGTAACCAGAGTTCGCGGGGGTCCGTCCCAGCGCACGTCGAACGTAATCGCAACAACATCGCCAGTTGAGAACGCCGCCAAACTTAGATTGGGGGCGAGGTCGGGGAAGGGCATGATCATCTCCTTCATGCCGACAACTTTGCCATCCTTGTCGAGAAAATCTTTGATCTCCTCGTGATGCACTTGAAAATAAATTTTGCTTTCGCGCGCGGGCAGGGTGATGATGCGCCCGCGAACAGTGTAAGTCTTGACGCCCGTTGCGCCAGCGCTGGCTTGCCCCGCCGAATCCGCAAGGGGAGCGGCTCCGGAGACAGGGACCGATGGAGCTTCAGGCATAGCAAACTTCGACGGGGTCTGGCTTCGCAGGGCGAGATAAAGCGCAGCCGAAAGACCGACGAACAAAACAGCCGACCCCACGATAACGATGCGGAGATTCATACTTACTTTCTTGGCTACCCCTTTCTTGGCTACCCAAGTACGGGCGAAAGGTAGAACTGTAAGGCCGATGACTCGCTCTGATCGCATGACCAACCGAGACGCCAGGCTAGGCGATAAACATCATTTTTATCCAAACAAGGCGCATGCTTGCGCTTCGCTTTATGGCTTAACTCGCAACGAAATGGCCAAAAGAAAAAGCACCGCCAAAAGCGATGCCTGTGAAAAGCTGAACAAATTTCGCCACTCCTCAACGGTCGGTTCATAACAGTGCCGAGATTGCGAATCAACTCGCAAAGCGTTGCGAGGTCAATCCCACAATCAGCACCTGTGGCTCTACTTACCTGCCACGATTGTCACGAACGGCACGATGACCGCGATGTCGTGTACCAGATCGTGAGTGTACGGCAAGGTGAAAGTCTCACCCACGCCCGCGTGAACAACCTTTGCGCTCTTCTCGCGGCTGTACCAATCGCGATTACCACGGTTGTACACAATCATTCGTTGGCGACGCATGCGCTGCGCCCGGCGAAGCGCCCGCTTATTCACGGGATCCAAACGCATCAGGCGACGAAGCGTGTCCGCTTGGTCCGGGTTGCGGGGAAGCTTGTCGACCGTGCATTGAAGCAACTGGCCGGGGGTATATGCGAAAGTGGTAACTGCCATGGTAAAGCTCCGAACAAAGGCCAGCACAAACCGAGTTCCGCTGGGTCGGGATTGTAGACCCCCGTTCGCCGGGTTTCAAACTCACGCGACACGGCCTGCAAAACTCTTCCCTGCTTAACAGATGGTACTCGCCTAATACGCCCATGGCAGGGAGCCCCACCCCACACGAAACCGCTCTGGTGACACCAATCAGATTTCTAGATCTGTTCGGTCGTGACCCTCATCCCTGCGACGTGCATCCCGAATCCAACGCGCTTCGCACCGCACGCGGCGGTCGTCGCGTCGGGGTGGACTATACTTGGTCGCTCGGGTTTATGGACCGCACCCGGGAGCCGTCGATTCGCCTCACTATGCTGGCGCATCGCTGCGGCTACATAAATGTTCTGTGAAGTTGCCCTTACGTCGGCTTGGGAGTCTATTCCCGCCGGTTATGTAACCCGTGGTGGGTCGCAATGGGCAAGTCCACTTTGTGTTACGAAGCGCCCTGGTGCGCAAACGAGTGCTTGGTTCTCCGCAAGACGCGGCGTATCAGGTTGTCGGGTCCACGTTTGCGCCGGTGTCGCTGCATGAAAGGTAGTTAAGATGGCGAATCAACTCGTTCAAGACCTCATCGAAGCCGGTATTCACTTTGGCCAGCGTTCCAGCGGTTGGAACCCCAAAATGCAGCCATACATCTATGGCAAGCGTAACGGCATTCATATTATCGATATTAAGGAAACCATTAAGGGTTTGCTTATTGCCAAAAAGTTTGTCACCAAGTTGGTGATGGATGGCAAGGAAGTCTGCTTTGTTGGTACCAAGCGTCAGGCTAAGAACGTCATCGAAACCCGCGTTCCGACCGTAAAGCAACATTACGTCACCGAGCGTTGGCTGGGCGGCACGCTCACCAACTTCCGCACCATCCGTACTCGTCTCAAGCGCCTCGACGAGCTCGACGCCATCGAAGCGGGCGACAACTTCTCCAGCTATTCCAAGAAGATGGAGAGCCAGCTCAAGCGCGAGCAGCGCAAGATCAAGCGGAACCTTGAAGGTATCCGTCACATGGAAAAGCTCCCCGGCGCGCTCATCGTCATTGACGTCCGCGCTGAAGTCACTGCCCTTAAAGAAGCTCGTAAGCTCGGCATCCCCACAATCTGCCTGATCGATACCGATGGCGATCCGGACGCCGCAGATATCCCCATTCCCGGTAACGACGATTCGATGCGTTCCATCGATGTCGTCGTCCGAGAGCTGTGCATCGCCATCGCCGAAGCCCAGCAGCAGAAGCTCGTTGACTCGCCCAGCTTGAACAACGAAGGTGGGGGAGCGAATGCTCAGGAAGGGCCACGCCGCAGCCGTCGGTCGCAGTTCAAGGCTGATGCCAATGGCGAGCCAGCACCTGCCAGCGCCTAGGGCCTTTGCCAGAAGATGGCGTGGTGGTGCGACGAAAATGGGCACGCGAGTAGACTTAAGTAGCCTGACCGCACGGGACCGCTCACCGTGCATCACGTTAAATCTTATCCAGTCGCAAGGCCGTGCGGCCACGTCGCAGCGGGCGATTGGACAGTTTGAACCGACTGGAAAGTGTTGAAGAGTTGAAGGTGTTACCGAGGTGTTATCATGGAACTAAACGCTAAAGACGTAATGAATCTCCGGAACGAAACCGGGTTACCGATGATGGCCTGTAAGGCCGCGTTGCTCGAAGCCAAGGGCGGCCTTGAAGCCGCGAAAGAACTGCTTCGCAAGCAGCTCAAGGGCAAGATGGATAACAAGACCGATCGCGCCAGCGGCGAAGGTCGAATCGCGATCGTGGTCACCAACGAGGCCGCGACCATCGTCGAAGTCCGCACCGAGACTGATTTTACGGCAAAGAATGAAAAGTTTGTCGATGCCGTCAAGAAAGTGGCGCAGCTCGCCATCGATTCGCCCAGCGGCGATGTTCAAGTGACTCCCGCGATGACCGCAGTGATCGACGAGATCCGCATTTCAACCAGCGAGAACGCCAAGTTCGCTCGCGGCCATAAGTTGACTCAAGACCCCAGCAGCGGCGCGTTTGGCCAGTATGTTCACCACGATGGCAAGACCGGCGTACTCGTTCAGGCCGAGGGTTCCGTCAGCGACGAAACATTACGTCAAGTCTGCATGCACATCACCGCCGCGGTGCCGCGCCCCAAGGGCATCACCCAGGACGATGTGCCCGCGGATGTAGTCGAGAAAGAGCGTCGCTTTCGCGTCGAAGCCGCGATGGAGTCTGGCAAGCCCAAGGAAATCGCCGAGAAGATGGTCGAAGGCGGTATGCGTAAGTTCTTCGAAGAAATCGCGCTGATGGAGCAGCCTTTCATCATGGACCCCACGAAGAAGGTCAAAGAGATCGTGGGCAACAAAGCCAAGATTGTCGCCTTCTACCGTTGGCAAGTCGGCGAGTAATCGCCGGCCCCGGCCACGAAAATAAAATAAAATAGCGGGGCCGCTCATGCGGCCCCGCCTTTCGTTTTGCCCGACAAAGATCGCGGCACCAACCTTGGGCGCCGAATCGCAACGCCGACCCGGCGTCGCATGTATCTCCACTCTCACGCTCATTTCACGCACACCAGAGGGTCAAACGGCTGTCCGGGAAACGGCATAAAGCTTTCACCCGCACGGCAAGTCTCCTACCTTTTAGCCATGAACAATGAAGGACTCAATCGCCGGAGCGCACTCGCTGGTATTGGACTGGTCGGGGCTGGCATTCTATCGGCGGCTCACGCCACACAGCCCGTGGAGCCCTTGGGTGTCGAGCCCGGTACCAAGAAAAAGCCCACGCTGCCGGGCTACGACGCGGCCAAGGGCGAGTTTATTCTTCCCGCATTACCTTACGACAAATCCGCGCTTGAACCGCACATAGATGCCACCACGATGGAGATCCATCACGGCAAGCATCACAAAGCTTATGTTGACGGTCTAAACAAGGCCTTGGCCGCCCTCCGCGACATCCGCGAAGGCGGCGACGCCGCACTCATCAAGCACTGGTCGCGCGAAGTCTCCTTTCACGCCTCCGGACATATAAACCACACGCTTTTCTGGCAGATGATGGCCTCGGAGAAGTCCGGCGGTGGCGGCCAACCAAGCGGAAAACTCGCCGAGTCGATCACCCGCGACTTCGGCTCTTTTGATAAGTTCGCCGCCCACTTCAAAGCCGCAGCGGCACAGGTCGAGGGCAGCGGGTGGGCGTGGCTGATTCAAGAGCCCCTGTCGCAGCGGCTGATGATCGTCCAGCAGGAAAAGCAACAGGACATGATGCCCACCGACGCGCGCGCCATCTTGGGGATCGACGTGTGGGAGCACGCCTATTACATCAAGTACCAGAATAAGCGGAGTGATTACATCTCGGCCTTTATGAAAGTAATCAACTGGAAGTTCTGCGAAGGGCTTCTCGCCGCGACGGTCTAATCAATCGCGGGAACACCCCCGTCCCCCACTGCGGCCCTGCTCATCTTGACACGAAGTAACATATCGTCGCCACCGCAGCGATATGTACTGCTATCATCGCAAAAAACCCCCTGCGAAACGGCCGATCAATCGTCTTGTGCCGCAGCACTTTCATCGCGAGCAGCCCGCCGGGCCAACCGCCCGCCACGCCAAGCTGATGAAGGGTGCGCTCACGCACGCGCCAAGTTCCCCTCACCGCCCCGCGCTTATCAACGGCAAAAACGAGGAACGTAACACAACTCATTACAACAACAGTCACTACCAAGATTAACAAAGCCCGCGTGAGCATAAGTAAGAGCGTAGGTGGGTCTTGCCAAGCTCCAAGCCGACCCTGCTCCACGCCCTCGTTCCCGATGCCACCAGCAACCACCCATTAGCCGATCTATTCCGCCTGTCTTTCCCCGACTGCCCGAACCAACAGAGTCCTTCTCCGCATTGCCCTGCGCCATCCCGCCTACGCCTTCACCACCCGTCCCCGCACCGCCAACCCCCGCCGCGCCATTGCATCCCGCGTATCCACGATCATCCCCGCGTTCCCCGCCACCATCGCCCAATCAATCGCCGCGTGATCTGTTACGATGACGACCGCGTCACACGCTTGAAGCACCGCCGGGGTCAGCGCCCTTGATCGTAATGTAATATCGTAGTGCCGCATCGCCGGGAACTGCTCCACGTGCGGGTCGTGATAGCTTACATCCGCCCCGGCCTCCAGCAGCAGCGAGATAATCTCCGCCGCGGGCGTCTCGCGGATATCGTCTACGTCGGGCTTGTACGCGATTCCTAGAATAAGCACCTTACTCTTGCGAGCCGCTTTCGCATCGTCGTTGAGCGCGGTCATAATCCGCGAGACGACGTACGCTGGCATCCGATGATTGATCTCGCCCGCCAGCTCGATAAACCGCGTCACGTGCCCAAACTCTCTCGCCTTGTAAGTTAAATAATAAGGATCAATGGGGATGCAGTGCCCCCCAAGCCCCGGCCCCGGGTAGAACGCCGCGTACCCGAACGGCTTGGTCGCCGCCGCTCGCACCACCTCCCAGATATCAATCCCCATATCACTC
The DNA here is from genome assembly GCA_964450325.1 of uncultured Phycisphaeraceae bacterium. Classification (GTDB taxonomy): domain Bacteria; phylum Planctomycetota; class Phycisphaerae; order Phycisphaerales; family UBA1924; genus UBA2402. The sequence continues at coordinate 493 of CAYVFW010000061.1, read as the reverse complement.
AGCACCGGTTTGAGTTCATTCACCAACGCAATGTTCACTGAGCGGTAAATATTCTCCAGCAGCTTGGCCGCTTCTGCAACCTCCGCCGTGCTGGTCGCGATCACCCGCGTCACCGCCGCCTCGTACAGCGCAACTCCAACCCGCCCGCTCAGCGCATCAACGCCCCCCACCAGCCGGGGTGTGCTCGCCGTATCGTAATCTTTCCTGCCGGGGTCCTCACGCTCAGGGCTAAAGATAAGAAAAAAGTCCTCGCCGCACCGAAGCCCGCTCAACTCCTCAAGAATCGGCAGGCAAATCTCCCGCGTGGTGCCCGGGTAACTCGTAGATTCTAAACTTACGATCTGTCCGCGTCGCAGCACCCGCCCCACCAACTCCGCCGACCCTCTAACGTAAGATAAATCCGGCTCATGATGCCGCCCCAGCGGCGTAGGCACGCACAAAATAATCGCATCCGCACGCGCCAGCACCGCCGCATCGCCGCTCGCCAAAAATC
>CAYVFW010000060.1:0-16690 GCA_964450325.1 uncultured Phycisphaeraceae bacterium | reverse complement strand
GCTGTCTGAGTCCGCGATGCTGCACGTTAAGGGTGAGACACGCGCGGGGGCTCGGCGGAGGGCAATTCAGGCGTTAACGGAAGTCGGGATCGATCGCCCGGCGGAGCGCATCGATCAGTATCCGCATGAGTTTTCGGGCGGGATGCGGCAGCGGGTAATGATCGCGATGGCGCTGATGGGCGGGCCGCGGGTACTCATTGCCGATGAGCCAACGACCGCGCTGGATGTAAGTGCTCGTGCGGCGATGCTTGAACTGCTCGGTCGCCTGCGTACCGAACGGGGGCTTGGGGTACTCCTCATCACTCATGACTTACATACGGTGCAACAGTCCGCGGATGTTGTGTGTGTGATGCGGGCAGGCCGGGTGCTTGAGTATGGGAGAACCGCCGAGGTTTTTGCTCGGCCGCTTCATAGTTATACCCGCGGTCTGATGCAGTGCGAGCCCTCCCTGCTCAGCCGCGGCAAGCCGTTGTCGATGGTTGACGATCAGCCCAACGGAGGAGTCGGGGGCCTTGGGCGGTTGTGCGAGGTGGAACCGAATCGGTGGGTGCGCGTCTATGACGAAGTAGATTTGCCGTCAGAAAGCAGTCGGTCCGGCTCGCACCCAGATATTGAACCCGGACACCGCGCCCCGTTATCGTCGCGGGGCTCACCCACCACCCCAGGACCTTTTGGTTAAGAGCCTGCTATGAACGTCTTGATTATTGCCGATGAACTCTTCGCGACGCGCGAGCGCAGCCTGCTGACCCGGCTGGAGGTGGGTCTGGCCGACGAAGGGCATGGCGTGGCGCACGCGGTGCCGAAGAGTGTAATTGAAAAAACCGCGGGAAGCTCTGCGGAGCTCTCGGGGGTGTTTTCAAAGGTAATTAGCTATGTTCCCAGTTCCCTCTCGTTCACCCGCCGGTTCGTCGTGAGGCAGATGATCGAGTCGCTAGCGAACCTTCCGGGTGACTTTGAGCGGATCGATGTAGTCCATGTGTTTGGTGGGGCTTCCTGGGCACTCGCCGCCGATGTCGCATCTGCGCTCGATGCGCCGCTGGTGGTGGAAGTGTGGCGGCGGGGCTTGTCGGTGCGGGCGCGGGAGTTATGGTCGGTTTCGCGTGGAGGGGCTGCTTCTTCGACCCTATTTCTCGCGAGTGATGCGCAGATCGAGCGCGAACTCATGACTTCCGCCGACGGAGCTTCCCGCGGCCAACCTGCGGTCCCGCTTCCGGTGCGGTGTGTGCCTTGGGGTGTGCTATCGCCCGTGCATGAGCGACTACCGGTGGCGGGGCTTGGGCGGGATCGTCCCGCGAATATTATGATCATCGGATCAGGACGGCACGGCGGTAGCGCTGCCTCCCCGGTGTGGTCGGCGGTGCTAGGGGCGTGCGCTGACCTCGTGGCAAACGGGTTTGATCTCATGTTATATGCGGACGATCTCTCCGCCGGGCGCGCCCGAATATGGCCGGTGGTGCGTTCGCTTAATTTACTTTCGCGCCTTAGCCTCGTGGATGAGCTCGAAGGGCGTAGAGACCTTATGTTGCACGGCGATGTGCTGCTGCTTCCGGAAGCGACCGACGAGGCTAGGAGCATTGTGCTGGAGGCGATGGCCGCGGGCATGTTGGTTATAAGTGCTACCGGCCCGGCCGCGCCCTTGCTCGAAGACCGCCGGTCTGCGTTGCTTGTCGCCCCTTTGGATCGGAGCGGTTGGGCGGCCGCGCTCGAAACTCTATTCACGCGGCACGCGGTGGCCGTCGGCCTTGCGGACGCGGCCCATCTTTACGTGCAGGTACACCGCAAGGCCTCCGATTATGTTCGAGGCGTGGTAGGAGCGTACGAACACGCCGCGGGGCGGAGCTTACGCATCGGGTGACCTCGGCTTCAATCGTGGTGCGTACACTGGTTGAATGGAGCAGGCACCTCACATTACGCTCTTGCTGGAGAAAGCCGGGGGCGGCGATGTGCACGCGGCAAGCGAGCTTTTGCCGCTGATTTATGAAGAGCTTCGTCGCTTGGCTTCGTCCAACATGGCGGGTGAGGGGCATGGCGGGGCCGGACACACACTCCAGCCCACCGCGCTCGTTCACGAGGCCTATTTGCGGTTGTTGGGCCCAAGCGGCGCGGAGGCGGATTGGAATGGGCGGGGCCATTTCTTTGCCGCCGCGGCGATTGCGATGCGTCGAATATTAATTGATCGCGCGCGGGCCAGGCGAAGCGTCAAGCGCGGCGGCGAGCTCAGCCGGGTGCTATTGCACGACAACGTCTCCGCAGCCGCGCCGCTGGATTCCCAAGATGCCGACGAACTGCTCCTCCTTGACGAAGCGTTGACCAAGCTCGAGGCGTTGGACGAACGTAAGTCACGAGTGGTGATGCTCCGCTATTACGCGGGCCTGAGCGTAGAGCAGACGGCCGCGGCCCTGTCAGTCTCCGCCGCCACCGTAAAGAACGATTGGGCTTTCGCAAAGGCGTGGTTGAATCGGGCGCTGAGCGAAGGACGGGGCGGCAGGGTGGGCGGCTCGCAGCTTCCCGGTTAACGATGGCCCGGGGGTGTGGTAACGTAATATTACATTGCAGGTGGGTGCTGGTCCATGGAATCAGTCTTCACCGTTCCCTGCGGCGGGCCGACGGTGCCTGAAGCGGGGCACGGTAGTTCCTTGCGGCGGCGAGCCTGCACCGGCTCAGCGGTGATTACTCAAACCGCCAGTTGGAGGCAGGCCCTCCACTCCGCGGCGATCTCCGGCGTCCACTCCAAGGCGCGCAGCTGCGACACATCTCGCATCGCATCAACCAGAAAGGTAAGTAAATCATGGGTATGAATGGGCTGCTCTTCGGCGAACGAGCGCGGTACGAAAGTGCTTTTGGACTCATTCCCACCCGAACTGATTTGGCCCATGAACTCAACCACCCGCTTGAGCAGGTCAATCAAGTTAAGGATACGGGCCGACGCCGTGGCCGCGTCGAGGGAGCCAGGATCGCTCCATCGCTGAGCGACGAGAACGCAGAATCTCATCTTCAGATCGTCGCCAAAGGGTTCGAGCAGATAAAGACTCTTGCGAAGTCTTGGTGCTGCGCCAGCGTCCGCGGGCAGATCACGCCACGGCTCGGGCGTACCCGCCAAGGGATGTCGAGTAATGGGCATTGCTAGTTACAGTGCGAGAAATCGGCTGCCTTCGGCTGACCGTTCCGGGTTTTTTCGTTGTTGGCGCGGACGGGGCTCGCCATACCCTCAGCGGGTTGAGCGATGATCGATTCCAACAGATTATGGCCACCTTCGATGAAGCGATGGCCGCCCCGGAAAGCTCGCGCGAGTCGCTGGTGCGGTCGCGCCTCGGGCCCGACGCGGTCGCCGTAGCCGAGGTGCTGTCACTCTTGGCTCATGCAGACGGTAACGCCTCCGGCGTCGAAACAGGAGCAGGATTCAAACTCGCGGAACAGGCAGTGGACGAGCGAGGGGCGTTGCAAAGTGGGTATCACGCTGACAAAGGTTTGGCTCCAGTTCCTATTTTGAGCGGTGCTTACCGAATATTGAGGACCTTGGGCGAAGGCGGTATGGGCGTAGTTTTCGAAGCGGAGCAGACTTCGCCGCGAAGGCGCGTGGCACTTAAGGCCATCCGACCTGGGTTTGCAAGCGCAAAGATGCTGCGGCGGTTTCAGAACGAGGTGCAAGCACTCGCGCGGTTGGCGCACCCGGGGATCGCGCAAATTTATGAAGCTGGACTCGCCGAGGAGTCTTCGCCCGATCGGGCTTACTTTGCGATGGAGCTGGTTGACGGCCGCCCGTTGGTGCGGTTCGCGACGGAGATGCAGCTTAGTTTCAGTGATCGTTTACGACTTATACTTAAGGTGTGTGACGCGGTGCAGCACGCGCACCAGCGGGGCGTCATCCATCGCGACCTGAAGCCAGCAAACATTCTGGTGACGCGCGAGGGGCAGCCAAAAGTGGTTGACTTCGGAATCGCGCGGGCCACCGCGGACGTCGAGCTGGAACAACCGGCGACCGCAACTCTGGTCGGGCAGGTGATCGGCACGCCCTCGTATATGAGCCCCGAGCAGATGCGCGGCGAGGATGTGGACACCCGCACGGATGTATTTGCGCTGGGGGTCATCGCTTATGAAATGCTGGCCGGGCGATTGCCCCTTGAGGTGGCGCATCTCCCGCTCACCCAGGCCATCAAAGCGGTGTGCGAAGTTAACCCGCCTCCGCTCTCAGCGCATCGGCGCGAGCTCAAGGGCGATATTGAAGTCGTCGTGGCGAAGGCGATGGCCAAAGAGCCGCAGCGGAGATATTTAAGTGTTGGTCAGTTCGCGGATGATCTGCGCAGCGTGCTCAGCGGAGAAGCGGTGTTGGCACGGCGCGACTCGGCGCTCTATCTTCTGCGAAAATCTGTCAAACGCCACCGCACGCTGGCCTCGGTCGCGATCATAATATTAATATCGCTCGTGGCTTTCAGTATCTACGCCGGGGTGACTGCGGGCACACAGCGCGAGCTGGCTTCGCGCGCATTGGCCGCTCGCTTTCAAGCCGAGAGTGCGCTGGCCGCCGCGAGCGCCGCGAGATCCGCGGCGGAAGTGGCCCAGCGCGAGGCGGACCTCGCCGCGGATGGCTTGAAAGCGCAGCTGGTTGAGACGAACATCGAGCGAGGCCGGTTGGAAGGTGCCGTAGGGAACGTCGCCACGGCGGAGGAGGTATTGTGGGGACAATACCACAGTGATAAGTCTTCGCTCGGCGCGTATTGGGCACTGTGGGAGTTGTACGACCGTGTTGGTTCGAGATGGATCCAGCGCACACCCCCACCGACGATCGCGGCGAGCGGTGCACGAGGTAAATCTATCCTAACCATGCGGGCTGGCGGCGTGATAGCCGCATTCGACGTCAAGAATGGCAAGGAGCTGTTCAACGCAATTGTCTTACCCAAAGACCCCCCAACATGCTTGGCTGCCTTTCCAAACGGGGCGGCTGCGATCGTCGGAACCGCGAGTGGCGCGTTGTTCAGAGTCGGCCTGAAGGCAGAGGCCGAGCCAGCCCTTTTTGTTCAGATGCAAGCACATAGCGGGGGAACGCGATGCATTTCAATCTCGCCCGACGGTAAATACGTGGCCAGCGGCGGTTCTGATAATTATATTCGGATGTGGGACGGCGTGACCGGCATTGAGTTGGCACGGTACAAGCTTAAAGATACGCCGCTGGCAGTCGCGTTTAGTCCTGATGGTGACCTATTGGTGGCGGGATCAAACCTGCGTGCATCCGCGGAGCAGATAGTAATCTTGTCAGGGAGAGACCTTAAGTTAATCGCCGAAATGGAGGGGCTGCATGGCGCGGCTATCGCGTCGCTAGCCTTCAACGCGGCGGGAACCCGGCTCTATTCGGGCTCGCGGGGGGGCACGCTGGTCATAACAGATATAGGCGCCGACGCGGCGAGACGGGGCGGCGAGGCTTTCACCTCGACACCGGCCCAGGCCATCGGGGGCGGAATACTTAGTATTGCTCCCACGACCGACGGTAAACAGATTTTGCTTACATCTAGTGATCGGGTGTTTATTCTCCGCACAGAAGATGGCACCGTGATCCGGCAACTGTCGAAAGAGTCCAGGCTGTTGTTGTGGGCGGGGTGGGCATCGGCGGACGAAGCGGCACTGCTCACCGATGATGGAACGATGCGCAGGGTCTCTGTCAAGCCTGGTGTAACTTCGCGGCGAATAAGCGGCTTTACTTCGTGGTGTTTTGCCACCTGTTACTCGCCGGACGGCGCGTTGATTGCCACCGGAACCGGAGGCAGCGCAATTGATTTCTTCGACGCTGCAACGCTCGCTCGCAAAGCAAACTACACCCTCGATGGATTTCGTTACCGCACTCGGGGGCTGGTGTTTTTAGGCGATTCGCGAACGGTGTATGCCGTGTGTTTCGATGGAGTGGTGCGCTCCATTGATGCAACGACCGGACGGGAGCTGACGGCCATGCAAGCGGGGCGGGCGGAGTTGTTTTCGGTGGCCGTAACCCCGGATGAGCAGCGCGTGGCTGCCGGGTCTGCCGACCGCAGGGTCCGAATCTTTGATACGCGCAGTTGCCTGCAAACTCTGGAGGTTGCCGACTTCGACAAACGCATCGAGGGCATGGCATTCTCACCCGAGGGCGACACGCTCGCGGTGGCCGGCAACGTAAGTGGAGTTGCACTGCTAGACCCGATGGACGGAACGCGGACTGGTTTCCTGGCGACGACCTCGTCGCCTTGGGCGGTTGCGTTCAGCCCGGATGCGAAGCAAATTAGCGTTACAACGCACAACGGCTTGCTAGAGATCTTCGACCGGGCGAGCGGCACACGAGTAAGCAGCATCCGGCTCCACCAGCGGCTGGCACCAGGGCTGAGCTACTCACCCGATGGGACCATGGTCGCGACGGGAGGTGAGGACGGTATTGTCCGGGTGGTCGATCTCGCGACCCAACGTTCTGTGTTGACGCTGGATCCGATGGGGCACGTCATCGTAAGTGTGTCGTTCTCGCCGGACTCAAAGCGGCTCCTCGTGGGCACCGCGCTCTTTTTCGCGATTGAGTATGACTTGGAGCGTGGGCGCGACGCGGTTAGATTGCACTATTCGTATTACGAGCCAAACGCCGTAACCGCCCCTGCCCCTAAGTAATATTAGACGAGCAGCGTCGCGGGCTTCTCAAGATAACCTTTGACGGTTTTGAGGTACGCAGCGGCCATCGCGCCGTCGACAATGCGGTGATCGCTCGACATCGTCATGCTCATGACATTGCCCACGACCACCTGGCCGTTCTTAACCACCGGCCGCTCGATGGCCGCGCCAACCGCGAGGATCGCTGCGTTGGGCGGATTAATGATGGCGGTGAAGTGGGTCACGCCGAACATGCCCAAGTTGGAAATGGTGAAGGTAGAGTCGGACATTTCCTGAGGCGAAAGACCCTTGCCGCGAGCCTTTTCTGACAGAGCCTTGGATTGGTTGGAGATCTGCCGCAACCCGATCTGATCTGCGTTGCGGAGCGTGGCGACCACGAGCCCTCCGCCCTTTTCTTCGGAAATCGCGATCGCAATACCAATGTTAACATCGCTCAATAGTTCAATCGCCTCTTGGCCGGGGGTTGGCACCCAGCGAGAGTTCACATACGGATGCTGGTGCATGGCCAGGGCGCACGCCCGTACGAGGAAATCGTTGAGGCTTAACTTGACGCTCTGCGCGGCGAGTTGCTCGTTCAGGTCCGCACGCAGCGCGAGAAGTGGATCCATGTCCACTTCAATCGTAACTTGATAGTGGGGGATCGTGGATTTACTTTCGACCAACCGCTTCGCGATCACGCGACGCATGTTCGAGAGTGTTACGAGCTTGCCAGTGAGTTTGGTGCCAGCCGGTGAGAGGAGAGCCTGCGCCGGAGCTGCTTGTGCGTGAGGTGCCTGACCGCCGCGTGATTGCGGGTGATGCGAATCGGAAGCCGCCGGAGCGGCAGACGCCATCGCGGCTTCCACATCGCGCCGGATGATCCGGCCGCTGGGGCCGGTGCCGCGGAGATCGGCAAGATCAATCCCCGAGTCGCCAGCAATTTTCCGGGCAAGCGGGCTTACGAAGATCCGCCCATTGCTTTCGTTGGAAGGGTCCGCGGCGGGAACGGGCGCTGCGTGATGACTTCCCGAAGTTCCGTTCGCGGTCGGGGCGGTTGTTGCGGCGACCGGTGCGGTGCTTCTCGCGGGGGTCCCAGCGGTGACGGGGGACTTGGCAGGGACGGGGGGTTGGGCGAGTGCGGCTTTGGCCGCGGGTGCTTGCGCTGACTTTGCTGGGGTGGCTGCAGCCCCGACGGACTTTGTGGCACCACCCTTGAGGGCCGCGGCGTCCTCGCCCTTGGCAGCAATAATCATAATTAAAGTGCCCACCGGCACGCTCTGGCCCTCGGGGACGACAACGCTGGCGACGGTGCCATCGTCGTAGGAGGTAAGCTCCATCGTTGCCTTGTCGGTTTCGATGTCCGCGAGCGCCTGGCCTGACTTAACCTGGTCCCCTTCCTTGACATTCCATTTAACAACTGTGCCAGCTTGCATGGTGTCCGAAAGGCGGGGCATTTCTACGTTGACGGGCATCGGAATAGGCTCCAGGCACTTCTATTGCATCCGAGGGGTGGGGAAAAATTTGCTTTCGGCGGGCAGGCATGAACGGGCCGAAGTTTGATCGCATCAGCGTGCCGCTACGGTATTACATTCCGAGCGTGCGCTTGACGGCAGCGACGATTCGATTCTTGTTGGGAAGATAATCAAACTCGAGGTTCTTTGCATACGGTGTCGGGACATCTTCGGTGTTAACACGCACGGGGGGATGATCAAGCCAGTCAAAGCAGCGCTCGCACACTTGCGTTACAACTTCGCTCGCGACGCTGGCGAAGGGCCAGCACTGATCTACGACGACGATGCGGTTGGTCTTCTGAACACTCGCAATGATTGAATCGATATCGAGCGGACGGATAGTTCGCATGTCGAGAACGTCGACGGCTATCCCTTCTTGAGCCAGCTCGTCGGCGGCTTCGCAGCAGAAGTTCACCGGGCGGCCGAAGGAAACCAGCGTGCAGGCGTCGCCCTCGCGCAATAACGCGGCCAAACCAAAGGGAATGTAATACTCCTCGGCGGGAACGTGAGCCTTATCACCCAGCATTCGCTCGCTCTCGAGGAAGAAGACAGGATCAACCTCGCGGATCGCCGTCTTGAGCAGACCTTTGGCATCGTAAGGGTTGCTGGGAATTGCGATTTTCATCCCCGGGACGTTGCTGTAAAGGCCTTCGACGCACCAGGAATGCGTGGATCCTAACTGCCCGCCCGCGCCATCGTTGCCGCGGAAGACGACCGGGCAACCCCATTGGCCGCCGGACATGTACAACATCTTGGGTACGTTGTTGAGGAGCTGGTCCGCCGCGACGAGGCTGAATGACCAGGACATGAACTCGATGATGGGCTTCAGGCCATACATCGCCGCACCGACCGCCAAGCCGGAGAAACCGTTCTCGCTGATGGGCGAGTCGATGATCCGCTTGGGGCCGAACTCGTCGAGCATTCCTTGCGAGATCTTGTAAGCCCCGTTGTATTGGGCAACTTCCTCTCCCATCAGGAAGATACGCTTGTCGCGACGCATCTCCTCGCTCATCGCTTCGCGAAGTGCTTCGCGGAATTGGATGATGCGGTCGCCCTCACGCGAAGGGAGGGTCTTGGTAAAGTCGGGAAGTTCGGTCGCGAACGCGGTCATGGAGTGTACCTGTACGGAATTTGATCGGGTAAGACTTTCGTAACACCAATAGTAGGATACGCGGAAGGCCTCTGCCTCAAACCGGCGATCATCACCTTTGACAGCTACCAGGGGAACTACGTGGATTATGAGCGATTACCCCTATCGCCAAGTTTAAGAACACATGCGGCCACTTTACATCGCGATGAACGACGAGCCCGAGACGGGGTTGAACTTGCTGCAAAAGGGGTTGCAACGTGCGTTGGTGGCCAAGGGCGTGGTCCCGGTGCACGGTCAACGTGCCGCGTTGACCCGGAAGCTGGCTCGAGTGGTGGCAAAGGCGGGGCTGGTGCGGCCGCTGGCGGGCGAGCGAGCGGGCGCAGTTACAATTGTGCCGGTGGTGTGGGCCAGTCAGGCGACGCTCTTTCCTTACGCGTACACGCGGCGAATCGTTCCGTTTATATTTGACTGCTGGCCAGAGCAGTTTGACCGGTGGGAGAGCTTGCTTCGTAAGCACCGAGTCAATCGGGCGTACTTTACGGCGCGGGATGCCGGACAAGCGATGGAGCGACGGATCCCCGGTTTCTTAGCGCATTGGCTACCAGAAGCTTGCGAGCCAGAGCGGTTCAGCCCGGCGTTACCCCTGAACGAGCGCACGATTCATGTGCTAGAGATGGGACGTAAGCACCTCACGGTCCATGATCGCCTCGTGAAGGGGCTCGCGGGCACTGGCATCAAGCACTTATTCTCAAAGAAGGATTCCTCAACTCCGATCTTCGTAGGGTTATCTGCGCTCTACGGCGCCATGGCCGACACGGCGGTTTGCATCTGCTATCCCAAGTCGGTCACGCACAATAGCAATACAAGTGAAGCAGTAGAGACGCTCACTCAGCGGTATCTGGAAACAATCGGCAGCGGGGCACTCGCCGTAGGCGCATGCCCCGGCGAGTTGAAGGATATCTTCGGCTTTGATCCCGTTATTGAACTTTCGGCTGCCGAGCCTGCGGGGCATGTGCTTGATATACTGCGAAACATAAGCGATTACCAGGCGCACGCCGGGCGGTGCCTCGCCCGGCTCAAAGAAACATGCACCTTTGATGTGCGGGCGGACGACTTATTACGTTCGTTGACGCTCTGACAAATCGAAGCGGCCGGGCGGGGTGATCGGGCAACGGCGTGCTTTCTTTATCTCCAGTTTTTCAATGCTTCCAGCCCACTGTGAGCTAACCGGCTAGCCATGTTCACGGTTTTCATTCGGTGAAACTAAGCAACAACTCCGCCCGCTCGGAGGAGGGATTGACTTGGTGTCACGGACCACCTAACGTTTATCAGCATCAAGAGTCTCCGCGGCCACTTTGGCGCGCGGAGCGGCAACCGAGTTCGCGATTTTTTCGCAGCCGCGGTGCCGAGCGAAGCCCCTGCGAGGAGCGATTGCGATGTGGAATGTCGGGTTGGCCACTGGCTGACTCTTCCTTCAAAAAGTCCCGCTGCCATTGTTGGCGAGCGGCCCCCTCGCAGGAATAACGTACTCGACGATGCCGCGGAGCAACGTGGCTATGTCAATTTTTCAATCTTCAGAAGACGGTTTATCTCCCGAGCACAAGGCGGCATGCGGCCATCGAGGCGAACCTAGTCAGATCGGCACCGAATCCGACCCTCGCGATGAAGCTAAGGGCCAGGTTAACGATGGCGAGCTGAGCGGCGGTGGGGGAGTGCAGATCCCTTTCGCGTCTGCCCTACCCGCCTCGGCGAAGTGGGTAGGGCAAGAATCATCCGCGTCGAGCGGGCCTCTTCATCGCCCCGCCTACCGAGGCGTCATCGGCGGGGTCGCATGCAGCGGCACGACTGGAGGGGCTGGTGGGATTGGGGGCGGTGATGGTATTTACGACGCAGACCCCTACGCAACGCTGGCTATTCACGGAGGGCTCGAGCCTGACCCCACTTCCGGGTCAATTCTCACCCCGATTGTTCAAAGTACAACTTATGTTCAGCAGCGGGTGGGCGTTCACAAGGGCCATACTTACTCTCGCGCCAGCAACCCCACAGTAGAAGCATTGGAGCGAGCGTTGGGCACCCTTGAAGGCTGTCTCCCCGCCGTCGCATTCAACACCGGCATGAGCGCCATCACCGCCTTGTTTCTCGCCACACTCCGTGCGGGAGACCATGTCGTAGTAAGTGATTGCGTCTACGGCGGTACTGTGCGGCTCCTTAACGTGGTGCTCGCTCCTTTGGGCGTCAGAGCGTCGTTCGTAAACACGGCGGACCCGGCGGCCGTTGACGCCGCGATCACTCCCTCGACTAAGCTCGTCTTCATTGAAACCCCTGCGAACCCCACGCTCAAACTTACCGACGTCGCTGCGATTGCCGCAGTAGCGAGATCGCGTGGTGTGCTGCTCGCGGTTGATAACACGTTCCTCACTCCTGTGCTGCTTCGGCCGCTGGACCTAGGCGCGGACGTCGCGGTCTACTCAACAACGAAATATATCGAAGGGCATAACGCCACCGTTGGAGGCACCCTTACCACACGCGATGCGGGGCTGGCCGACCGATTTAAGTTATATCGCAAGACTCTTGGGTCGATCCAAGCTCCCTTCGAGGCGTGGCTTACGTTGCGTGGGCTAAAGACACTGCCGCTCCGAATCCGCCAGCATTGCCGCAATGCGCAGGTAGTCGCCCAATACCTGGATGCCCACCCATTCGTAACAAAAGTCTACTACCCCGGGTTGGCCAGCTTCCCCCAAGCCACCCTCGCGGCACGGCAGCATCAGAACGATGGCCGAGGCGCTTTTCACGGTGGCATTGTTTCGTTTGAAGTCCGCGGCGGGGTCGCTGCTGGAATAGAGGTTATGAACAGCGTGCGACTCTGCTCACTCGCAGAAAACCTTGGTGCGGTCGAAACACTAATAACGCACCCTGTCTCCATGACTCATGGCGATGTGCCACCTCATCAACGCCTCGCAGCAGGAATAACCGACGGCCTAATTCGGCTTTCGGTAGGGCTTGAGGATCCACTTGATATCATTGCGGATCTAAAGCAGGCGCTTCAAAAGGCGAAATCATCGTGCGATGACCAGACGGCCCCCGACTTAGATAGCACGGGAAAAGAGTCCCGAAAGGGCGCGGACCTCAGAGTCCCCCTTCAGACTTCACGGCCGGTTTCCGATACTTGGGCGAGCGCTAGCTCGGTGCCGCGAGGAGATGTCCGCCGGACGGATTGTGGTAGCATCTCCGAAGTTAGCCAGGACGTATCTCGCGGCCCCCTTAATGGAGCCAATGCCACGGCGGGGGGTGTGAGATGAGTTTTGAGGCTATTTTTGGAACGAGGCGTTGCGGCGCAGCGTCCTTGGCGGATCGTCAAGTGGCGTGCTTTAAGTCGAAACTAGCCGACGCGGCGGCGAGAGCAGCGGCGCGAAGGTACCCTTTCGCCCGCCTGATTACGCGGCTCGTGGAGCGGCCACCTGCCTGGATTCAGACGGGCGAAAACAGAGAGATTCTGGCCATGACCAACCCCATCACTGTGCTTAAGTTTGGCAGTTCGATCTTAGCGAACGAATCGCTGCTGGCGCGAGCGGTTCACGAGATCTATCGCTACATCCGGCAGGGGAACCACGTTGTTGCGGTTGTGTCTGCGTTCAGCGGCGAAACCGATCGATTGCTGAATCACTCCAAACGCTACGGAGAGAACGCCGATCCGTATGCGGTCGCGGCGTTGGCTTCGCTGGGCGAGGGGCAGGCGGTGGCGTTGCTCGGACTTGCGCTTGACCAAGCTGGAATCCCGACCAATGTGTTAGACTCTGCGGGGATGGGTCTAAAGACGCTCGGCAGCGCAACTGACAGCAAGCCTACGGGGCTTGATGTTGAGAATATTAAGCGGGCGTTGGCGAACAAGCCCGTGCTTGTCGTTCCCGGATTCATCGGGCGTGATGAGATGGGGCGCGTTACGTTGCTGGGGCGAGGGGGCTCTGATTACACAGCGTTGTTTATCGCGGGGCAGTTGGGTGCTCAGCAGGCTGTCTTGATAAAAGATGTCGATGGGCTTTACGACCGCGACCCGGCGAAGTTCCCACGCGAAGCAAAGCGGTATGAGCGAGTAAGTTATGAAGATATTCTTCAGATGCCCGAGAAGATCGTGCAGCACAAAGCGGTGCGGTACGCGGGTGACGTGCGACTTAAGTTCGGCGTTGGTGCCGCGGGTCAGCGCGTGGCCACATGGGTTTGGGATGGTAATAGCGCCTTTGCCGATAAGCCACTCCGCAACACGCCGGTGAAAGTTGCACTGATCGGCGCGGGGATCGTGGGCCGGGGCGTGTACGACCGAGTGAGCGGACAGCAGAACTTCTTCGAGATCACCAAGGTGTGCGTTCGCGATGTTAAGAAGCATCAGGGGAAGGGAATCGCCGATGGGTTGCTTACGAGCGACTGGCGCGAAGCCCTTGGTAGCGGTGCGGATATTATCATCGAGACCATCGGGGGCCTCACGCCAGCTAAAGAAATTATTTGCGAGGCGTTGAAGTTAGGCAAGCACGTTGTTACCGCTAATAAAGCCGTGCTCGCTCACGAGTTTGATACGTTCGCCGCGATCCGTCGTGAAACCGGCGGCCGGCTGTTGTACAGCGCGGCTGTGGGCGGCGGCGTTCCAATCCTCGAAGCGGTGCGAAATGCCGCCAAACGTGGCCGGATTCAAACGGTTCGCGGCGTGGTCAACGGAACGACCAACTTTGTGCTCGGGCAGTTAGCGCGGGGCATTAGCTTCGCTGAAGCTATCAAGAAAGCGCAGGACGCGGGATTCGCAGAGCCTGATCCATCGGCGGATATTGATGGTCACGACGCCGCGGCGAAGGCGTGTCTGATCGCGCGCGAGGCGTTCGGCCACCCGATCTTCCCGAACCAAGTGAAGCGAATGGGTATCTCGCACCTCACGCCAAACCATGCGGCTCAAGCGGCGGCGCAGGGTGGCGCGATCCGGTTGGTAGCTCATATTACGTGTCCGCGCGGCTTAACACACGCCACGGTCGCGCCGCTCATCCTGCCCAGCGATGATCCGCTCGCGCAGGTTCACGATGAGCAAAACTGCGCAGTGATTACAATGGAAGATGGTTCGCGCTCGGTGGTGACGGGGCGCGGCGCGGGCCGCTGGCCCACCGCCGAGAGCATCATGGGTGACTTGTTCGAGATTCTTCGCGGCGAAAACGTAAGCGAAGATGAAGAGAACATCGGCGAGGTAGCCGCGTGATAAATTATGATCATCCCGAACTGAAAGAGGCAACACGGCTCGTCGCGTTTGATGTGTGTCCTGGCGATCCATTTCACGCGACCTGCACGCCGATTTACCAGACCGCTACCTTTGATCAGGAGAGCGCGGCTGGCTTCGGACGTTATGATTACACTCGCAGCGGCAACCCCACCCGCGATGTGCTCGAGAGGCAGATGGCTTATCTTGAGGGCGTTTCGCTATCCGGTCGGTCTTTCGCTTTTGCCAGCGGATTGGCGGCGATTACGGCCGTTATGAACCTACTAAGCCCGGGTGATGAGGTGCTCGCCTGCGACGATCTTTACGGTGGCACCTACCGGCTCCTGTCGCAGATTCTGGTTCGTCGCGGTGTGAAAGTTCGCTACGCCGATCTGACGGACATAAGTACTGCCACCAAGGCGTTTTCGGCCGACACACGGCTGGTGTTTCTTGAATCAGTAAGCAATCCGCTCATGCGGGTCTGTGATATCGAAGCAATCGCGAGGCTCGCCCACGAACGCAACGCGCTCCTCTGCGTAGACAACACTTTCCTTTCACCACTGCTCATGAAACCACTGGGTCTGGGCGCGGACTTTGTAGTTCACTCTGCCACGAAGTACCTCTGCGGCCACAGCGACGTCATGGCGGGCATCGTAAGCGTGAAGGACGCTTCTCTGGCCAGGGATTTATACCTTATACAGAATGGCGAGGGGGCGGGGCTCGCCCCACACGATTGCTACCTGCTCCTGCGTGGGCTTAAGACCCTGGACTTGCGGCTGGAACGTCAGCAGCGCAGTGCGAACATAATTACGATGCACCTTTGGGGGAAGAAGGGGGTCGCTCGCGTGCTCTTCCCGGGCTTGCCCGGCCAGCCCAACTCCGAGGTTCATGCCAGGCAAGCGAGCGGCACCGGCGCGGTGGTCTGCTTTGAAACCGGCGATGCCCAACTGTCGCAGCGCATCGTCGAGAACTTAACACTCTTCGGCATACGGGTGAGTTTCGGTAGCGTGGGGTCATCCGCAAGTCTTCCGTGCAATATGTCTCACGCGAGTATTCCCGCCGCGGTGCGCGAGGCACGCCATTTCCCCGCAGATATCGTGCGGCTGAGCATCGGGATCGAAGACGTACGCGATTTAACCGCGGACCTAGACAGGGCTTTTGTGCGGGCTGGCGTGGAGCCAGCAGCGCAGTCGCCGGGCGGTTCTCCGGACGTAGGGGTGAAGGCATCCGCCGCGTGGCAGTTTAATCAGGGACATCGGGCCTCACCGGCGTTTGTTGTGTAACAAGTGGCGAGGGCAGGCGTGTGTAGTTAGATAACGTTGACTCAAATCGAATGTGTACTTATGTCTGAACTTATTGCAATCGTTGGTGCCACGGGAGCGGTAGGTCGTGAAGCTCTTTCTATTCTGGAGCAACGTAAGTTCCCAGCGCATCGCATCGTCGCGCTGGCCTCAGCGCGTTCGGCCGGTTCAAGGGTGTCTTACAACGGCGGCGAGATCACGATACAGGAGCTCACGGCCGCCTCGTTCGCGGGCGTTAAAGTAAGCATCTTCTGCGCCACCTCGGGAATTTCAAAGCAGTTCGCGCCGATTGCGATGAAAGCGGGCAGCCACGTCGTAGATAACTCCTCCGCCTTCCGCATGGACCCGGCCGTGCCGCTGGTGGTGCCCGAAGTAAACCCGGAGGCCATTCCCAGGGGCACAAGCACCCCGCTCTTAATCGCCAACCCCAACTGCTCAACGATTATTATGTTGATGGCGATCCACCCTCTCCACAAACGGTTCGGCGTAGAGCACGCCACCGTCAGCACGTATCAGGCAGTCTCGGGCGCGGGTGCTGCGGCGATGGACGAACTGAGGGAGCAGGCGGCGGCGTCGCTCGCGGGAGCCCCGGTGATAGCGAAGGTCTTTGACGAGCAGTGTGCGTTTAACGTCTTCAGCCATAATAGCGCGGTCGACGTTGAAACCGGCCTGAACGTAGAAGAAACAAAGCTAATTAAAGAGACCCACAAGATCTGGAATACTGATAAAGTTACCATCACTCCCACCTGCATCCGCGTGCCCGTCTATCGCGCCCACAGCGAGTCGATCGCTTTGCGGCTTGCTACCGCAGTGACCGAGCAACAGGTCCGCGAAGCGTTCGTCAATCAGCCCGGGGTTCGGGTGCTGGACGACCGGGCTGGAAATAAGTTTCCAACCCCCCTCAAAACTGCCGGGGGCGATGATGTATGGGTGGGGCGAATTCGGGTTGATCCCGCTGCGG
>CAYVFW010000059.1:0-16787 GCA_964450325.1 uncultured Phycisphaeraceae bacterium | reverse complement strand
AGTGTTACTATCTATGGCGCAGTCGAAGGAGCCGCGCGAGACCACGGCGTTGCTCCCCAACCCCGCCGCGAGGCTGGCGTGGTAGTCCACGCGCGTCAACAAGCTCGCCATGATCAGGCTTGCCCCCAACGCAAGGTTTGTATGCCCGTCGAGCGTGGCGCCGCCGAGCACGTAGCCAGTGCTGATGGTGAGGGCAGCGCCCGTTTGGACGTCAAGCGTGCCACGCGTGCCAAGTAGAAAGGCATCGGCAGTGACGGCGTTGGTTCCACCGGCATTGAGCCCACCGAAGACCTCCACCACGCTCCCGACTGAAGCGGTGAGGGTTGAGCCGCCGTTGAGGGTGAGCGACGCGGTCGAGGGCCAGCGGATGGGGGCTTGAATAGCTCCTTCTTCTCCTCAAACTGCTCAGCTCTGTGCCATCAGTTCATCGGGGGGCGTAGACCGGGAATCACATTTTCTATCAGTGTAAGAACGGACAAGGATTTGCAACTCGTGCGGGATCAAGAATCGAGTGGGTGGGGTGTCCCTCAGAGGCGGGGGCAAAGCTCTCTTGGGGGTGTGAGCGATCATGGCCGCGTTCGGCATGTATTTCTGCAGTGTGGCTTTCGCAAGCTGTTTACTGCGGCGGGCTTCGAGGAAGACCGGGTACTACGGGCCGACCTTAAGTCTGTGTTGGTGACAGCACAAGTGATCGCGCACACCATCTTCAGGTTCGTGGGTATCATGGTGGTGTCTGAGCGTGCGCCAGTACCGCGGGTGTGAGCTCACGTTATACCTATTATGTTGGCACAGGGGGCACTCGTACTCTTTGGCGTGCTGCCCCGCCCGTACTGCTTTGTTGCACTCTTTCTCAACGGCTTGCCCCTGGGAATGGTCTTTGGGTTGGGGCTTGGTTTTGTTTAGGGTTGGCGTTTGACCGAGGCTCTTGCTGCGGGGTTGTGCGCGACCGAGGTTACGGTCTTCCACGCGCAGATCGACCCTCTCATGAGGATTCTCAACCCTGTGGTAATCCGTGAACTACTGGGGCGGGTGCGCGCACGTGCGCCTGCCGATGCAGAAGGAAGCGACCGAAGATCACGCCACCGGCTGGGGCGTCGCGGCAAGGTCGATATAGGTGGCGAAGTGCTCTATGCAGGGCGTGACCAGACTGGGGTCTTTTGCAAGATCGTCCCAGCGGCGCAGGCGCACTGAGTTCTCGAAGGAAGGGTGGGCACGGAAGACATCTTGTTCGGCGGCGTTCATCGGCCCGCCCTGCAAATGTAAGCTTTGTACGCTGGGTGGGCTTAACTGGGCGTAGTAGGAGGGTTCGGCGGCGCAGAGGTAACGCTTGGCATCTACGTGCATACGAACGGGGTCCACGACATCGCGGCCGAAGTGCCGTTCAAGCCACTGTTCGCCCAAGACCTCGTGGCGATCATCGATGCCCTGATCGGGAGCATCATCGGGAAGATCGTGGAGCAGGTGCCCGACATCGTGCAGAAGCGAAGCGGTAACAAGGGCCGCGTCGCCCCCCTGCTGCTCGGCCATGTATGCCGTCTGCAGGGCGTGCTGAAGTTGCGTCACAGCCTCATGCCCGTACTGGGAGGAACCAGAGCGATGAAACATCTCGATTATTCGGGCGGTGGTGGGGTGCATAAGAGGGTCCTGTTTGAAAAGCCGGAACAACCGTACGCGGTGCCGAGGGCGTGCGAGGTTCTATTATGTTAAGGCCATGTGAAGATTGTTGGGCGGTTAGGCTACAGCGAACACAGCACAGTTGAAAGGCGGGTACCGAACTCCTCAATCTCTCTTTGTGTGTGGAGGAGCGTGAGACAGGGGTTGGTCCCACCCTTTCAAGAAAGCGACCAGCGAGAAAGAGGCCCAGCATCATGGCGCGGGCCTTGGGCCGATCTGCGGCAAAGGCAGAACCGTAATCAGTGACGGGGTGTTCGGTAAAGATGATCTGACCTCGTGGTTCGGTGCCGCTTACTTGGCCCGGTACCAGCAGTCGATTCGAGGGCTTAAAAAACGGGAGTCAACTTTCGCATTATATCAAAACATAATAGCGGCCGGGGAGATCAGTACTCCCCGGCCGCTTTCTTTGAATATGGTTATGTTACGACTAATCCGCCTCTGCTTAACACCCGCCGCCTGACCAAGCCGCGAAGAAGGCTTCAACATCGTTCCCGTCGATGCCGCCGTCGCGGTTGCCATCTGACCGGGCCTCGCCCGCGCTCCAGGCCGTAAAGAAGGCGTCTAAGTCCGCGCCGTCTACGCCCCCGTCTCGGTTGTAATCCGCGATGCGGCAGTTGATCGGACGTAAGTTGTCCGCCGTGCCCATCAGCACCACGCGGTTATCGTACTTGCGCAGTTCATACCCCGTCACCGTATAGTTAGCATCGCCGCTGTTCAGCGGGAAGTTATGCCAGTTCTCAAACTCGACGCGGAAGTTGGCAGAGCCGAGCGGAGTTACGTTAACTTCCAGGAACCCGTAGTGCTTCCCACCTCGCACCAACTGCCGCCCGTTCCACAGTTCCGGCTCGGACTGATCCGCAGACCAGACGTGGTATGGGTTTGTAACAAACTCCGGCTCGGTGTTGCGCCAGGCGGTTATAGCGTTGTTCACAAACCCCTCGGCATCTTCCACGCCGCGAAGGCCATCACCCGCGAATCCCACATCCCAGAGGTGAACCCCGAAACCGTCGTTATTCAGATCAAAGTAGGACATCTCGGCCACTTCGCTGTGCCCACAAAAGACACCCGCAACCTTGTATTGCTCCATCAACGGAGCGTAGATTCGCGTAGCTTCACCAGACTGATTGCTCGTCACGCTGGTCCCGTGAATCCCACGAGAAAACGGGGTGTGGTGCCACTGAACGAAGATAATTTGACCGGCGGCCCGTGCCGAGGCCAGCTCCTGTTGCGCCCAGTTCCACTGCTCGGTGCCGATGTTGAAATCGGGTATGTCCCCGAAGGTGTAGAGTTGATTAAACCAGGCACGGTTCGTGTCACGATTGGCCCGAGCCGGATCAGTCTCGCTGCTGCCAATACCCGGAACCGGAGCGACGAGGTGATTCGCTGGCTCGATGGCTTTTACGACGCATAACGTAATCACGGTCACAGGACCATAATCTGTGCGGTAATATAAGTCTTGATAGTTACTATTGCCGTTGCTGGGCCAATCCCAGTAAGCGCCCCACTGATTCCGCGAGAACTGAATACGGTGATTGGTCGTATCGCTGGCTGAAGTACCAGTGCCAGCGAAGATGCAGTTGTTACCGATCGCGGCGATCACCGGACGGCCCGAGAAAAGATCATCATAAGAACCGGCGTTATGCCGCCAGAACTCATCCCAGCGACGTTGCTGCTCGTTGCCAGTCCCCTCGATTAAGTCGCCGGGCATAATCATAAAATCAGGATCGCGTAACTTAATTTGCTTGATATTCTCGGCGTATCCCACGGTCTCGGTCAAAAAATAGGCATCGCGTCCACGTCCCGTGCCTGGCTGGCGACTATCGCCCGCAGGATCGCGCGGGGTGGAACGCGACCACTCGCGAAAGCGGGTGCGGCCCAGAACCAGCGTTTCGGAGTCCGAGATTACGGCCATGCGCAGCGAGCGCGGATCGGTGGGGGTTGGAGCGGCCGTGAACGTGTTGCTGTAACTTGTCGCCCCTTGGTCAACAGTGTAAGTATAGGTCTGCCCGGCGGTTAGCCCCGTCACGCGCAACGAGTGCTTGAAGTTTCGTGCCGGTGCGGTTCCGTCGCGGACCGAGGTGGCTGCAAAGTTCCCCGCCACAAGCTCCGCACTGTACTGGTAGTCAAGCACCGGGATCAGTTGGGGAGTGCTGCTCAGTTCAAGCGGATTGTTTAGACCGGGTCCAGCCACACGCAGCGTGCCCGGAGCATCATTAATAGTAAACCAGTTGAGGGTAATCGCCTCTTGGGTTACGTTCTGCTGATAGGGCAGCACACGAAAGTCAGAGGCGCACGCTGTCGCAGCGGCGGCCGCAATCACATACGCGGGGATGAGTGATTTTTGCATAATACACACCAATAAAACTCCTGATCTTTGAATAGGTCACCTGCACCCTTGCACCAAGGGCGCTTCAATAAGACTACGAAGTGGCATATGTCTCGCGCGCTAAGAGCGTGTGAA
Source organism: uncultured Phycisphaeraceae bacterium (assembly GCA_964450325.1). Taxonomy (GTDB): domain Bacteria; phylum Planctomycetota; class Phycisphaerae; order Phycisphaerales; family UBA1924; genus UBA2402. The sequence continues at coordinate 12,652 of CAYVFW010000059.1, read as the reverse complement.
AGAAGCGCGAAGGTGCAGCGTGACGTGCAACCTCGTCTGCCCTCTGAGCATCGCTTATAACATCATAATCTCAGGTCAGCACGCCTCCGGCTTGCCCCGCACGGATCCTGATCAACGATAACCTGCTAGAGCGTCTAAACAGCATGGGCATCGACCTGGGGGCGGTGCGCAAGTGCATCGAATCTCATTGCGGGAAAGAACGGCAGATTATGCAAGAACGCCCAGACCGCACGCCGCCTTCCACCGAGCCGCGTAACCTGATCGCGCACTCCGATGTCCGTAGACTTATCTTCGCTCTCGAGTCACACAGGCTTAGCGCGGTCCCCTTGCTCGAAGCTGCGGCGACGACCCCCGTGGTGCGTCAAGCCAAGAAAAGGGGTAGCAACGAAAACATGTTTATCATGCTCCAGGCCTTTAAACCCTGCGACGATGAGACGTACAAGCAGTAACCGGAAAGCTAAGCATTGATTTGACATCATAAGCGGCACGGCTCACGGCAAATGTCCGCCGAGCCGCGCCGCTTTTCTTTTGCCGCGAGTGAGGCAGACGGAGGCAGGCTCATTGCCGCCCGGCTGCGGAACCCGCGGTTCTCGGTGTTGCTTCGTATCGAAAAACGGTGTCGCGGATCAGGCTCGGCCTTTGACGGCGGTCACTCCCGCCTCGTGCGTGCAATCAGCGCAGTAGAAGAAATCGCCATCGAACTCCGGCGAGATCATACTATGTATCACAGTTACGCCTTCCGATTTCAACCCATATGGAGGAATCGACGGCGCGGATGTCACGACGTTCTTCAGCAAATGGGGAAGCGCAGGATTCTTAAGCGGCCCGACCGCTCACGCTGCCATTCTTATAGCGGCGGGTGTCCGCACCGGCTCGGCAGCGGGATGCCCGATCAGCCAGCCTTGCACCAAGTCAACATCCAGATCACGCGCTGCGGACAACTGATCAGCCGTCGCAATACCTTCAGCCAGCACCGTAATCCCTCGCGATTTGGCGTGCTTCACCAGCCCGCGGACCATGTGTAAGTCTACGGGATGCGGCCGCTCGGGGATCAGCCCTTTGGCCAGTTTAACGTAGTTTGGGGCCAGTTCATCGATGTACGAGAGTGAAGTATGACCCGTGCCCAGATCGTCAAGTGCCACCCCGGCACCATGAGACTTGTAGGTGTCGAGAATCCGGCGAAGGTGCTTGATGTCGGGAAACTGCTCGCTCTCCACAACCTCAAACACCAGACTTGAAAGAGAAACACCCGCGTCCTTCGCCGCGTTCCAGCAACTTTGAAGGCAGATTATTGGGTCGTAGATGACCATGGGCAAAAAGTTGATGAAGAGCCGCTCGTCGCCCACCAGTTTGGGGCCACAAGAACGGATCGCCGCCGTCCGCGAGATCTGATCAAACTGAAACAGCGCGCCATGGGCACGTGCGGCATCCACAATTTGCCCGCCGTTCATGAGTTTTCCATTCACTTCGGCGCGGGCCAGCGATTCATAGCCGTACGTCGAACCATTTCCCACCCGCGCGATCGGTTGGAGATGAGATAACAGCCTTCCGCCGTTGATCACCTCGGGAAACCAAGCGGTCTCCCCCTGAATGATGAGGTTATCAACCGACATCGCTTTCCAAGGGTCGCACGCGCCGCTCGTATCTACAAACGCTGCACGGATAGAGGCTCGCTCAAGAGGCGAGAACAGCGCTACCGCCGCTTGCACCTGCGCGGCCCAATCCGGACCCTCAATAAGGAACACTCCTTGGCTAGCATCAGCCGCGGGCAGAGCCGCCGTCAGCTTCTCAGTCACCACATGGCTGTCCGACCATAACTTCGCGCCACCGACGTCTACAACCGCCACCCTCTGGCGACATTTGCAGGTATGAGTGGGGCCGGAACGAACATCGGAGCCGATTATGGGCAGTTGCACAACGCTCTATCGGCCAAACGCGAATGCCTCTGGTTTCCCGGGGTCTGCTTCGCGGCAACTCGGACGTAGACCCCACAACTCGGCCCTAGACCGCCGTGATTGGCTCAGCCTGGGCCTCCGTTTTTATTATTCGGTCGCACGGGGGCTCCCTCGAGTTCCTGTGTTAACCCAGTTTTCCCCAGCCGATTTAAACCTGGGTGGTGAGATTGACGGCGGAGATGGCGCGATTGTTTTCACCCTATGCGAGAACGAGGGGCAAATGAAAAGGACATCACCCGGCCAAAACACATACTGTATACAAATATCCTACGAACTTTGGTGGCGAAACATCAGCTGTATGGAGCGCCGACACCGGGCGGAAGCCCGGTGCCACATTAATTCCGCGGGTGCCTCCATCGCCCCGGTCCGCTGCCATAAGGTTATCGGCTTGCAACTCAACCACCCTTGAGAGAGTAACCTTAAGCTGTTAGACGTCCCAACCGTCTATTCCCTTCTGCGGCTAAGACCCTAAAAACTAAGGCTGTGCATGTCCACTACCATAAATCGCTCTTCCGGCCTTCGCGTGACATTGCCTGAGGGCTTTACTCTCTCAGGTTCGCCCGCCGCCGCTGCCCGGGGCCCGATTGTGCGCGGACCAACGGGACGACTTCCGCCGCTCATGCCGATGCCTGGTCCAACGGCCTCCGCCGCGACTGCGAACCAAGTTGCTGCGGCAATGGAAGATCAGGACATGGTATTAGTAGACACCTTGCCGCTTGTGGCGGCGCCGACGCCGCGGGGAGCCACACGCGCGGCGGTCGCCGGTGAGGTGCAAGAGGTGGCCATTGATGTAGATCTGGCACCCGATGAAAGCGCGGCGGTCCTGATCGAGCAGGATGGGTTTTATGCTTGGCATTTCGGCTCACGCGGCACCCCCCCACCTCCCCCGCCGAGCGCGGTTCGCGGCGGGACAAAGTCGTCCAGCCACACCATGTCTTTCCGGCTTTCGTTGGAGGGATCGCCCAAAGACCCGGCGAAATCTCGCAGTTGGCTCGGGGATTTGGTCATCGGTCAGGCCCAAGCGTTTGTTTTCAAGTTCGCGGGCCGGTTCCTTCTCGGGAGCGGGGCTGCGTTCCTTGAACGAAAGGTACGAACGGGCGTAGTAAGCTTGGATGGGGACGACCCGACCGGATGGAAAGACCTCGGGGATTTTTCTGCCCTCAAACTGCCAAGCGACCGCCCGGCTCGCATCCTCTTGTTTGTCCATGGAACCTTCAGCAGCACCCGCGGCGGATTCGGCGGCCTGTGCGCGACCCCGTGGGGACGGGCCTTCCTCGCCGCGGCTCGCGCCAACTACGACGTGGTTATCGGTTTCGATCACAAGACCTTGGGCGATGACCCGCTCGCCAATGCCACCTCCCTGCTTCAAAGCATGGAATCGAGGAAGTGGGACCAGCCCGCCATCATCGACGCGATCTCCCACAGCCGCGGCGGGATCGTACTTCGTAGCCTTGTGGAGTACCTGCTGCCTTCGACTGACCTGCCCGTGACCATCGACCGCGCGGTCTTTGTCGGTGCGGTGAACGCTGGCACCGAGTTCGCCGAGCCAGGGAACTGGGGTTCGCTGATCGATATGTACACCAATGTGGCCACCGCCGCGTGCCGCGCAATCGCGCAGTTTCCGCAGGCGACCTTCGCCGCGGTGCTCACGGGGGAAGTGCTCAAAGGCGTGGGCGTGCTTGTCAAGGTGCTCGCCGAAGAGGCGACCACGGGTCGGGTCGTCCCCGGACTTGCCGCGATGCGGCCCACGGGTGATTTCATCACCGACTTGAACACGACTCAGCCCGGCCAGCCCAGCCCGGACCAGATTCGTTATTATGCCGTGACATCCGAGTTTCGTGGCCAGATCGCGCTCACTTCGCCGAATGAACTGCCGCGAAGGTTGCTGCTGATGGTGGCGGATGGCTTCGTTGACCGCCTCATGGGGAAGGGCGTCGCCAACGACCTTGTTGTTAACACGGGCTCGATGACCAGCATCGATCCGGGCGCGGGTGCCTTCATCAGGGATACGCTCGGGTTCGGCGAGAACGGCGTGGTGTACCACACCAACTACTTCCTCCAGCCGCAAGTCGCCAACGCGTTGGCCCGCTGGCTGGAACTCGAACTCGCGGCCGTCGCAAGCCCCTCGCACGTCAGGGGCGCGGTACGTGGCGGCGGCGCCCCCGTCAACGTGCCCGCGCGGATGGACACCGACGTGCTGGTGGCCATGGCCGAAGACTTAGGATCGGCAACTCTTGCTCGCATTAAGCTAAGGGCGCCGAGTTACGTTGTTGTGAATCGCTTGTGGCAATCGACGCAACTGCACTACGCCTTCCCCACCGAAATGGTGATTCAGTCGATTGAGAAGCGACCGGGTGCCATTCTCCTTGATGCCCTGGACATTCACGAGCCGGATGCCTCGGCTCAGGGACCGGTCGACGCGCTGCCGCCCCCCGCGAACACCGGAGGTCGGCCAAGTGCGCGGCTTGTGGTGGGAATGGAAGGAGGCATGGTCGTGGGCGTGGTAGAGCCCGCCATCACGCCGTTCTCCATCTCGGATTTGGTCAAGCAGGCGGAGACGATCGAATCGCCCAAGGAAACGCATGACTTCATTCTCAGGCGGCGCGCTATGCCGACTTTTGCGAAAGCCATGGCGCGGGAAAGGCCCAGGTCAAGCCCTCCGCCCACGCTCTCCTCGCCGCGGCGAACAACGCGCGGCGGAGGTGGCGGGAGCACGTCTGGCACGCTAGCTAGCGCCTCACCGCTGGAATCAACGGGTGTTCCCGAAGAAACCGGTGCCGGGTTCGAAGCCTCTCCCAAGGTCAAATGTCGCTTTCTCGCCGAGATGTATGATGAGGTCGTCAAGGGCGAACTTACATCGGTGGACGTAACCCTTTCGCGCGATGCCATCCGCGCGGTGCGCGAAGTTGCGGCGTCGGGCACGGCTGCGGTTCAACCCAGCCAGAAGATCACCGTCGAGATCATCCCGACCAAGAACTTCGTCACCGCCGGACCGGCCCGGATTGATATTGATCTTCCTGCTCCGGGAAGCCCTGCCGTCTACCCCTTTGATGTGACGGCCACCGATGAGGGCGAGGGCGAGATCCTTGTACGAATTCGGCAGCAGATGCAGCCGCTCGCTAACCTCTCGCTTCGATGCACCATCGTGGCGGCGCGCGCCAAGCCTCCCACTCGACGGCCGCCCCAAGTCGCCGACGTGCTCGATTTTCCCATCCTGCAGCAGCCCAAGCATCAGCTAACGATTATGGAAATCGAACGGGGCGGGCAGTTGCATTACTACTACACCCTCACGTCGCCCTCCCTCAACTTGCAGTCCACGTACGAGTCCAAACCGTTCACCGGCAGCCGCGAAGCGTACATCAAGAGTGTTTATCAAGACATCGAGAGCCGCTACCTCTCGAACACAACCGACTTCGACAGGTTTCAGGAGGAGCTGCGTCAAGTTGGCGGACAGATGTGGGACGAACTTTTTCCCCCCGAGATGCAAGCGGCCCTGTGGAAGAGCCGCAACTCGATCGACAGCATCCAGGTAATTTCTATCGAGCCTTTCATTCCGTGGGAGCTCGTGCATTTGAAAGAGCCAGGCAAGGGCCTTGGTGCGGAGACACGGTTCTTGGGCCAGATGGGGCTCGTGCGCTGGCTGCCTAACAACGGCTGGCCCCCCGAGGTGCTGCGCGCCCGCAAGGGCCGCTGTCACTACGTCATTCCTTCATACCCCCATCCGACCCTGCGGCTGCCCGGCGCTGAGGCCGAAGCCACGTTTCTTGAGAAGCACTTCGACGCCAAGCCAGTGGTGCCCCACACCGAGGAAGTTCAGAACCGGCTGGAAGAACCCGGGGGGTTCGATCTGCTGCACTTTGCCTGCCACGGCGAGGCCGATTCCGGCTCGATTGCCCAGGCCTCCCTGCTCCTCGAAGGCAGAGTCGAGCCGAACGGCTACGTGAAGGAGGAGTTCCGGGCATCAGTAATCGAGAACCTTACAACCCTGATTGGCCCGGATGGTGTTCAACCGATCATTACGCTCAACGCCTGCCAGGTGGGCCGCGCGGGGTACAAGTTGACGAGCACCGGCGGCTTCTCCAGCGCGTTCCTCAAGAGAGGTGCCGGGATGCTCGTCTCGGCGATGTGGTCCGTGGGCGATGCGCCCGCGCGAACGTTCACGGAGAAACTCTACGAGCGATTGCTCTTTGGCGACACTCTGGCTGAGGCCAGCATAGCCGCTCGTGCCGCTGCTCAAGCCGCGAAGGAGTCAACTTGGCTCGCCTACACCGTCTACGGAAATCCCTACGCCCGGCTCACACACCCGTGAACGGTTAACTCCAATGAGTACCGACTCAACGCCGAGAGGGGAAGAAATGAAGCTGCGCGAACTCTTCGAAGCGTATGGCGCGATCCAGGACTTGAAAGAGCGAGTTGAGTTCGCTTGTCAATTCCCCGCGCTTCTGTCGAGCCGCCTCCTCCCCGGCTTGAAGGCCGACCTAGATCAGGAACAGGACCAGTCCGTCACTGGCAAGGATCGCAAGCAGCGACTCATCGAGTTGGATAGCCTCCGCGCCTTTATCGCCGAGGACGCCACTCGTTATCGGGCGGGCGTCGGGCCGGTCGAGGTGCAGGCCAAGCGCGTCGCCGATGGGCAGATTTCACTCGCCGCAGCAATGGCAGCGATGAGAGTCCCCGAGTTCGCGATGCACCTGGCCCCGCTGTACGTCCACGTCCTGATATTTCACGCGGAAAACCTGGCGACCGGGGGCGACGCCGCGAAGGCAGTGTTGTGGGCCCGACTCCTCGCCGAGGCCTGCCTTGCTGCCAACCCGGCGGGAGATGTGAACCACGAGTTGGAAGTCGCTGGCATCGGATGGATTCAGATCGCCGGAGTCGGCCTCGCGGAGATGCCCGATGGAGAAATGCTGCAACATGCAAGCCGCCTTGGGCGGGAGCTCATCGAACGACTCGCCGCTCCCGCCGAACTCCACCGACAAGCCGAAGTATTCCACGCCCTTGGCTCTCTCTATTCCGACCCGATCTCATCCACCGGCGGCGCGGGAACCAACGAAGTCGAATACCGCGTGTGGCTGCGCCGCCTCGAAACGGACAAAGGCTCCGCACTGGCGCACGAGCACCGACGGCAGTTCCCAATCCCTGACCGCAAGGAAATGCTGGCGACCGCCGCGGGTTACTTTGAACGGGCTTTGCCACACCGGGAAGGGCCCCCCCGCGGCGAAACCCTCAAGGCGCTCGCGCAAACCCTCGTCTTTCTCGCACGGTGCACCAACACGCCCGTCGACGCTCACCGGGTGAAGGCCCTGTGCATGGAGGCTCTCGATCTTCTGCCCCCGGACAATCGGCACCATCAGCCAGTCTTGGTTATTCTTAGCTCGCTCGGGGCCTCGGATGAGCTACATGGGGGCGCAGACTCAATCCGATCGCAGGCATCGGCAACCGCACCTGCGGACACCCCCCACACAACCGACACTCCCGACCGGGTGCTGCAGCGGGCTCAGCCGTTGGCTGGCACCAATCCTGCCGAAGCCTTAGCGATGCTCGACAACGCCGCGGACCTTTTCAAAGCCAGAGCTTCCGAGGGGCAGCGTAGCCGCTGGCTGAGATTCATGATCCAGTTAATTCCCGAGGCCTACCTGATCTCCAGTGAGTTCGCGGCGGACACCTCTATCGCTGGCGCTATCAACACGGTCGCACAAAAAGCGGAGGCAGAGAATTGGAGCACCGACCGGCAGGCTGCCGCGCTCATCGCCCTCGCCACGAGAACCGCGAAGACCAATGAGGAACTGTTGGGGTTGCGCCTCGTGCTGGCCGCGACCGAGATGTCTCCGACAATCGCACGGTATCGCGCTCCTATCTCGTTCCTCCTCGCGAACCTGATGGTGGGCGTTGCGGTAAACGCGTTTGAATCAGGAAATCTCGTCGTCGCCGTTCAACATTACGCTCAGGCGCTGATTCCCAACATCCGCTTGGGAATGCCCGCCAGAACGATCGAACTGCTGGATCTGATTGCCGATCTGGCCGCAAGCCCCAAGCCTGAAATGGCGTGGGAGGTGGTCAAGGCCGTTGCGCCCGTCGCGCTCGAGATCGAGCGCGAACTGGGCGCCCCGGGCGCGGAAGCGCTTCAAGCCGTGTACAGAAACGCGTGCGCGGGGCTGGGCGAAACCATGAACCGTAGCGTGATGAGCATGTTGCTGCAGCTGGCTAAGGGAATGCGATACAGCACCATGCTGCGCGAGGGCATGGGCTTTGACTGGCGCACGGACGAGACAGCGGTGTCCCTTCACCGCGACATAAGCGCCCTGCAGGAGCAGCTTCCAACACCGGATCAGCACAAGGTGTTTGACGAGGTCGCATTAGTCAGCGCAGTCGCCTCCATTTCCGCCGCAGCGGGCGATTCGCCGCGTGAGCGCCTCGAAAACGCCCGTCATAAGTTTCACCGCCATGTGACGGCCCGGATGACCGCCGCGACCCCGCACGGCGCCATGCTCCAACCCGAGGCTCTTCAGCAGATGCTGGGGCCGCGCACCGCCCTGCTCGATTACTTCTTCGCCCGCACCGGTGAACAGGACTGGGCCGTCTATATCCTGGTCTATACAGACCGAAGCGTCGTCCCGTTCTGCAACGTGCTGCCGCGCGATGACCAAGTCATGATTGCGGGCTCCAAAGGGTCAACGGCGGTACTCGATCCGATCGGCTGGCGCACGCACAGGCTGCGAGCTGCCCTTCAACTCGATCCCGGTGCCGCCCCGATGGGCCCCGAAGCCCAGCAAGCACTTAATGAAGATTTCCAGTCGCTCGTTGGTACGCCCACATGGAAGTACCTCGAAACTCTGCGCGCTGCGGGCAAGGATCACCTGTGCATTCGTCCCTACGGAGCGTTGCGGTACTATCCCCTGCATCTCCTGGGTCCTCAAGGAACCGACCTCGCCCAGAATTGGATCGTGACCTCGATTCCAAGCCTTGAATCCCTGTTGCCTCGTCAATCCGCGCCACGACAACGCCGCGGGAGGGCGTTGGGACTTACTTACCGCGGCGGAAAGCCCTTCAACTATCCCCAACTGCTCAACGCGCAGAGCGAAGTTGAATCCGTCGCGAAGGTCATGAACACTACTCCGCTGCTCGACGCCGAGGTGACCGAAGATCGCCTCCTCGACGCTCTGAAGACCGCTTCGCGCGTACACATCTGCGCCCACGGCGCGAACGATGCGAACTCCCCCCTCTTCCATCACCTGGTTGTCACACCCAGTGCTACATCCGATGGCCGAATCTGTGCATACGAGATCCTCGGCCATGATCTCCGCGGCCTGGAAGTGCTCTCCCTGGGTTCGTGCGATTCGGCCCTAGGCCGCTTTGATGCTGGCGACAACCTTAGCGGTTTGCCCGCCGCGTTGCTCGCTGCGGGCACTTCTTCGATTGTTGCCTCACTGTGGGAAATGCTCGATGACGCTGCGGCGGCGTTCTTCGTTCGCTTCTATCAGCGGTTGGAGGGAGGTGCATCGCGGCTGGATGCATTTCGTGATGCGCAGCTCGCCGCGCGGGCAGCCTACCCACAGGCTAGAGATTGGGCGGGATTCTGTTTCCTAGGGTCTTGGAACGAGTCAGACTCGCATTCTGACCCAACCGCAAATCAGTATATGAAGTTGGAGTAGCCAAGACTGCCTCGCCTGTCAGCAGCCTCCCGCCACCCACACGGAGAAGAAGGAATCAACATCGGTGCCATCGATTCCGCCATCTTGATTGGCATCGCCGCAGGGTGCGGCGCTCGCCCACGCCTCGAAGAACGCAGAAACATCCTCGCCATCGACTCCGCCATCTTGGTTGAAGTCGGCAGCGCACGCGGGGCATTCGGGCGGGGGTGTGGAAAACCCTCGGACGACGATGATTCGGCTACCCCCGCCGAAGGTCGAGAAGACAAAGTCGCCCGTTGGCCTGTCGATGAACGCGCCCTCAGCGCCGAAAAGTCCGGTCATGAACACTTTGCGGGAAGGAACAATCGGATCGCCGTTGTCGTCCATCTCGAACACAGACACCACACCGACTGAGTACTCCGAAAGAATCATCGTCGGTGTGGGGAAGAGGGGCGACCCGATGGGCACGAACGCGAAGCCCTCGGGTCCGCCTGGAAGCCTCGAACTAGGCACCGGGGTAAAGGAGGTAATGTCGAACGTACCGAGACCATCGGGCTCCAGCGTGACTTCACCCCATTGGCCGCTGCCGTAGCTGGAAATCTTCATTCGACCAGCGCCGGGATGACTGGGGGGAATAAAGTTAAGAGCGGCGTGCGAGAGTTCCACGCCCCACGGCGTGAGGTTGATGACCTTGTCGGTGACGGTGCTGCCCGGCTTGACCTGGCCCATTTCATTCACTGGCCAGCGCGACAAAAAGAGGACTCCGCCGGGCCCGTAGGCAATCCCCCCATCGTTGTAAGCGCCTTCGCAAAACACGGTCGCAGGTCCGTCGAAGCCGACGATGTGCCTGTCCACATCGCGAATCAGCCGAACCGAGTGGATGGCCCCGTTTGCGGTGTTGGCTGCGCCGCCGATCAGCAGCACATCTGGGTCGCCACTCAATGCACACAGCCCGCCGTACTGGGCTGGCAGACCAGGGATCGAACCTAAGTCCGTGAACGCGTAAACATCGGCGAAGAATGGGTCGATCGTTTGGCTCGCCGCTTGACCAGTCAGACCCGCCAGCCCAAGCATCGACGCACTTATGAATGAAAGTTTGGTCATTGTGTTTCTCTCTTCTAGTGCCACTTGGCTCGATGCCGCCCGACTTGGCGATCATACCTTGGGCCGACCAACCGCTTGCCGGGCTGTATAGATTAATCGCCGCGGCCATTTTTAGCAAGCGCAAATACGCTGAAACGATCAGCTTTACCCCATTTTATCGCGGAACAAGGCACAATAACTCTAGAATCTCGCCCGCTGATCCACCGGCACATGGTGCGAGCGGAACTTTCCCTTCTTGCGGCCACTCCACAGGCCGAACGATCTCCCCGATGCGGCTCTGCTTGGACGGCCTTTCTCAACTCGCTCGCCCCACCGTCAGCTCGCGTGTTCGTTTAGCGGCAGCCGCGGTCGCCGATTGCCCAAGCTACAGAGAACGCCTCGACGTCGCTGCCGTCCACACCGCCGTCATTATTTACATCAGCGCTGGGGTTGGCGGCGGCGAATTTAATAAAGAAGGGTTCGATGTCTGACCCATCTACGCCCCCATCACAGTTTTGATCCGCGATGCACAGCACCGGGTCTGGGACGTACGCAAACTTGTACGCGGCGGTGCCGTCGGCGAGGGAGGTAAAGTCGCCGTGGATGAGGAGGCCCGCATCGAAAGACATAAGGTCCAACGGCGCCTCGGCGCGCAAAGAGGGGAATTCAACGGGTTCCCATACGCCGTAACTGAACCTGCCCAGTCTACCCAGCGGCACTCCGCTGAAGGTAAGTCCGGGTGATGTAATATATATCGCGTGCTGCGTCGCTTCGAGCTTATACGTGAAGCGAACGGGCGAATAGGGTTGGCTCGAAGCAGCTAGAATCGGGGTGCTGCCATCCGCGAGTGAGTACAGAAGCAGACGCGACTGGTTCCCCGCATTTTCCTGACCGCAGATGTAGAGCGTGTTCTGGAACTCTATGAGTTGTACATCATGGTAAGCCAGGAAGTACCGATCCAACGGACGATGTTAAGGGATGATCCGCTGCGGTATGCCGCGAAAAGGCGGCTGATTCCGGTGGTTCGTGCGACAACCCCGCAACTTCTCCGGCTGCGTGGAACCCACCCAGAACGAGCAACTTCTGGGGGAGTGGGCCGCTGCTTGCGTCGGGGTCGATGGTAAGTATTCTCCTCACCGTCCCGTCAATGGTGCGTGGCTGTGCAAAGTCGGGCACGCTGATAGATTGAACGCACTGAGCCGCTGCGGGTGCACACAAGAGCAGGGCGAAGGTTATACCGGATCGCAAAGATAACACGTTCATGGCATTCTCCCGACCTAATTTTTCCGCCATCGGATCATCGAAACGATCGCTCGCGAGCATACGTTCGTACGTTCCTTAACGCTCTCGTTTGGAACATATGCGGGCCAGAACCTCGCAATCATGTGTCCGGACAACCTATTGAGACATGTCCGTATACGCAACGCTAACAAGGGGCGGGGAGGTGAAAAACGCTACGCTTGCACAGTTGGGAAAGCCCAACAATAGAGTTACGTTTCAAATAAGGCAGTTTGCCAAAGCCCGGGCATTCCTCGGGTTTTTTGATGTCTACTCAGTCCCGAGGAAGGAGGGCCTGCATCACGATGAAGACTTTCAAGATTTTTTAAAAAGATCGTGTGAAGAGAATGAGAGTGCCCGGTGAAGTTTCATTAAAGTACGCTGGATTGGTGCTCACGAGCACTCCGATGGCCCGTGGGCTGAGAACTATTGCGCTGGCGGCGTCGAGGAGTGGTGCCACCAGACTTGGACACTTATATCGGAGAGACCATGACAAGCATGAGAAGCATGACAAGCACATCAGGCATTATGCGCGCAACGGGGGCGGCGGCCCTGATTGCTGTGACGGCCGGGTGGGCGGGCGCGGCGGCGGGCGTATACGCCGTCGGCAATTTTGACAACTTCGGGACGCAATCGTTATATTTCGTCAACCCGGGCGTGGGTGGGGCATCGATCATCGGTAGCACGGGGCTTCGCGACGTGGCC
>CAYVFW010000058.1:0-16823 GCA_964450325.1 uncultured Phycisphaeraceae bacterium | reverse complement strand
GAGTTATCTTACGAGCGACGCCGCGGGTGGCGATTACTTCGATTTTTTTCCTCTCCCAAACGGCGAGATGGGCATTCTGATCGCCGATGTCTCCGGCCACGGACCCGCCGCGGCGACCGTCATGGCGATGCTCCACGCCATTCTCCACGCCTATCCCACCGGTCCCGATCTAGACCCCGCGGCGATCATGTCCTTCGCAAATAACCGCCTTTACGACGCTGGCATTGATGGCTCGTTTGTAACCGCGTTCTTTGCGATTCTCGCGCCCTCCACCCAAACGCTTCGGTTCTGCAACTGCGGGCACAATCCGCCGCGTTTACGCCAACTCCCTTTGCCCGAGCGTCTTACTTCTCTCAGGCATCTCGCGATTCCACTGGTAGATTCCGCTGTAATAGCCCCGATCGATCAGGGTACGACCATTCCGCTGGGAATTCTCCCGATACTTCCCAACGCGGCGACGCAATCGGTCCACTTGCGACCGGGCGATACGCTCGTGCTTTACACCGATGGGATCACCGAAGCTTTCAACGCGAAAAACGAAATGTTCGGTGAAGAGGGGCTTGATGACGCGATCAAACGCGCGGTCCTCATCGGCCGCGCTAGTCCGGCCGACGCTATCATCGAAGAGATCCACCAAGGCATGTTCACGCACCGCGGCTTACGGCCACTTGACGACGATCAGACAATCGTAATAATACATTATCTACTCAGCTGACACAGGCACGCCGGTCGCGAGGCTCCCCGCAATCAACAGCAGTCGCCGTTACTTACGATCTTCGGCCAACTCCCGCCCCCTTCGTACTAACTCATCCGCCAGATCGTTGGGCACCGGGAGCACCAGATGATATTGCGCGATCCGCCACACCCCGTCGATGCGCACCAACACGCCGCTTCCGCGACATTCGCCTAACTTCTTGTTGTCCAACATCTCATCAAACCACGCGCAATCTCCGTTGGGCGAAATGAAGATATGCCGGTCCCGCGCAAAATAAGTCCACCCTTTCCCGTTTGCAAACTGCGGCTTCGCCCACGCACGGAACTGCGCGTACGTCCACCGCTCCGTCGCATCGGTGCCTAAAAATACAGCATCGGGCGTGAAATGCTGGAAGTACCGTTCCTCATCGGCCTTCGCCGCCGCGTCATGAAAATCCTCGAGCACACCCGCGATCGCTCGTTCTTTCACATCCAGTGCTACGGGCGGGTCCCTCCTCTCCTTGCCCACCTCCGCCGCCTCCTGCGTCCATCCCGCGATTGACCCGCCCGTGTTCATAACGAGTCCATCCAATGTCGCCGCTCGCTGATCACCGCCTAACACATCCATAAGTGCTCGTGATTCTAATCTTAATACATGCTCACCACTAGCGATTGATCGCACGACCACCGCCGCGCCCGCCGCCTCTAACCGCTTCCGCGCCGATTCAGCCGCCGCTCTCCACGATCCATCCTTCTCGCCGACGACGATCGTAATCGGCTTTCCCTTAAGCTGTGTTAACTCCTCATCGGTGATCTCAGCATCGAGCGCGCCCGGTAATACGGTGATTGAACCAAACCGCCCCGGTGCTACGACCGCTACAGCGAACGCGTCCAGCCCGCCGTTTGAAACCCCCGCGAGAAGGTGCGAGCCCCCGTCGATCTTAAGCAGATTAGCCACATCGTCAGCGACCGCAACCACCAGATCAGGCCGGCGGCGAAAATAACCCGCTTTCCCCGCCTCTGATGCCGGCACAACCGGCACCGAGACCGACCACCCACGGCGCATCGCCTCTGATGCGAAGTAACGCTCTAGCACCGTTCGCCCCATCGACTCATCGCCCGATCCAGGCGCGAGTGCCACCACCGATCGCACCTTCGTGCCGCCCGCAGACGGACCTAAGAACAAATAAGTTACGTTAGTCTTGTCAGCCGCCACCACACTCCGCAACGTAACTTGTGGGGCAACTTGGGCCAAGCAAACCGACTGAGCTCCCAACACTGCCACCATGCACAATAGCGAGAAGAACCAGATAGCCATATCTAAGCGTATCGACCCATCACGGCGCTGGCCACGCGGCGTCTATCCCTCACCTAGCCCTGCCCCCCGGAGTCATCGCGGGGCGTGCTCGCTTCCGGCGCTTCTACCCTATCGCGGCATGCCCCTTCCTTCACGCCCGCCCGCGGCGGCCAACTCACTTTCCCAGGGACTCCTTCCCGCCCCCGGAAGAGTTACCATGCTCGTCCCTCTCAGCACCTCGCACGCCGCCGCGATGCTCGCCGCGATTGATGACTCCTGCTTCGCGTTCCATCCCGACAAGCCCGCCGCCCCAACACTGCCGGAAGTTATAAATTATATTTCGAGAGTGAGCGCCGATCCAGCGCGCGTTGTCTTCGCCGCACTGCTCCGGCCTCAGCAAGCCACATCTGAACCCTTCCCGCATGACCCACCACCACTCCGGCTGGTTGGAATTACATCCTACCTCGATATCGCGCCCGCCCACCGCAATCTTGAGATCGGAGGAACGTGGATCACCCAGCCTCACCGCGGTGGCACGGTCAACCCCGATATTAAATTAACAATGCTCGCGCACGCCTTCGACACGTGGGGCGCTCTTCGAGTGCAGCTCAAGTGCGATGCCAGAAATATCCAAAGCCAGCGCGCCATCACCAAGCTCGGCGCCATCCGAGAGGGCGTGCTCCGCAAGCATCGTGTCATGCCCGACGGCTTCGTCCGCGATACCGTCGTCTTTTCCATTATCGCGGAAGAATGGCCAGCGGTCCGCGAGAGATTGCTGCACAGGCTTCAATGAATGCCCCTCGGGTCAAAACTCTCTAACTTGGCACCTACCGCTCGGTTCTCTGAATGTGCGAGATTGCAATAGGTACTAAAATTCGAATCGCGCGCGGGCCGCGCTGACAGTTAGTCCTACGCCCCCAAGCCCGGGCCAGTACCTGATAAGCTCGCTCGCGCCGTGCAGGAGGCCTTCCGCTAGTTTGCCGCGGGCAATCCGCTGTCCATCAACTTACGTTACCGAGCTTACCCCTACACCGCAACCAGGCATTAACCACCCCCGCTCAGTCCCCGTGCTTATCTCGCAACCGCGAGCTTAACCGCAAGGTGAGTTGAACCCGCTCATATTCGTTAGCCCACTCTTGCAACGTCTGCCCTAGCTCATCTTCTGCAAGCTCAGCGCCCGGCAAGGGGCAATATTCTCCCAACGCCTTCGCCGCCTTACTCCGCAACCGCGATAACGTCTGATCTCCCAGCAGCGAAACAAACTCGAAATCCTCCGCCATGAAGATTACCGTCGGCACCCGATTGCCACCGCAAATCCGCACCCGGTCCGCCAGATCCATGTTTTTATCTCGGTCAAGAAAGCGTAAATCAATCTTCCCCCCGCTAGCCGCGGCGATTTTCGCAAACATCGGGCACTGCTGAGCGCAATCCCCGCACCAAAGCCCGCTGGTAACCAGCACGTTCATCTGTCGAACAAAGCCGCCAAGCAGCGCCGACTGTTGCGGCGCCAGCGAAACGCGGTCATGCATTCGCTGCCAGTTGTTGCGCTGGTCGCCGGTGCCCGTCGCGATATAAGAGGCGAAGGGCAGTGCCTGGCCAAACTTTGTCTGCAAAAAGGTATGGTCAAGCATGACGAAAGCATATGCCCCGCTAAAGTTTTCGGATGAACCGCGCGCACAGACGCAGTAATAATGCCTCTCTTCTACCGAGCCTTCCTTGTTAGCCTAGGCTCTTCGTGTGTGCTGTTTACTTTAACTGAGGTTCCAAAATATGGAAGACGAACGATTGCACGTTGCAGCCACCGCCGCGCGGTGGAAGTGCCCCACCCCCTCCCGACCACTAGTTACGTCCCTGATAACCGCGTCCTTGATTTTTACGTTCGCAGTTCCGCTCACCGGGTGTAAGTCCGGCGGTCAGCGGCCGGTTCGCCCCACGGCGATGATCGATAAATCCGAAGCGAACAGCTTCGGCACCTACTCGATAGCAGATTTTAATGCCGATCTCAAATCTTACAAGTCGGCCGTGGGCTTAGCCGATGTGTCAACTGCGGCAACTGACGAAGCCCGTTACGCAACGGCCACGCGCCTTCGCGATGTAATAATCAACAGAATCCGCGCTGAAATCCGTGACCACTCCGGCCTCTTTGAAGATCAGTTCCGCGAAAAGATAGCCGCGATGGAGACCGGTTTTGACTTTGCGAATATCTCCCTCACCCTGGCCTCAACCATTACAGGAAGCAAAGCAGGAAAGACGATCCTCTCCGCCATCGCAACCGCCACCCAGGGCGCCGCCATCTCCGTTGATAAGAACTTCTTCCGCGAGCAAACCAGCGAAGCCATCATTGCCTCGCTCCGCTCCGGCCGGCTTAAGCAGGAAGCACTCATACTGGCCAAGATGACCCAACTTCAAGCGGATAAGTATTCCTTCGAAGAAGCTTGGAATGACCTGATTGACCTGTACTACGCAGGAACGCTTGCCAGCGGTTTCCAGAATCTCGCCGAGCAGGCCTCGGTCAAATCGCAGGAAGCCGCTGAGCAGAAGCTGAACGCTGAAAAAGCCCGCGATGCCGCTCTCCGTAGCGCACTCGAACTTCCCGTCGCACCCGAGCTCATCAAGCTCGCCGCACGTGTGAACGCTGCGATTGGTAAACTTACAGACCCGCAAGCGAAGCTGCTGGTGACCAAATTAGGAATTACAATACCCGCTGGCCAGACCGACCAGCAGGCTCTAGGCAACTACGTCTTTGAGATCGAGTTAACCAGCGAACAGAGCAAGCTTTATAAAACCGCCTTCGATGAAGTTCTCGGAAAGGGGAATTGGTAATGGTAACTATTTATGTCCCGCTTGGCAAGAAAGTAACGCTAGACACACTTCAAAGCCGCCTTCAACTTAACGAAAATCAGGGTGGCGAGCTTTGTTCAATCTCTTCGGGAAGTTCTCCCGTCCGTGCTGTCATAACCCCAGAGCAACTGCTTAACTCGTCAATCTTTATAAGTACCGACGCTCCTCCCCGAAACCTCGAGCTCGAAGCCGAGGATGACGCCACCAAGCTACCGGCACTCCTCACGCAACGCGCAAACAACGGCTGGCGATTGGTGACCTATGCGAGAATCTTGGTGGAGGGCAAGCTCACCGGAGTTGCCGTCTTCGCGCAAGACAAGGTAGACTAACGAAGAAGCAAATCATCCGGCCGCCCAACTTCCGAGCAGAAAGGAAGCTCGGCGGCCATTTTGTTCCCACAAATAGGTTACTGATTCCTCAGATCACGGCCGCTCCTGAAGAGCTCGCTATCAGCGTTCGGCGCGCGCGGCCGCGCATTCCGCGCCGAGCTTTTCGCAGTTTATCCGCTGCTTAAGCCCCACTTTATCCGCAGTTACATCCGCAGCCACCGCTCTTCGCCCCGCCCGTCTTCTCGCTGCGTGCGTTCGCGCCCGAACTTACGTTTTCCGCCGGGCCAACAAGCTTATCCAATTTCTTGGTCAGGAACTGTGCATGATGCTCAATGTGAAACGTATACGACGCGACGATCTGCCGAACCGTCATCGGCCCCTTCACGGGGTGCATTGCCAAGCGGTCCAACTGCGCCTCTGTCAACGTAAGCAACCACTGCCCCGCCCATTGACGTAATGTATGGATCACGGCCATGTGCCCACCCAGCGACTGCATCACCCTCGCACGGTCACCTTCAACACTGTCCGCATACCCCGCATGATCGTTGCCATACAAATTCTGGTCAACAAATGCATTCTCATCCCAATCCGCGAGCAGTGGATTCTCCTCCGCAACAGCCCGCCTCATCCGGTGTATCGCCGCGAGGTCCGCATCAGCGCAGTGGCCCACCAACACCCGCACCGGCCACAATCCCACCCCAGCCTCGGGCAAAAATGCCGTGTCAAGCTCCCGTTCATTGAGCTCAAACACGCGCCGATCAAAGTTCTCAATCCCCCGCCGATACCGCGAAATCAGCGCTGCCGATGGTAGATTTATCAACTGCTCTTTCGTCATCGGCGTAAGCTGCGGAGGCTTCGCGCCACCGCAGCACCCGCCTTGCGGACCTCCGTCCGCTTTTTCCTGGCAGCACGATTCTTCTTGGCAACACGCATCGGTTTCTGAGTCGGACATGCAAAACTGTAGGAACCACCCCGCAGTCACTCGCGAGGCACATAGCCCCTCTAAAGCCACCACTCTCGCACCCCTTCCCGCAACCTTCCGAGATATTCCGGGCTTGGCAGCGCGCCCGCTACCCTCCGCCGTCATGAGTGCCACTCCCCCTCCACCCGCCGCGGCAGTCACGATCGAGCGTCGGCTCTCGCTACGAGTGGTGACTCTCCCCAGGGACACAAATCAATACGGGACGATCTTTGGCGGTGTCATTTTGAGTTATATTGACCAGGCGGGCTTCGTCGAAGCGAGGCGTCACGGCGTCCACCGCTGGGTAACCGCCGCGATCGACCGCGTTGAGTTTAAGGCCCCGGTCCATGTCGGCGATGTGGTTAACTTTTACGCACGAGCACTTCGAATCGGCACCAAAAGCGTTACGGTTCAAGTGGAGGTGGAGGCCGAGCGTTACAACTCCGGGCAATGCGTCCCAGTAACCGAAGCCCAGCTTGTGATGGTCTCGGTCGATGCCGCGGGCACTCCTATCGCGCTGGCCTCTCCACCAACGGTCTAGTCCGGCGACTCTCGCGCGTCGCCGGTCGCGGAATAAGGATGTTTCAGAGGTCGATCCCCGGCGCGGTTTGGTGAACTAGTTGCAGCTCCCTTAGACGACAAGTTATGCCCGCCGAAACTCTCTATATTATCGATGGCTACGCCGCCTTCTTTCGCTGCTACCACGCGATTCGTACGGTGATGACCAGCCCAGTCACCCGCGAGCCGACCAACATGACGTTCGGTTTCATCGGCATGTTGCTCAAGCTGCTGCGTGCTGAAGGCGCCAACATACAAACAGTGGGGGGAAAGCCCACTTTTCTTGCCCTCGCCCTAGATGTCGGCGGCGATCGTGGCACTTTTCGGTCCGAACTCTATCCTTTATATAAGGCCAACCGCGATGCCCCGCCCGAAGACTTGCAGCAACAGGTCGAGCGATGCTTACAGGTGCTGACGCGTATCGGGGTGCCGGTGATCGGTGCCCCAGGGTTCGAAGCCGACGATGTCATAGCCACGCTGGTTGAACGGATGGGTGCCGAACACCCCGAACTGCAGGTCCGACTTGTCTCAAAGGACAAGGATCTAAAACAGTTGCTCTCTGGCGACCGTGTCTGCATGTTCGATGTACACACCGACTCTCCCTTCACCCAAGCAACTCTTGAAGCGCAGACCGGTCTCCAGCCAAGGCAGGTGATCGATATGTTAACGCTGATGGGCGATGCCAGCGATAATGTTCCGGGCATCGATGGCGTCGGAGAGAAGACCGCCGCAAAGTTAATCAAAGATTACGGTACGCTCGAAGCACTTGTCGCCAATCCCTCCAAGGTCTCGGCCCGCATCCTCCCCCGGCTGCTTGAGGCGATTGAGTCTGGTTCGCTCGCCCTCGCCAAAAAGCTTATAACACTGCGGCGCGATGTCCCGTTTACGTTTGATCTCGCCGCAGCGCGTGTCACTGACTTTGATCTCCCATCGCTCATCCCCGCCCTCAAAGAGCTTGGATTCAACCGCTATCAAGATGATGTGCGTGCAATCGTTGGAGGCGCGAGCGGCATCGGCGGTGGTCAAGCCCGTCCCTCACGGCTCGGCCTCACTGGCCCCACCTCGACCCTCGCGGCGACACCTCCTAACACCCTTAACATCCCCGCTTCCAGATCGCCTCCCACAGCCTCAGCGAACGCTCAGCCGACCCCAGCCCCGCGCCGCCGTTTCGCCAAGTCGTCCGAACCGATTCTCGGTGGAGGACTCTTTGAAGCGATGGACTCAGCGCTCTCTGATTCTACGAGTGGTGCAGCCTTTTTAATCCAGCAACCCGACTCTCGACTTGATGCTCCCGTGTTTATTACAGCGCATGATGGCGAGTACCGTGCCATCACAACCGCAGAAGAGTTACAGGCCCTCGTCCACCAGATGGCCGCGTCTCGCCGCATCTCCATCGATACCGAAACCACCGGACTTAGCCCGCATACCAGCAAGCTCTGCGGTATAAGCATAAGTACGCAACCAGGCAAGGGTTATTACATTCCCGTCATGGCCCCCGCAGGCCAGCCGCACCTCTCGCTCGCCGAAGTAGTCTCGGCCCTTCGCCCCGTGCTGGAAAATGGTGAGATCGCCAAATGCGGACATAATCTTAAGTTCGATATCAATATGCTGCGCGCCGCCGGAATTCGCCTCGCTGGCCTCACGCCCCCTCATACCCCCGCTCCGCTAACGGCCTCTGCGGAAAAATGGGGCGGCTGCGATAGCATGATCGCAAGTTATCTGCTCGATGCTTCGCGTTCCTCGCATTCCCTCGATTCACTCTCGCTCGCATTCTTGGGGCGAACCAATATCTCACTCTCGCAGCTTCTGGGAACCGGAAAGTCAATGCGGACGTTCGATACCATCTCTATCCCGCAGGCTGCCGAGTACGCCGGAGAAGATGCCGATGTCACCCTCCGCCTCGTGAACACGCTCATGCCCGCGATTGAGCAGGCCGATGCCCTCCCCCTGCTGACCGAAGTCGAACTCCCGCTCGTCGAGACTCTAGCTGAAATGGAATGGAACGGTGTGCGGGTCGATACCGACGAGCTGGATCGCCAGCGAACCCGCTTAGCAGGGCGGATAGAAATATTACGATCCGATCTGGCCCGCCTCGCTCTTGAATCAATCGGGCGCGTCTTTGATCCCGACAGTCCCCGCCAACTCGCGCAAGCCCTCTTTAACTCCCCCGAAGACCTCCTCCCTGGTCTGGGAATTAAGCCAAGCCGCAAGACCAAGACGGGTTTTAGCACCGATGCAGAAGTGCTCGAATCTCTCACGGAAGACGACGGGCTTGAAACCCCTATCCCCGCCCTCGTGCTCGAGTACCGCCAACTCACCAAACTCGTCTCGACGTACTTGGTCGCCCTTAAAGCCGCAGTGAACCCCGTCACCGGACGTGTTCACACTAGTTTCAATCAGACCGTCGCGGCTACCGGTCGCTTGGCAAGCAGCGACCCGAATCTTCAAAACATCCCCATCCGCACCGATATCGGGCGCGATATCCGCCGAGCGTTCGTCGCTGAACCGGGCTTTCTCTTGGTCACTGCCGACTATTCGCAGATCGAGTTACGTCTCCTGGCCCACCTGTCTCGCGATGAGGCACTCATCGGAGCGTTCCTCCGCGATGAAGATATCCATACTGCCGTCGCGGCCCAGATCCACAAAGTTCCGCTGGATCAAGTCACCCGCGACCAACGTAGCGGTGCAAAGATGGTTAACTTTGGCATCGTCTACGGCATCACCGCCTTCGGCCTTGCCAGAAGACTCAAGATTCCCCAGGATCAGGCCGCCACCATCATCGATGGCTACCGCAAGCGTTTCCCGGGAATTGCCACCTTCCTTCAGGAATGCATCGAGTCCGCCCGATCCAATGGTTACGTTGAAACCATCCTCAAACGCCGCCGACCAATCCTTGATTCCCACTCCCGCACGCCCTCACGCCGCGCCCTCGCCGAACGCCTGGCCATCAACACCGTCGTTCAAGGCTCCGCAGCGGACTTAATTAAAGTTGCGATGGTCCGTCTCCACCGCGAGGTCCTCGCTGCCAAGGCTGATCCTGCAGCCCCCATGCACGGGGCAAAAATGCTCCTGCAAATACACGATGAACTCGTCTTTGAAGTCCCCATCGCCAAAGCCCCCGCCGCTCAGCTCGCCGTTAAAACCGCCATGGAGGGAGCCATGCAACTTTCCGTCCCGATCCGCGTCGATGCTCATACTAGTGTCAACTGGTGCGAGGGCAAGTGACTGCGCCCTGCTCCGTCCCGCGGCCTCTACCTCATCGATTTCCCTTCTTGCACAGCTCGCCGGATCTAAAACCACGTTCGTCGCATCCTACAATAAGATGCTGCGGCTCTCCTTACTCGCATGAATAGCCTCACGCTGTGCCGCTCACCGACACCCGTCACAAGTTAGTATTTTGTTTGGTCGTTTCATCGCATCCTTCGCCCGCTCAGCCCCAGGACTTTTCAAATATGGCCACCCGTCGACCCAAGATCAGCATTATCGGAGCCGGAAACGTCGGTGCTACCTGCGCCCACTGGGCCGCCGCGAAAGAGCTCGGTGACATCGTTCTATTGGATACGCCAGAACGCGCCGACTTCGCTCGTGGCAAGGCACTTGATCTCTTCTGCTGCGCTCCCATCGAAGGCTTCGACGCCAACATTCTCGGAACCAGCGACTACAAAGACATCGCCAGCTCCGACGTGGTAGTGATCACCGCGGGAATGCCCCGCAAGCCGGGTATGAGCCGCGATGATCTAGTCCTCGTAAACGTCAAAATCGTAAAGGATGTTAGCGAGAAGGTCCGCGAATTCGCCCCCGACTCCATCGTGATCGTTGTGAGTAACCCGCTGGACGCCATGGTATACACGGCCTGGAAAGTCACGGGCTTCCCAACTCATCGTGTTATGGGACAGGCCGGCGCGCTCGACGTGGCTCGATACAAAGCCTTTCTCGCTTTCGAGCTCAAATGTTCAGTCGAAGATATTTCGGCCCTGCTTCTTGGTGGTCACGGCGACGACATGGTGCCGCTGCCCCGCCTCACCAGCGTTGGGGGAATCCCGATTCTCGATCTGCTCAGTCCTGAAACTGTCAAGGCGTGCGTCGATCGCGCAAAGGTCGGTGGCGGTGAAATTGTCAAGCTCATGGGTACAAGTGCGTACTACGCGCCCGCGAGCGGAACCGTACAGATGGTCGAGTCCATCGTGCGAGACAAAAAAAGAATTATACCATCCGCGGCATATTGCGAAGACGAGTTCGGTGTTGCCACCGGCCAGAAGGGCAAAGGCTATTTTGTCGGCGTGCCCGCGCTGTTGGGCTCGAAGGGCGTCGAGAAAGTCATATCATTCAAATTGACGGCCGATGAGCAGAAACTTATGGACGAATCTGTCTCGCACGTGAAAGACTTGGTTGGCAGCGTCACAAAGCTCTTCCCAGAACTGGCCTGAGCCGCTGACTGCGGAAGCAAGTCTTTTTGGAGAAGGTCTAAGGGAAGGCGCCGCGCAGGGTTTGTAGAAGAGTACACTCCGGTCGTTTGGCCGATTAGCAGTTTCGGGCGCATTGCGTCCCGTCCGTTTTAAAGAGATTCCTATGAAAAACGCAACTCGATCTTTTCAGCTTGTCGGTGTAGTCGGGCTAACCGTCGCGGCTTCGTTCGCGCAGCCTCCCGCTCAGCCCAGCACCGCCCCGCCCGCCCAGCCAAGCACACAACCGGCTCAGGGCACCTCGCCGGATGGCAAGCAGTTGGAACTGAAGACGATCAAGATCGATCCGTCGAAGGTGATGAAGATTGATCCGACTTCGGTGAAGCCCGGCTCGATCATTCAGGTCCCCATCCGCAAAGACCCCCAGTTCAGCAATGATGAAGCCAAAGCCGTCGCCGACCTTCTTTCCGGATCTTGGAAGACCCAAGCACCGGTAGCGGTGCCCGGTGGGCAACCCGCGAACATGGTTATCAGCGCGGGCCCCATTTTCGTGAGAGGTTTGAAGGATGTGATCTACGTTGAGATGGCTCGCGAAGATGGCCTCCATCGTCCCTATCGCCACCTTGTTTGGCATCTCGTCAACATTAAGGGCCAGTGGAATCTGCAGTCACTTGAGTTTCGTCGTTCCAAGGGCGAGCTTCCCAGCGCCGTCGGCTTTTTCGGCGCATCATCGGGCCTTCCCATCTTCAGCGGCGACGACCTGGTCGCCACCATGAGCATCCCCCTCACCAAAAACGGTGACAGCCTGACCGGCAAGACGGCTTTCCCCTACCCGACTCAGATCGGCGGTGCTGTTGAAATGACCAGCGAGATCTCTATCAGCCCAACCAACATCGAAGTCGCCGACCGCGGCTTTGACGCGGAAGGTAAGCAGGTGTGGGGTCCCGCCGCAGGCGAACGCTACACGTTCGTCAAGGGTGATGTGGGTGTGAAGTCTGTCACCGAGCAGAGCGGGCTTGTAAGCGTGACCTATCCGACTACTCTGACCGGTGAAGCCGCGAAAGACGGTGAACTCGTCTCCGTAAACTACATCGGTTATCTTCCCAACGGTACGATCTTCGATAGTTCTTTCGAGCGTAACGCGCCGTTCCAGTACGCCAAGGGCACCAAGCTAATTGAAGGCTGGAGCCTCTCGATGGCCGATGCCCAGGCGGGCATGCGTCGCCGCATTTATGTTCCCTTCGGGCTGGGTTATGGCGAGCGGGCCCGCGGCAAAATCCCGGCGATGTCCGACCTTGTATTTGAACTTGAAGTTCTCAAAGTTGAGCCCGCGCCGGCCGCTCCTGCCGTCGTCCCCGGAGCGGTTCCCGCCGCCCCAGGTCAGCCCGCGATTCCAGGTCAGATAGCCCCCAAGATGGAAGTAACTGATCCTCCGGCGGAGATCAAGGAAAAGATGGAAGCTGACATACGCCGGCGTATGGAAGAACGAGCCAAGAAAGAAGCCGACGAAGCCGCGCAGAAGGCCGCGGAAGCGACCAAGAACGCCCTCCCGCCCAAGTAGTTAAAAGTGTAAGTTTTCGACCCGGCGTTCGTCCCAGCTGGCACGGGACCGGTGGGGAAGCGCGAGAATCTCAACGCCGCTCTCCAGACAGCACGATATAAGTATTGCACGGCCGCGGCACCCTAAGCCGCGGCCGTTTTTTTATTGCCGGCTCACCTACCATCCGGGGTCTATGGCGTCACGTGATTATTACGATATCCTGGGCATCACCAAGCGGGCGAGCGCGGATGAGCTCAAGTCATCCTACCGAAAGCTGGCCCGGCAGTACCATCCGGATATTAACAAAGCAGCCGACGCGCAGAAAAAGTTTACCGAGGTTCAGAACGCCTACGACGTTTTAAGCGATACCAAAAAACGGGCCGTTTACGATCAGTTCGGTCCCAGCGCCTTTGAGTCCGGCTCCGCAGAGCAAGCCGCCAGTAAGGCCGCCGGTCAGCGGGGATACGGCTCTGGAAGAGGCAACCCCGGCGGGACTTACTCTTGGTCTAACGTCGGCGCGGACCGTTCGGGCGCAGCGAGCGGCGGGAATGGCGGGGGACCGGGGTTCGGCGATTTCGACCCCGAAGACTTAGGATCAATCTTCGAAAGTATGTTCGGGGGTGCCTCGGGCGGTGGCAAGGCGGGCGGTGGTAAACGTAAATCGACGGCGAGCAAGCGACCCGCCAGAGGCCGCGCCACGCCAAGCCAGTCCGGCGTTGATGATGCGGGCCGCGGCCAGCAACAATCCGGGGACGAAGCCGCCGCCGCTGAACTGACGCTCGACTTCGTCGCGGCAGCCAAGGGCGGTAAACAACGATATGCAAAACGCGGCGGCGGTGGCGAGGGGAGTATCGAAGTTACGATCCCGCCAGCTATTGATGATGGAACCCTGCTGCGCGCTAGGGGCGGCGGCGCGGACGGCGAAGATCTACTGTTTAAAGTTAAGATTACCCCGCACCGATTTCTTCGGCGCGGTGAGTACACCGAGCTAGGACGCGGGCTTGACTTATATGTCGACCTCCCGATCTCCATCGCGGAAGCCACGCTGGGGGCAAGCGTCACCGTCCCCACGCTTGAAGGAAAAGTAGACTTACAACTACCCCCCGGCAGCCCGAGCGGCCGAAAGATGCGGCTTCGGGGTTTGGGTTTGGTTGATGGGCAGGGTGCCACCGGCGACCTTTACGCGGTGTTACGGATCGTCCCACCTCCCAGTGCTACTATGTCCGACCTCGAAGCCACCCTGCTTCGTGAGATCGCCTCGCGTGGTGGTGCCTACCGGGCCTGGTAACTTCGTAAAGAAGCCGGGAAAGGACGCTGGGCAAGAGAGCCCGGTAAGGAAGCTAGGTAAGTAAACTAGGTGAGTAAACTGGGTAAGGAAGCGGGCGCGTATTTCAGTAAGTTAAGTCTGCTGACATACTCGAAAACGACGTGCGGTCCCTGGCCAGTGCTTTACCGCCCGACCTAGGCCGCTTATGTTCCGCACCTTTGGGCGTGTTGGGCGATAGTTTAGTCTGGTCGCTTGCTGATTACCCCGTTCGGTTTGTGGTTCACGGGCCAATGCATGGCGGCCGGACGACGACGACAATCCCCACGAAAAGAGAGCTAAATTAAACTTGCTCAAGCAGCGTCATCAACTCTTCGTCTCCCTCCTCTCGTGCGTCGATGGATGTGTCGGAGCTATCGCCTGTTACTGCGCATGGGGTTTTCGACGGATGGTGATCGAGGGTGGAGTTCCTGATTACACATCCCGCAGCGGGTTCGCCACGTGGGTCCGTGAGCCGCTTGTTCTTCTCGCTCTCCCGATGCTGCTCGTCTCGCTGTGGGGATTCGGTTTATATCGCCCGCGACGCGACCGCACGCTTATCGCCGAAGCGTCGCAAGTGCTTAAGGCAAGCTTTACCACCGCCGTCGGGCTTATTGTCGTGCTTTGGGCCTTGGGGTCCCAGGTCGCCGGTGGGTGGGCGGGGGAGCGCAGCACCGTTGTGTGGGGGAACACAATAGATGCCGGCCGTTTACAGTTAGTCCTCATCGCGGGGCTCTTGCCTGTACTATTAATTATACATCGATCGATCTTCCGGATTGCTCTTCGCGCCATCCGCCGCCGCGGCTGGAACTTGCGCCACGTCCTCGTGATCGGCACCGGGAGGCTGGGGCGGATTGCCTGCCGTACACTCGATCGTAACTCCTGGACCGGGCTTCACGTCGCGGCCTTCCTCCACCACGCCGACTACATCCCTGAGCGAGTTACCGAGAAAGCCACCGACCGCACGGGCGAGCGTTCGGGCGACCGGCCCAATGATAAGTCCGGCGACAGATCAAGCGATAGAACCCAGGAACGCACCTCCGTAAACAAACTGCTTGATCGCCCGGTCTTGGGCGGCCTCGCCGACCTCGAACGCGTGCTTGAAGAGCAGCGGCCCGACGCGGTCTACCTCGCCCTCCCCGCCAGCCGCTCGCCCGTAATGCCCGCGCTGTTAAGACGCATGGAGCGATTCTCCGTCGATGTAAGAATTATCCCCGATGTCCACCCCCGGTACATGCCCCAGAGCATGGTGGTCAGCGACTTAGAGGGGATGCCCATCTTAAGTATCCGCGAAAGCCCGATGACCGGCGTGCCCGGCTTGCTTAAAACCGCCCTGGATGTCTGCGGCGCGTGCATCGCGATTGTTCTGTTCACTCCCCTCATGCTGTTGGTGGCCGCCGCCGTGAAACTGAGCGGACCCGGGCCGGTGATCTTCACCCAACGGCGGGTGAGCTTGGGCGGCGAAGTATTCAATATATTCAAGTTCCGCACGATGCACTGCGATGATAATTCCGAAGAATCAACCGGTGATGCAGCTTGGACCAAGCGAGATGATCCGCGGGTGACGCGCGTGGGCTCCATTCTGCGGCGCACCAGCCTCGACGAACTCCCACAGCTGTTCAACGTGCTGCTGGGCGATATGAGTCTGGTGGGACCGCGGCCCGAACGCCCCGAACTTATCGAGCGTTTCCGCGACGACTGGCGCGGTTACATGTTACGTCAGCACGTCAAGGCCGGAATCACCGGCTGGGCGCAGGTGAAGGGGTATCGCGGCGATACATCCTTGCGCAAAAGATTACAACTCGATCTCTTTTACATCCGCCACTGGAGCCTTGGCTTTGATGTTAAAATTCTCTGGCTAACCCTCTTCCGGGGCTTCCTCAACCGAAACGCTCATTGAGCAAACCTAAGCCTGCTCTCGAATCTAGCTTGACTTATGGTTTAGATTGAGTGCTGATCTAGCTTGGCGGCGGAGCCAAATTCGGCAAACTCAGTAAGTGATCCGTTTGCGCTGGAAGCCCGGCTCCGACATATCAACCCGCGCGAGCGCATCTGCGATCTGTTGCGAGGCTCGCCCTTCACCATACGGATGCACCGGCGGAGACGCCGGTGCTGCTTTGGCCCGTCGCAGGGCCGCGCCCACCGTCTCCGCATACTCATTCTCAATATGTATTACATTACCGGGCCGCTCTCTTCCCTGTTGCCGCGTACCGATATCGATGACCTTTAGTCCGATGGCCGCCGCCTCAATCAGCCCCGCAGAGCTGTTACCTACCAGCACTCCCCCAGTGCCCGCCAGCCTTTTGAGCAGCCCCACAAAAGTATCCCGAGGGATATGCGATCGAACGCACGCCGTGGGCACTGAGACGATCGCTCTCAGCACGCCCTCGCGACCGGGATCAAAGTTGGGGTGCAGGGCCGCGACCCGTTCCCCCGCCAGCCCCTCAAGCACCGCCGCTGCCCCGGCCTCCTCCATTTCGTTGGATCTCCCCACCGGGTGCATAAGAAACAAGGCCGTGGGCCTCCCCAGTGCATCAAAGGTTACGTCATCTAGCGACGGCTTCCCGCTCAGCCCATCAATCGCTGGCGATCCCACCATAAGTATACGGCGGGGTTGCTCCCCCATCTTAATAATACGTTCAGCGCTCAACTCCGTGGCCGGGAAATGCAAGTGCGCCAGCTTCGTCAGCGCGTGCCGCATTGATTCATCCGCAATCCCTTCGGCACGGTCGCCCCCGTGAATATGCGCCAGCGCATACCCGCCGATATTCGCCGCGATCCCCGCCGCGAACGCCTCAATGCGGTCGCCCAGCACCACCACCCACTGTGGGCGTAGTTTTTCAAAGCTCCTCCCAAACCGGGCAACCCCGCGTGCGAGCGATTCGACATCTTCCGCCC
>CAYVFW010000057.1:0-16937 GCA_964450325.1 uncultured Phycisphaeraceae bacterium | reverse complement strand
GTGTGGGTGGGCGGGGAATAACGCGAGGACAGGCGTGGGGATGGGCTGGCGTGCTGGGCGCTTGTTTACTTGTGTTGCCGCCGCTGTGGGCGTGGCGCGGGGGGCCGGGGCTTTCTGTAATATTACGTGTAGATACGCTGGATGTCGGCGATGGCACGTGCCACTTTGTGCGCAGTGCCGGGGGCGAGGCCCTGCTGTGGGATTGCGGATCGTTGCAAGCCGGACGCGGCGGCGCGACCATACTGGCCGCAGCCGATGCCCTGGGGATTCATAAGACTCCAACGGCGGTGATTACTCACCCTGATATCGATCACTTTGGCGCGATCCTGGATATAAGTAAACCGCTGGGCATCAAGCGGGTGTTGGTGCCGCGTCGATTTCTGGAAGAAGCGCAGCTGCGGCCCGAGGGTGACGCCGCGAGGGCGATTAAGGGGCTTGCTTCGCGCGGGGTTGACGTGCAGGCGGTGAGCGAGGGAGATACTTGGGACGTGGGTGAGTTACGTTGGACGGTGCTGTCGCCACCTCCAGATGCGGATTGGGGACGAGACAACGACCATTCTATTGTCGCGCGAGTGGATGTGGCTGGAAATAACATAAGTAATAATAGTGGGGCGATCGCGGCGGCTGGAGGCCCCGCAGTGGCTCTATTCACGGGCGATGTTGAAGACGCCGCGGTATCGCGGCTGCGAGAGCGGCTCCCTGGCCTTGCGGCCACGCTCATGGAAATACCGCACCATGGCTCGGCGAGGCAGGAAGCTATCTGGTGGGTGGGAGAGGTGGGGCCGCGGATCGCGGTGCAATCGACGGGGCGCTCGCGAGTCAATGATAAGCGATGGGCGCGTGAACGCGCGGGCGTAGGCTTATGGTTAACCACCGCGATTGATGGCGCAACGTGGGTCGAGGTGATGCGCACCGGCGAAGTACGCGGCGGAGGGTTTCTGACCGGCACTCGCGAGATGAAGGCAATTGCAGATTGACGGACGGTGGTGCGCGCGTGGTACCGCGTGACAAGGGCGTGACAAGGGCGTGATAACGGGGTGATAACGGCGGGACAACGGCGTGATAAGCGTGCGGTGAAAACCTAATAACATAGATTTCCGGCCCGGTCGCGACCTTCAGGGGGATGAGCGCCGCATTGCCGAGTTCCCAAGGCGCCACTCGCAATCACCCTGCGGGCGTAGCAGGGTGTGGTGCGAAACACGAAGCGGGTTGCTGTTTGCGAAAGGGCCGGTAGCAGAGCGCGCGGGTGATACCCTCAGCGGCGATGTCTCAAACGCTAGCAAAGATTCTGGAGGCCGAGCGGCTGTTGAAAAGCGACTTGGTTGAAGAAGCGGCCAAAGTGCTGCTTCCCGCGGCACAGAGCAATCCCAAAGAGCCCAACGCCGCGAGCCTGCTCTCTATTATTTTGTTCCGCCTGCGCCGGTATCCCCAGGCATTATATTATGCTCAGCGCGCTGCGGCTCTGGTTCCGCACGATGTAGGATATCTGGCGAATCTGGGTTTAATGTACTCTGCCGCGGGCAAGCAGGCAGAGGCCAAGCGGCACTACGAGAAAGCGATCAAACTCAATCCACTCCACCCCGAATCGCTGCTGGCCCTCGCCAACACCGCGCTCAACGACAGCAACCCGTCATTATCAGCGGAGTACTGCGAGCGGATGTTAAGCCAGCGGATGGACGCCCAGTTGTGCCCGACGTACGTGGCTGCGCTCTCCTCGATGGGGCGTGTCGAGGACGCCGCGGCGTTTGCAAAGCGGGCACTTGAGGCGTTCCCCGATGATACCCTGATGATGTCCGGGAGGGCCTCGAACTTAAATTATGTTTGGGATGCCGCCCCAGAGGAGATCGCGGAGGTGCATATGGGGCTGGGCCGGGCATTAATGGCGCAAAAGCCGGACGAAACCTTTGATTACCGCGGGCAGGTCCGGACTGATAAGCGGCTGCGGATCGGGTTTGTTTCGTCGGACTTAAGGGCGCACTCGGTTTCATTCTTTATTGAGCCCTTCTTCGCGATGCACGACCGCGAGCGGTTTGACGTCTACGCGTACTCGTTGACGCGGTACGAAGATCACGTGTCGCAGCGGCTGAAGGCCATGGTGAAGAAATGGCACGATTGCGGCCCGCTGATCGACCGCGAGGTCTGCAAGTTAATCCAAGCCGACGAGATCGATATATTATTCGACTTGGGCGGCCTGACATTAAGCGGCTCGCTCACGGTCTTCGCTTACAAGCCAGCGCCCGTGCAAGTTACATACTGCGGCTACCCCAATACCACCGGTATTCCAACGATCGACTACCGAATCGTTGATTCCTTCACCGACCCCGTCGATACCGACGCGGCGAGCGTCAAGGCGCGGGCACGCGGCGGCCCGGACTTTGACGCACGATGCTCTGAGAAGCTCATCCGCCTAGACCCGTGTTTTCTATGCTACAGCCCCCCGATCGATGCGCCGCTGCCGGGGCGGGACAGGCAACACTACCCGGCGGTTACGTTCGGTTCGTTCAACGGCAACCGCAAGATAGTGACCCCGCTGTTGGACTTGTGGGCGCAGTTAATGTTACGTCGGCCCGACGCCAGGTTCCTGCTTAAGACGTTTGAATATAAAGATGCTTTCCCGCGCCAGCGGATACTGGAGGGCTTTGCGAGCAGAGGCGTCGATCCCGCTCGGATCGATATCTTCGGTCCAACCAAAGGAATTGCGGAGCACCTGGCGTTTTACGAGCGCATGGATATCTCGCTGGACACGATACCTTACAACGGAACGACAACCACGTGCGAAGCGCTGTGGATGGGCGTGCCGACCATAACAACTGCCGGGATCACCCACGCTTCGCGGGTGGGCGTGAGCCTGCTGCATAACATCGGCGCACCCGAACTCGTGGCTCATGATCCGGCGAACTACGTGGAAATCGCTCTGGAGCTCGCCGGCGACACCGCGCGGCTGGATGCTTATAGAGCTAACTTACGCTCAATGGTGGCAGCCTCGCCGCTGCGTGATGGAGCCGCGTTCTCCGCGCGGCTGGGGTCGGCGCTCACGCGCGTGTGGGAGACGTATGTAGGGCAAGCCCAAGGTGCGCAACCGCGTTAGGCGAGTAAGGCCTAAGGCCTACGCCGAGAAGACTTAGATGGAAAACCCAGTAAAGAGTCCGCGCGGTGACATTGACGTCTAGCTCTGGGAGCGGAACCCTCGACCGGAGCGATCTCCTAAGTGATTAGCTGGCTTGAGCTTAGATCGCACATGGTTTGGGCCATCGGGCGGATCTGCCCGGGTTTGCGCGTGGCCGCGAGGGGTGGCATCTTCGCGGCTAGTTTCATCTAAGTGCGGCAGTTATTGTGTTGGCTCGTCGGTTTGGCCGGGTGCAGGGGCCGCGCGTAGGATTCTGGCGCATGAGTCCTGACCATAATCAAAGCTCGGCCGGAGGCGGACTTCCAAATCGGGGAGGCAAAGCCCGTAATAGCGTTAAGCCAGTGAATGCGAAAGACGCGACGACCCGCGTCTATTCGATTGCGCAGTTGCGAGAGATTGATCGGCGGGCGCACGAAGAGTTTGGAATGCCCACGCTTTTGTTGATGGAGCACGCGGCTCAGGGAATCGCGAAGGTCGTGCTCAACGCGGCGGATGCGCTCAAAACTCAAAGGGTACTGGTCGTCTGCGGGCCGGGACAGAATGGCGGTGATGGTTACGCCGCGGCTCGGTTGCTGATTGATTCTGGAATCGTGGCTCACGTGGTGGCGATCGGCACACCCAAGGCAGGAACCGACGCCGCGATCAATGCCGAGATTGCCGCTAACTACGGAGTTCCGATCCATCCATTCTCACACCCTTTGGTGGACGACTTGTTTAGTCAGGTCGATCTGGTAGTTGATTGCTTGTTTGGAACCGGGCTTTCACGCTCGATCGACGGCCAGGCCGCGGAGGCAATCGCGGCGATCAACGAAGCTAATGATCGGGGCGCGCTCATCATCGCCGCAGATGTTCCGTCGGGTATGGATGCAGATTTAGGGTTGCCCGTTGGCCCGTGCGTGCGTGCGGATTACACCGTGTCGTTCGTCGGATTGAAATTAGGATATGTTCGAGAAGAAGCCAGCGAGCATTACACCGGCGTCCTGGTTCATTTGGACATCGGGTTGCCGCAAGCGTTGCTCGACAGCACGGGCGAGCGATTTGTAGGCGATGAGATTATTTCGCTTGAGAAGAAACCCAAGCGAGAGAAGCCGGGAGTAGCGAAACCAAAGCCCAAGGCGAGCCAGCCCAAGCGACAACCACCGCGCCCGCCACGGCCGCCGCGCCGTAAGCCTCGCCCACCGCGGTAAGCAAACCATCCGCTTCGGGCCGCTTCATAACACCACGGTCGTTAGTTACATACCAGGCAGCCACCCCAGCCTTAAGAGGCCCACCACCAACAGAGGTACAAGCGCAGCGCAGGCTATGTCGAGCGCGAGCCCGGCTTTCATCATCTGGCGCATCGTCACTTGCTTACTCGCAAAGACAAGCGCGTTCGGCGCGGTGCCGGCGGGCAGCATAAACCCCAGGCTCGCGGTGAGCGTGAGTGTTGTAAGCACCGCTGCGGGTGGCACTCCAAGCCGCTGGGCCAGCGCTTCGCCCACCGGTAACGCCGCGGCGACGAGGGCGGTGTTGCTCGTAAACTCGGTAAGCAGGATCGTAACAAAGGCGATGATCCACAGCAGCACGAGCAGCGGCAGCCCCGCCAAGGCGCCCGCGCCGCCTGCAATGTAAGCATCTACTCCGGTGTGACGGATCGCCGCGGCCAGCGAGAGACCGCCGCCGAAGAGCAGAAGGATGCCCCAAGGCACGCGCGATGCTTCGTTCCAGGTTAATAGTGGTCGGGTGCGGCCTGTCGCGGGGTCGCGTGCTTGCAAAATGAACAAAAGCAGCGCGGCGATGATGGCGATCACCGCATCATCCAGCCCGATCTGCTGGCCCAGCAGCCACGAGATGGCGGCACCGGCGAAAACGACTAACGTAAGCCATTGGCCCGAGGTCATGGGGCCTTGCCGCTCCCGCTCGGCCATCACTTGCTCACGCACGCCCGGCGAGGCCTTCATCGGTATGGGCATCACGACCTTGGTTAAGATGAACCAGGTGAGCGGGAGCACCACCGCCAGCGTGGGCAGCCCCACCACCAGCCACTCGGCGAAGCTGATGGGTCTCCCCGTCTTGCCCATGTACGCCGCATACTGCGCGATAGGTGGAGTGCCGATGATCGACCCAACTCCGCCGATGCTCGCGCCGAACGCGATGGCCAGCACCACGGCCGGACCCAGGTGTTTGAGGCACGCCTCTCCGCCGGGCATCTCTGGCGTGACGGCCCCGCGCACCCACTTAATTACACTTATCCCGATGGGCAGCATCATCACCGTCGCCGCCGCGTTCGATATGAACATGCTGAGCGCGGCGGTCGCGAACAAAAACGCCGCGATCAGTCGCGAGGGTTTGGTGCCCACAATGCTTATAACCCAGAGCGCAAAGCGCCGATGTAAGTTCCAGTTCTCCATCGCCGCGCCCAGCAGCATCCCCCCCAGAAATAGGAAAATGACGCGATCGGCGTAGGGGGCGGCCGCTTGGTCCAGCTTCATCGCGCCGCTGAGCGGCAGCGCCACCAGCGGCACTAGCCCTGTCGCCTCAATCGGAAGAGCCTCGGTCATCCACCATACGGCCATCAGCACCCCCATCGCGGCGACGCTGCGGGCTGGCGCGGAAAGATCAGAGGGCAGCAAAAACCAGACCATACACGCCGCCGCAGGACCCGCGAGAATGAGTAGCAGGCGCGTCATGCTGTTTCGTTGGTTGCCGGATTCCTCAGCCATGCCCCATGCTAAGCGCAAGAGGTTGGTCGAGCGCGGCGATTCTAATAGGGTGAATTGCGGCGGGCTGCCGGGAGTTGACCTGCTGATTCATCACTTCAATTGGGCTTCGCGACAGGGAGTGAGCAGTTGGTGGCGCAAGAACCCAAGAGCCGGAGGGCCCGGATGCACGAATTGGGACTTACCGGCCGAAACGGGTTGCCCAGCGGGTTGTGACGCAATAAAATCCCCGGGTGTCCTCAAAGCTGAAGTGAGATACCTATCATATTCCAAAAAATCTTGAAAAATCTGGTAAATTTTCGGAACCTTTGGGGTGGTACCGGCGTTATGTTAGTAGTATGCTGGTGAAACAAATGGATTGCGGGTAAATGTTTGACGGGTGGTGGTGGCGAGTCGGGGAGGCGGCGTTGCTCGCATGAAGGCGTTTGATCGTGCCGGTTGGGTGGTAGTTTTGAACGCAGGTTCTCGCTGACGGCGGCAGAACGAGCGGTAACTCGAAAGGGACACTTATGGCTTCGCTCATTGAACTTAAAGGGCTGACCAAGCGGTTTCGCACACGAGGCGCAGCTTCGTCGGCGGGAATCCTCGCGGTGGACAATCTTTCGTTCGCCGTTGAGCCGGGCGAGGTGCTTGGATTCCTGGGGCCTAATGGGGCGGGTAAGAGCACCACCATGAAGATGATTACCGGGTTCCTGCCACCAACTTCAGGTACTGCGATCGTGTGCGGGAAAGACGTCCTGCAAGATCCGCTAGGAGTGAAGGAGAGCATCGGCTATCTTCCGGAAGGTGCACCGGCGTACTCCGACATGACTCCCGAGAGCTTTTTGCGGTTCTGCTCAAGCACGCGAAACCTCCGCGGGAGTGAAGCCGCGGCTGCGATCGCGAAGGCGGTCGAGCGTACGAATCTTCAGAGCGTGCTCCACCAGCCGATCGAAACACTGTCGAAGGGATTCAAGCGCCGGGTGGGGCTCGCGCAAGCGATCGTTCACGAGCCCAACGTGCTCATCATGGATGAGCCCACCGACGGGTTAGACCCCAATCAAAAGCATGAAGTGCGGGCGCTCATTAAACAGATGGCAGCATCGAAGGAGCTGAAGGGCGGGGGACGCGCGGTCGTGCTCAGCACGCACATCCTTGAAGAGGTCGAGGCGGTGTGTACACGGGTGGTGTTGATTGCTCGCGGACGCATCGTTGCGGACTGCACGCCCGCCGAGTTTATGGCCAAGAGCCGGTATCACAATGCAGTCTCACTCACGTTGACGCCCCCCAATGGCGTCATGGTCTTCGATGAGTTAAAGCGCGTGGCGGGCGTTGCGGATGTCGAAGATGGAGGCACGACGCGCCACGCCGATGGCACGACGGTGGTGCGCTGCACCGTGATACCCAAGAATAGCAAACATATCGCCACAGAAATAAGTGGGCTGATCCGCTTAAAGGGTTGGAAGGTGGATGCCATCCGCACCGAGGCCGGACGGATGGATGATGTCTTCCGCGATCTAACTTTGTGAGCTCTGCGACTCTCTCGGTGAGCGGTTACAGGCGCAAGCGATGCCAGCCGAGGGTCGCACAATGACGAATCAGCGAGAAGCGGAGAGAGTAAGCATAACTTGGGAGTTAGCGCACCAGAACACAGCCCGGCTCGGTAAGAGCTTCGGGCGGCTTGGGAAGGAAATGAACCGATGCGTGGATTAGCACCAGTCTTCAAACGAGAGCTCGCGGGGTACTTCGCAACCCCCGTGGCCTACGTATTCATAGTTATCTTCCTGATTGCTACAGGTGTGTTTACTTTTCAGCTCGGGGGATTCTTTGAACGGGGTCAAGCCGACTTGCGCCCGTTCTTTGATTTCCATCCATGGCTCTACCTCTTTCTCATCCCCGCCGTTTCCATGCGGTTGTGGGCCGAGGAGCACAAGAGCGGTACGATCGAACTGCTTATGACGCTCCCGATGTCGCGGGCGGGCGTTGTATTAGGCAAATATCTTGCTGCATGGGCCTTCTGCGGCGCGGCCCTGGTACTTACGTTTCCGCTATGGATCACGGTCAACTACCTGGGCAAGCCCGACAACGGGGCCATCTTCACGGGTTACATCGGAAGTCTGCTTTTGGCGGGCGGCTTCCTCGCGATTGGGGCCTGCATCTCCGCCTCGACCAAGAGCCAGATAATCGCCTTCATCTTGAGCGTGGTCGTCTGCTTCCTCTTTCTGCTCGCTGGTTTCGGCCCCGTCACAGAATTCCTGCGGAGTATGCAGCTCCCCACAGCACTCATCGAAACCGTCAGCGGGTTTAGTTTCCTCTCTCGCTTTGATGCCATCGCCAAGGGCGTGATCGATCTGCGAGATATCGTCTTCTTCGGAACCCTGATCGCCATCTGCCTCGTGATGAACGCCATGATACTCGAAGCCAAGAAGGCCTAAGACCTTGTAAAGCCCGCGCGGGCAAGGAACAATAGTTATGAACCGCACTACGACTGTTATTGGCGCGATCCTCCTCTTGGTTATTGCTTTCATCGCGATCAACATGATCGCAGGCCTGGGCCTGCGCGGGGCTAGGTTTGATGCCACCGCCGCCAAGCTCTACACGCTTACGTCGGGCAGCCGCGCCATCGCCCGCCAGAGCGATGAGCCGATTAAGTTGACTTTTTACTATTCCGCCAAGCTCGCGGCGAACAACGGGCAGATCAACGGCTACGCCCAGCGGGTGCGTGAGCTGCTCGAAGAGTTCGCCCGCGCCGGCGCCGGAAAGATTAAGCTTACCGTGATCGATCCTCAGCCCTTTACCGAAGCAGAAGATCAGGCGCAGGCGGCCGGGGTTACCGCCGTGCCCTTCACACCCAGCGATAACTTATACTTCGGGCTCATCGGCACCAACAGCGCCGATGGCAAAGAAGCAATCCCGTTCTTTAATCCCGCTGATGAAAAGCTTCTGGAATATAACGTCAGTAAGCTTCTCTATTCGCTCGCGAACCCTAAGAAGCAGAACGTCGGGCTGCTAAGCTCGCTTAATGTCGAGGGCGGCTTCAGCATGGACCCTCAGACTCGCCAGCCCAAGCGCACGCCGCCTTGGCGCATCGCTGCGGATCTTAAACAAACGATGAACGTCACGCCCATCGCCACCGACGCCAAAGAGATCCCCGCCGACCTCAGTGTTCTGGTGCTCCTGCACCCGAAGGAACTCTCTCCCGCAACCCAGTACGCGGTCGATCAATACATTATGAAAGGCGGCAAGGCCATGATCTTTGTCGATCCTGCATGCAGCAGTGACCCCAACGGTGGCAACCCCATGACCGGACAGGAGGGGAGTAACGTAAGCGACCTGAACCCTCTGCTCAACGCGTGGGGTGTGGAGGTAGTTGCCAGCAAGTTCGTAGCGGATATCACCACGGGCATCACGGTTCCTCAAGGCCAAATGTTGCACATCCTGGGCCTTAAAGAAGAAAACCTTAACCGCGAAGACCCCGTTACCGCCGGGCTGTCCCGTATCAACATCGGAACAGCCGGTGCTATCCGCGCTTTTTCAGCACCCAAGGCCGCGGCCGACGCTGCCCCCGCGGCCGAAGGTCCCAAACTTACGATCCAGCCGCTCGCCCAATCCAGCGACAAAGCCGCCCTCACCGATGTCGCAGCGTTGATGATCCCCGATCCTAAGGCGCTGGCAAAGAGCTACGCCCCGGGCACCGAAAAACTTACAATGATCGCTCGCCTCTCCGGCAAAGTGAACTCCGCATTCCCCGCGGGCCGCCCCGCTGTCGAGGGGGAAACGCCCGAAGATACCGCCAAGTTTACCGCCGGATTCCTGGCCGCCAGCAAAGAGCCAGCGAATATCCTGCTCTTCGCCGATGCAGATTTTCTTAATAACATGTTCTGGGTGCGTGAGAGCGAGCCTATCCCCGGACTCCCTATGGTGCAGAAGTTTGCCGATAATGGCGATCTCTTCCTAAGCTCGGTCGACAACATGGGCGGCAGCAACGAACTCCTCTCCGTCCGCGCCCGCCAGGAGGCCGCTCGCCCATTCACCCTCGTTGAAGATATGCAGAAGCGAGCCAACGAAAGATATCGCACCGAAGAACAGATGCTGGAAAAAGAACTGGAAGTAACCCAGCAGAAGATTAACGAGCTTCAGGCCAAAAAGCAGGGGGGCGACGCCTTCGTACTAACCCCCGAGCAGCAGAAAGAAGTCGAAAACTTCCAGAAGCAGGCGCTGGACACGCGTAAAAAGTTACGCGGCGTGAAGAGTAATCTTCGCCAGGATATTGAGCGACTAGGCACCCAACTTAAGTTTATTAACGTCGGTCTGATCCCCATTCTTGTGACGCTGGGTGCGGTAGGTCTGGGCTTCTACCGCGTCTCGCGCCGTCGTGCGGCCTCCCGCGCGGCGTGATGCAATGAAGTGATCCGTTTCGTAACCACACGGCGGGTCGCTGGTGCCCGCCACGCCGCGTAGCTACAAAAGAGCCACAAACCCGTTTGAGCCGGTCACACTTACAAAGAGTTTGAGCCTTATGAACAGCAAATCACTTATTATCATCGCCGCCGCGACCGTCGGGCTCGTGGGTATTGCAGCGATCGTGGCCGTCAACCGCTCCGCGACTGTAACCCGCGGGTCCGGAGGCCCTTCCAACGCTTCGCCCGTATTCAGCGGGCTGAAAGACAAGTTAGACACAGTCTCGCGGATCATTATCAAACGCGGCACGCAGGAAGCCGTGCTCGTGCGCGACGCTTCCGGCAAAAACTGGTCGGTTGAGAACAAGGGCGGTTATCCCGCCAGCTTCGACTCAATCCGCCCCGTCGTCGCCGCCGTCGCTGAGGCAACCATCATCGACGAGAAGACCGCCAAGCCCGAACTCTTTGATCGACTCGAGGTAGACGACCCCACCAAAGAGAACGCGAAGGGAACATTAATTACGTTGCAGGATGAACAGGGCGTCTCGCTCGCGAGCCTCATTGTGGGCAAGGCCGACGGGGGCGGGGCGAGTGCCGATCCCTTCAGCGGGCCCGCGCCCGGGGACGGCGTTCCCAAGCGGTTCGCACGCCGGGCGAACGAAAATCAGAGCTACCTGATCGCCGCAGATCTGACCCTGGACCCCAACCCACTCGCGTTCACGAACAAAACCGCGATCAACATCGCCAACGACAAGATCCGGTCGCTCACCATCAACAGCCCGCTCACCGAGGGGGGCACCCCCGCCGAAGTGGTTACCATCACGCGCCCCGACCCTAAGGAATCAAAGTTCACCGTCGAGAATCAACCCACGGGCCGGGCGCTCAAGGATGAGTTCGCCGCAGGACGGGTAGCGCAGTCACTTAGTTTTGTTAACTTTGACGATGTGCGCTCCGCCGACGGGTTCGACTGGGCCTCGAAAGACGCGACCACGGGGACTTTCACCCTCTTTGACGGCACGCAAATTAACTACACTGTGGTAGAAAAAGACGGCACCAACTGGGTGAAGTTCGCCTCGGTGTTCAACCCCGCGCCGATCGTGGCACCCCCGCTCACCACGCCCGAAGCCTCCTCGCCCGCTGTTCCAACCCAGGCCTCACCACCCGCCGCGAACGCTACCGCCGATGTAACTCAACCCACGCAAGCTCCACCTACCCTCTCACCCACAACCCTCACCCCCCCAGCCGCAGGGACGACGGCCGAGGTTCCAAAGGTTGACGAGGTGCTCAGGGTCGCCGAGGCGGTAAAGGCCCAACAGCTAATTCAAGAGGCCCTCAAAGCCGAATCGGATAAGAATAACTCCAACTGGCGCAAGTGGGCCTTCGCGCTCCCCGAGTCCAAAGTAACTCAATTTAAGACCCGCATTGTTGATCTGCTCGCACCCCCGCCCGCCGACGCGGCGAGCGACGGCGGCGCAGCGCCCGGGCTGCCGCCGATGCCGGACATGAACCCTGCGCTTCCCCAAGGTGTTCCCACCGCCCCCTCCCCCGATCCAGAACCGGGTCCTCTCTCCCCAGAGTAACTTAAAAAAGGATGCAGGCCCGAGGCTTATCGCCCCAGGCCGTGCTCCTTCACTTCGTCATAACATAACTATAAGCGTGTGTGGACGCTACTCTCCTCCTGTTGATGCCCCGCCGCAGGCGGAGGCGGCCAGCTAAACGATCGTAAACGATTTCGCGAGCCCCATCTGTTTGAGCAGGTGCTGGGCGGGCACCGAAATTCCCGTTAAGACTAAGTTCCCTCCTTTGGCCTTGCATCTCGCGGCGAGCACAAGCAATACATTAATCCAGGCACAACTGAACGCGGCGACCTTCGTCAGATCCATCGTAACTTTACCCCCGTGGCGGTCCGCCAGCCCGCACAGAGGGTCGGCGAGCACGGACGCCTGTCGCTCGCGCACCGCCGCGACATCGATGCGGACGAACTGGGTTCCGCCGATCTCCTCCACCGTCATCAACGTCGACGGGAGAGGCGGGATATCTATCGGGGGCGATGAAACATCGATGGCCATCCCGGGGCGGATGCTTTTGGTTATGGTGGCCTGCCCGCCGCTCCCGCGGCGGCCCAGGCTCCCTTCCGCCAGCGGGGCGAGCTCAAAGCCCTGCGCAGAGTTGCCGAGCGACGGTTTAGCTGTTGCGCCAACGGCCGAGGTTGATCGTAATGTCATGGGACGGTCCTTTGCCGGTGAACCCTTTTGGGCTACCCTTTTCGCGTAAACGCGGTGTTAATCATAAGTGATGTGGACGAGGTAAGTAAAAAGCGGCGGGTTGCCGCGCCGGGGTTTCGTCACGCCGGGATGTTAAATCGCATCGGCGTGGTGGTCGTAAGTGGCCGGCTGGGCGATTGTCGCTCGTCCGCGTAACGCCTGCGGGTGGTGCCGTGGTGCAGACGCTTGGTGTCGCTGAAGACCTTGGCCGCGACGGGGCACATGTTCTCGAGGTTCAGAGCACCCCCCAGAGAGGCGCACATGCTGGAGAGATCAGCGAGGGCCTTGATCCACGCGGTCGTATACTCGTCCAAGACCGAGAGGTTAAGTGAAATATTACCTTTCGCCTTGCCCGCCAGATCGCGCAGGCGGCCGGAAAGAGAGACCACATCCTCATCGCGGATTACGGGGACATCGATCGTAACTATTGTCCCTAGCAAACCTTCAAACTGCCGGAACCAGCGGTCCGGGCTGAGGTGCTTCGTTGGGATCGATGTTGGCATCTGCGGGGAGTTGGTGCGTTGGTGCGAACCCGAAGGTGGTTGAGAGCGGGCTTGGGCGGGAGGGGGGTTGGCGAAAGGGGCCATAGAGCGAAACTCCGGAATGTAAGTTGACCGGCGCGGAGGGCGGCGGGGGCGATGCGTATCGTCCGTGAGGGTCCGGGGCACGCCGCGAGGCAACACCAGAGTTTGCAATTCCACGCCCGTGCGTGCAAGGCTTATGATGAAGTAATATGAACTGGGGGCGTCAATACCGTCGCCTCCCGCGCGGGTGACGCAGGCGTTACAGCCGTGCTCCGGGCGAGGGGCCGCAGAGAGCGGCCGCGGCCCCTCCAGCCGCTGGCAGAAGTGATAATAAATGCCCGCGGGGCACCGGAGGGGGTCTTTACGCGGATTCATCGGCGCGTTATCGCCCCAGTGCCACTACCCTTGATATATGCGAATCACCACCTGCGGGGCGAGCGGCGGGGAAGTTACTGGTTCATGTTATCTTATAGAGACTTCGCGGGCGCGGGTGCTGCTTGATTGCGGTGTCTTTCAGGGGGGCGGGAGCAAGGACGATGCGAAGAATCTGGACCTTGGGCCAGTGGAGCCGGCGACGCTCACCGCGGCGATCTTAAGTCATGCCCATCTGGATCACTGCGGGCGGTTCCCGCTGCTGGCCGCGCGCGGGCTTTCCTGCCCCATTTACGCGACGCCAGCGACGGTGGACTTCGCGACGGTGGTGCTTGAGGATTCGGTAAAGATTCAGGAAGCCGACGCGGCCCGGGAAAACCGGTACCGCCAGCGCGAAGGTAAGCCTTTGGTGGAGCCCCTCTACACGCGTGAGGATGGGGCTGCGCTGTTGCCCTTGATCCGCGAAGTGCCTTACGGTAAGGCCAGGGAGATCGCCCAAGGAATTACAATTACATTCACGGATGCGGGGCACATCCTGGGTTCGGCGAGCGTACGGGTGAACATAAGCGATCAGGGCGTGACCAAGACGGTGGTCTTCTCCGCGGACGTAGGACGGTGGGACACCCCCTTCCTCGCGGACCCAGTGGCGCCCAGGCCGGGGGCGGACGTAATATTTCTAGAGTCTACGTAC
Organism: uncultured Phycisphaeraceae bacterium; assembly: GCA_964450325.1. Taxonomy (GTDB): domain Bacteria; phylum Planctomycetota; class Phycisphaerae; order Phycisphaerales; family UBA1924; genus UBA2402. The sequence goes on along the minus strand of CAYVFW010000057.1, from coordinate 2,881 downwards.
GGCGACCGCGACCACGCGGGCATGGCGGAGACGCAGGCGCAGTTTGAGAAGATCGTGCAGGAGGCGATCTGGGCGAAAGAGAAGATCTTAATTCCGGCCTTCGCCATCGGCCGGACTCAGCACGTGCTCTATCACCTGGCCGCCATGATGCGTAAAGGCGGCGTGCCGGAGGTGCCGATCTTTCTGGACAGCCCGATGGCCATCAAGGCCACCGAGTTATACAAAAAGCACCAGGGATTGTTCGACGGCGAGGCGCGGGCGCACGCGGCCAAGCGCGGCTTCTCTGCGGACCTGCGTAACTTACAATACACCACAACTGGCGAGGAGTCGCGTGCGCTCAATGACGTCGAAGGATGTTGTATTATCATCGCGGGGGGCGGCATGTGCGAAGGGGGCCGCATCGTGCACCACCTGCGACATAATCTTTGGAAGCATGGGGTGACGGTGATGATGGTCGGGTATTCGGGCCGGGGCACGCTGGGGCGCGAGCTCATCGAGGGCGCGACAGAGGTAAGTATTCATCGGAGGATGATACCGGTCAGGGCCAAGATCCAGACTTTGGGGGGCTTCTCCGCGCACGCCGGGCAGAGCGAGCTTATCCGCTGGATCAAGCCCGCGCTGCCGCGGAGCGGGGCCTCGCCGCGTATCTACCTGACCCACGGCGAGAATCCACCGCGCATCGCGCTGGCGGCCAAGCTGAAGGAGACCTGCGATGTGGAGGCGATTCTGCCGGAACTCTACGATGTAATTGAATTATGATGAGCCGGGCGGGCCTTCAAACCGGTTACTCACTCACGTAATCATCGGTTCACACCGCCGGTAAAGACGAGGTGGGTGGTGATAGACTCGCTGGCGCATGGGAGGCGTTGCCGCGGGCCGTAACGGCTTCCTGCTCCAGAATCCAGGCTTCGAGCGGCTCGTGACGCAGAAGGTCAAACTCCATCGTTTTGCCGCTGAGCTGGGGGTGGCCGGGCTTGAACTTCAGCGCGATATATAACTTATCCCACTTACGTTTATCGTACTCTTCGATATCTTCAGGCCCGAATGTAACTCCATCGGGGAGGGTGATTCGTTTGGTGGCGGGGTCCCACCGGTAGCTTCGCGTCTTGGCGCGTGCGAGCACATATAACAACCAGAAGCCGATGCCCAGCGATACGACCATGCCCACCCATTGCGAGGGGATATCAAAGGCCGAGAGAGGCGTTGGGCTCTTCTTTTCGCCGCCCGCGCTGGTGGTCCACTGAGGTGTAAGTTCTTTGAGGCGCGATTCGCCATCGGTTACGTTTACCTTGTCCCGATAGTTCACCCGCGGTATGGCCGTCGCGGCGGGCCCGAGCTGCTTGATGGTGTCGAGTTGTAACAGCCAGGTTTCAAGGGCTTGCTCGACCCCGTCAAGCTGGCCGGCTGACTTCACCTTCTCGTTAAGCTGTGCGAGGCGGGCCTTGGGATCATCAATCCCCTGAACGTTGCGGATGCCCCCGCGCTCTTTATCAAACGCCTGAAGGTATTGAAACTCAGAGTATTCCGCCGCGCCCGCGCCGCGCGCTGGGTATCGGATCCCGCCATCAACCAGGAAGAAGAGCCCCAGCCCGATCGATACCGCCATGATGATCAGCATCTTGATCAGCCACTTACGATTCAGAGTGGTGACGGTCGCGGTTGAGGGGGGCGGGGCGGGCGGCACTTCAGATGGGGCTTGGCTGGCGTTCTGGCCAGAAACCTGGCCGGTGGTCTCTTCCGTAGCCGTCTGCGAGATGTTGTTATCGCTATTCATGGGCAGAGTTTGATCGGTCCGTCGCGGCTCGCGGCGTGCGTTGCCCGCCGCGGATACGTCTACTTGCTCTTTTTGGCAGCCGTTATCCGTGGGTAAGCGTACACCGACGAAGGGGAGGCGGCCAAAAGGGCTTACAAGGAGGCGTGCCGCGGCGTGACGAGGATTGGCGAGGATTGGCGAGGTGGGTTTTAGACGGTGCTGGAGTGTGGAGCTTTATCGGCTTTTTTCCGCTGGCATGAGGCGGCCTGAGGGGGGCATGAGGAGGGGCATGAGAAGGGTTGTGAGCCGCGGCTTGGCGGGCCTAAAATTGCGGCTATGGCTCGGCGCATTTATCTTGAAACGTTCGGCTGCCAGATGAACGAGTTGGACTCGGAGCTGGTGAGCGGACAGTTGGTCGCGCTGGGCTATACGTTCACGCCGGATCGGGCGCTCGCGGATGTCATTTTGTATAACACTTGTTCGGTGCGTGAGCACGCGGAGCAGAAGGTGTGGTCGCGGCTTGGCGAGCTGAAGGAACGTAAGTTATTAGAGCCGGGGTTGGTGGTGGGGGTGCTGGGGTGCCTGGCGGAGCGAGATGGGGTTGCGCTCATTAATCGGATGCCGGTGGTGGATATTCTGGTGGGCCCTGGTGAGCTGGATAAGCTGCCAGGCCTGCTCGAGAATGCGGTGAAGACCAACGAAAGTCTTGCTGCGGACGCGGCGTTGCTTCCGAGCCCGCCAGATCAGCCGTATGTAACTAGTGCGCGGCAGGTGGCGTTGCAGGGCAACGCCTCCCGGCGGAGCGCGACGCTCGCGGCGGCGGGCGACTCGCTGGAACTGCTGGACTTAAGCCGATCAATGTCGCCCATGGTTGGCGAGGGTGTGCGGCGAAGTGCGTATGTGAGAATTACGCGTGGGTGTAATAAGTTCTGTACGTACTGCGTGGTGCCCTTCACGCGCGGGGCGGAGGTACACCGGCCGCCGGACCATATCATCGAAGAATGTAAGCGGCTGGCGGGGAGCGGGGTGATTGAGGTTACGTTGCTGGGTCAGACGGTGAATCATTACCGGTTTGAGCACGGGGCGGCGGTGATGCTGGATGGAATCATGCAGCCGCAGAAGGGGCGG
>CAYVFW010000056.1:0-17162 GCA_964450325.1 uncultured Phycisphaeraceae bacterium | reverse complement strand
TAGTCGGCCGTTGGCCACTATACCTAGCGGCTCAGGTCGTCAGCGGGTGAGGACAAGTTCACTGCGGGCATCGACGCGAACTACGCTTTACCCTGTGTTCGGCCAAGGCGGCCGTTAAAGCGAAGGCCGCGCCGGAGCAAGCCTGCGGACGAGCTTCGCTCTTTACTCACTCACCCTCACCGTACTCCAAAGGCACCCACTCATGGCCGATGTTAATGTTACGAATCAGGTCCTGGCAGCACTGGATGCAAACGACGCGGGGGCGGTCAACACACTCTTAGAGTGGCTCAAGATTCCCAGTATCAGCACCGATCCGGCGTACAAAGACCACGTGCGAAGTGCCGGACAATGGGCGGCGGACCAGCTCATCGGCCTCGGGTTCGATGCTAAGTTAATAGAAGTCGGAAAGCCTGCGGGCAGCGGACACCCGATTGTGCTGGCGACGTTGGATTCCGCGCCCGGTTACGCGGGCCCTCACGTCCTCTTCTACGGCCATTACGATGTCCAGCCCTGCGATCCCCTTGATTTGTGGGACAGCCCGCCCTTTGAGCCGGTGATCAAGCCAGCAGAAGCCAAAGGCGGACCGGGCGAACGAATCGTGGCTCGTGGTGCTGTGGATGACAAGGGTCAGGTTATGATGTTTATCGAAGCTTGCCGGGCATGGAAGGCGGCTACAGGGCACGCCACTGGTGGCGCGAAGTTCACCGTGATGCTCGAGGGCGAGGAAGAATGCGGATCAGCGAGCCTGGCGGGCTTCGTAGATGCCTATCGCAAACAACTCAAAGAGGCCGATGTTTGCTTGATATCCGATACCGGGATGCTGGGGCGCACTCAGCCCGCCATTACGTACGGCGTGCGGGGCTTGGCGTATACCGAAATTACACTCCACGCGGCGAACCAGGATCTGCACAGCGGCCTGTGGGGCGGGCGATGCCCCAACCCCATCACCGAGCTTACTCGCGTGCTCGCCCAGCTGCACGATAAAAAGCGTAAGATCACGATTCCAGGTTTTTACGAAAATGTGCGCCCGCTGACTAAGCAAGAGCGAGCCAACTGGGGTAAACTGAAGTTTAGTCAGAAAGATGCGCTCAAAAAAATCGGTCTGCCCCCGGCCGCGGATATCGGCGAGGCAGGATTCACCGCAATGGAGCGGGAGTGGGGGAGGCCCACGGCAGAGGTGAATGGAATCTGGGGCGGGTATACCGGCGCGGGGGCCAAGACCGTAATTCCGGCCAAGGCTAGCGCGAAGGTAAGTTTCCGACTCGTGGCCGACCAAGACCCCAAAAAGATAACCAAACTCTTTTTCGCCTGGCTCAAGGAACGCACGCCGCCGGGCTGCCGCTGGGAACTCAACGACCATCACGGCGGTTTCGGGGTGACGGTTCCCACCGAATCGCCCATCCTCGCCGCGGCGAGCCGCGCCATCAAGAAGGCCACGGGTAAGACACCCGCTCTGATCAAAAGCGGCGGGTCGATTCCCGTGGCGGGAATGCTCAAGGATAAGCTGGGCCTGGACACTATTTTTATGGGCTTTGGTCTTGACGACGATCGTGTGCATTCGCCCAACGAAAAGTTTGAGCTTTCGTGTTTCCGTATGGGCCAGCGCAGCCATGCGATGTTTATCGCCCAGTTGCTTGAAATGTAAACTCATGAGTGACGCTAGCGACAGTAAAGTTTAAAACTACTACTTGTAAACTGCCCAAGCCCGACCCGAATCGGTCGCCATCTCCCTCCCCCCTTAGCGTCCGCTTATCGCAATCCCGCACATCGCCATCCAGCTCCCCATGCCCGACAACACCCCATTCGTTCTTATTATCCGCGACGGCTGGGGAAGCAACCCTAACCCCGAGCACGATGCATTCAACGCGATTAAGTTGGCGGGCGAGCGTAACTTAACGCCGGTAAGCGATGCGCTGATGCGAGACTATCCCAGCACGCTCGTAAAAACCAGTGGCGAGGATGTTGGCATCCCCGAAGGAACGATGGGCAACAGCGAGGTGGGCCATCAGAACATCGGCGCGGGGCGGATCGTCGATCAAGAAAGCGTGGCGATCACCAAAGCCTGCCGGGCCGGACTCGAACATAACTTAGTGATCGCCTCGGCGATTACCAGCTCGCTCGCACGCGGCGGCGGTGTTCACCTCATGGGCATTAACTCCGACGCCGGCGTACACGGCATGCTCGATCACCTCTACGCTTGCGTCCGCGCTTGCAAGGCGATGGGGCAGATGAAGGTGTACATCCATCTCTTCAGCGATGGCCGCGACACCGGGCCCTTCACCGGCAAGGAGTTCGCAGCGCAAGTGGAGCGCGAACTCGCCAAGACCGGCGCGGGAGCAATCGTTAGTATCATGGGCCGTTACTACGCGATGGACCGCGATTATCGTTGGGAACGGGTCTCCGCTGCGTTCGCAACGCTCACCGGCACTCACAGCTCCTCGCCCGTGCCGACCTTCCCCACTGTCACCGCCGCCATCGAAGATTACTACGCGAATCCCACGGGCGGCAACCTGAAGGGCGATGAGTTCATCACGCCGCGCATGATCGGCGCAACCCCCGCCGCGGCCCAATTAACTCGCATCCGTGACCGTGATTCGGTAATCTTCTTCAACTATCGGGGCGACCGCCCGCGTGAAATCTCCGCGGCGTTCGTCTTCCCTGATGAGCAGTGGGGTAAAGTCAAGCCAAGCCCTGATTCGGGGAAGATCGGCTTTGAACGGGGCAACAAGCTCGATATTACTTATGTTACGATGACCGCCTACTGGGGAGAGCTCGCGCCCTTTGTGCAAACAGCGTTCCCCAAGCCGCCCAAAATGGTTAACATCGGCGGTGAGTATATAAGCAAAAATGGGTTGCGCCAGTTCCGCTGCGCGGAGACCGAAAAGTATCCGCATGTTACGTTTTTCTTCAACGACTATCGAGACGAGCCCTTCCCCGGCGAGTCAAGGCAGAATCCTCAAAGCCCCCGCGTGTCTACCTACGACTTACTCCCGCAGATGTCAGCACAGGCGGTGCTCGAGGCGGTGCTCGGACGCCTGGCCTCGCCAGATTTTGAGCAAGTACTAATTGTTAACTTTGCCAACTGCGATATGGTGGGTCATACCGGCGTGCTTGAAGCCGCCATCACGGCGTGTGCAACGGTTGACGCGTGCGTGGGCCAGATTGTCAAAGCTACTCTCGCACTGGGCGGCTCGCTCATCGTAACTGCTGACCACGGCAATGCGGAGCAGATGTTTGATCCGATTACCAACGCCCCGCACACCGCGCATACGACCTTTGATGTACCGCTTGTCCTGGTGAGTGATCGCCTCAAGGGTCGTAAGCTTCGTGGCGACACGGTTGTGGCCAGGTGGTTTAACCCCGCAGCCCGTGAGGGGCGGGGACGATTAGCCGACATTATGCCCACGATCTTGGACGTTATTGGCTTGCCAAAACCAGCGGAGATGAGCGGCGAATCGCTCTTAAAGCCTTGACAAGTGGCTTGGACTAAAGATTGATTTGTATGCCACATATGGGCGGTCGGCACACCAGCCGGGATACACGCGGCGTTGCACCACAAGTCATTCTTTGCCGAGCGACGTCTGCGGGATCTCGATCAGGCTGGTCTCCCCCTGCTCGTCGATGCAGCCAAGCTTCAGGGGCAGCGTAACCGCGACCCCAGTGTCGATGGGCACACTGTGCATGACCGTCATCCCGAAACGGCCCGGAACTTGCTGTCTGACAATGATTACATCTGCGCCCGCGAGCGCAGTAGCCCGCGGCTCGTCGGGGCGAGCAAGCCGAACTTCAACACCACCGCCAGGGCTGCCCACCTGCACCACATATGTTAAACCTAACATATGGATGGCCTCGACCATCGCTCCCGCCGCCGGCACATAGATCGCCCGTTTATAGCTCGCGCCAGCGCCCTCGCGTAGCCAAACCAACACGCTCGGGCTCTCTGGCACGCCTTCGGCGGGGATCTGAAGATAAAGACCCAGCGGCTTCCCATCCTCGTCTTGGATGCTCCGACCAAACGACGCACCCATCCGGGCTGGCGGTGCATCCGGCCTGCTCTGCTCACTCGGAATCGTAATATGAATTTCGATCCCCGCTCTCGCCCCCGCGACTAACTCAGGACGCACCAAAGTGGTCAGCGAGTCTAGCACGACTCCCCCCGCCGCGAACGACTCACCGCGCAACGTAATTAGTGTTTTGTCGGGGGTGAGGTGGCGATCTACAAAGAGATACGGCTGCTTCGTCAAGGCTCCCTCATTTCTGCTCAGAGATCCGTCATCATTCTGGTCGGTATCGCCGCTGAGTTGAGTGACGGGAAGCGTTGACCTGTCACCCGAAGCTGCTTCCTCGCCGTTAGCCGCTGGGGCTCGAACGGGCACCGCGCCCTGCTCGGGCGGCGGCGTGCACTTTTTCCGACACCCTCCCGCCGCGAGCACAATGAGCAGAGTCGCAAGCAAAGCACGAAGGCCCGCAACCCGGCAGTCCAAACCACTGGTCTGCCGGGCCAGCGATGCGTTCCAACCCTCGTTCCGTGCAAGGGCACTGATGTCCATACCCTACCGTAGCACATGCCTCAACTCTCGGTAAATATTGACCACGTGGCCACCATCCGCCAAGCGCGGTATCGGCAAAGCGCCGACTATGGCGAGCCCGATGTTGTGCGAATCGCGAACGAGGCCGAGTTTGGTGGCGCGGATGGAATCACAGTCCATCTTCGGGAAGACCGCCGCCACATCACCGACCGCGATGTTACGTTGCTCCGTGCCACCTGCCGCGTTCGATTTAACCTTGAGATGGCGGCAACCGATGCAATGGTTGCATTCGCCGTTCACACTCGACCTCATTCCGCGATGCTGGTTCCCGAGGGCCGCGATGAAGTAACTACCGAGGGCGGGCTCGACGTCGCGGGCCAGCTCGCTCGACTCAAGCAAACAGTCGCCCGCCTCTCCGATGCAAACTGCGTAGTCTCCGCGTTTATCGACGCGCAGGAACGGCAGATCGCCGCGGCGTACGAAGCGGGCTTCCATGTCTGCGAGGTTCACACCGGCCCGTACGCGGAGCGGTTCTCCGCAGCGGGCGGTGATTTCCTGGAGGGCGGCTTGGCGGGCGAGTTTGAGCGTGTGAGGGAAGCCGGACTGCTGATCCAGCAGACCGGAATGCGTTTCAATGCGGGGCACGCGCTCAACTATCATAATGTGTCCGCACTCGCGGCGCTCCCCGGACTCTCAGAGCTGCATATCGGTCACGCGATCGTAAGCCGCGCTATACACGCTGGCATGAACTCCGCAGTTCGTGAGATGAAGCGAACCATCGAGGTCGCCGCGATGCAGCCCAACTCCAAAATACTTAAGATTACCGAGGTAACCCAATGAGCACTCCCGGAGCCCGTGACCTTACATCCACCTGGGGCGTGGATGCGTTCAACAACCCGGGTGTTGCCCGCTTCCGCAAACAACTAGATGCCCAGGCGTGGGCCAACGACTTGGTCCTCACCTCCATCGAATCGATCCCTCTCACAGCGCACTCTTCGCCCGATTACATTCGCGCCCGACAGCTTGTACCTCATAACCAGTTGGCACGAGGCGCCTGGCTCGCCCGCATCCGCGCCAGCCCAATCGCGTTGCCCAAAGACTGGTTCCCCGCGTGGACCGTTGAAGAGACCCGTCAAGTCTGCGCACAAAACGACAAAGAGTGGGCGGGTTACCTTGATCAACTCAAGGACGTTCACCTCGCCAAGTTGGTCGATTACGCAAGCTCCGAAGGGCGCGTCTACCGAAGCTCTATTGAGGACGTTCTTATTCACGTATTTGACCACGAATCTTACCATCGCGGCCAGATCGCGCGACTTGTAAGCCAATGCGGTGGGCAACGAGCCAGCACTGACTTTATAGCTTTCTCTCGCCTAGCTCTATAAATTAGATCTCTAAACTGGCTCTCTAAGCTGCCCAGGGTGGTGAGACCAACCATCCAAGAAAAGCTCATGCAAGTGTGGGCCGTTCCCATCGCAATCCCCCGCGGATCGACATTGTCTGAAGGATTATTATTTATGTCTCAAGCAGTTATCTTGGCCGCCAAACGCACGCCCATCGGCAAGTTTTTCGGCGGTTTTTCGAAAGTGCCCTCGCCGCTGCTGGGTTCCTACGCGATCTCCGCAGTACTGGAAGCGGTGCCCGGCGCGATGAATTTCATTGATGAATGTATTATGGGCTGTGTCCTTCAAGCTGGCTTGGGCCAGAACCCCGCTCGTCAGGCCGGGTTGAAAGCGGGCTTGCCCGACACGCTAAACGCGGTGACGGTCAACAAGGTCTGCGGCTCTGGTCTGCAGGCTGTGATGCAAGCGGCGCAGAGCATCAAGGCCGGCGACAACAATCTCGTTGTGGCGGGCGGGTTTGAGAATATGACCGCCGCCCCGCACTTCGCCCGTATCCGCGAGGGCGTTAAGTTCGGCCCCGCACCAATGGAAGACGTGATGGCTTACGATGGCCTTCGGTGCGCGTTCGAGTGCTGGGCCATGACCAGCGGCGCGGACCACATCGCCAAGAAATATAACATTACCCGCGCCGAGCAGGACCGCTTTAGCGTCCAAAGCCACCAGCGGGCCGCGAACGCAGCAAAAGCCGGTTACTTTAATACCGAAATCGTCGCTATCAGCGGCGAGCGATGCATGGATAAAAAGTCCCCCGGTGTCTCCGCTGACGAGGGTATTCGCGCTGAGACATCGCTGGAGAGTGTAAGTAAACTCAGGGCGCTCCCCGGCCATGAGACTATCACCGCGGCCAACGCAAGCCAGATCAGCGATGGCGCGGCCGCTTTGCTCGTGGCCAGCCCCGCAATGGCCGAAAAGCTAGGCGTCAAGCCGATCGCAAGGATCCTCGCCTATCACACTAGCGGCGTTGCGCCAAAGGATATCTTTGCCGCCCCTATCACCGGAGTGCAGGGCGTGTTGGCTAAGGCGAAGATGTCAGTTGCAGACATAGACCTCTTCGAACTGAACGAGGCCTTCGCCGCGCAGGCTCTGTGCAATATTGTCGCCCTGGGCATCCCGGAAGACAAAGTAAATATCTGCGGCGGTGGCATTGCCTTGGGTCACCCCATCGGTGCCAGCGGCGCGCGGGTGCTTACCACGCTGATCCATCAACTGCACCGCACCGGTGGCAAGCGCGGCTTAGCCGCGCTCTGCCTTGGCGGTGGTAACAGCGTAGCGATGATCGTCGAAGTGTAACCATTCACTCGGCGAGAGTGAAACGCCCCTGTGCTGGGGTTTCCCGCAGCCCTCTCAACAACTAAGGCATGAAGCTGATCATCCGAAGTAACCAACACAACCACCCCGGATGACCGCTCATCCGGGGTGGTTCTCAACTACAAGGAGCTCTGCCAGGAAATGTTCCGCGTAGCGATTACTAGCGTGAATACTCCCCTCATTTAGCAACCGCCCGCAACCCAGATCTGGAAGAACTCATCGACGTCCGCGCCGTCAATGCCGCCGTCAAGGTTAATGTCTGCGCAGCCGACCGCAGCGGACCAGTCAACGAAGAACGCATCGACATCAGTGCCATCAGTACCACCGCTTTGGTTATAATCCGCCGGGCATCCGCATCCTGCCGGCTCGCCGCGAAACTGAATCACGACCCCCCGTGTCGAGTTTGCGCCGATCGTGGCCGACCCAGTGGCGCCCGCCGCGGAAGCAAGGCCGTCCGCGCTTGGGAACGCATCAGTGAACGTATCAAACTGAGCGAAGCCGATCGAGCCATTGCCCGTAACTGTCGCCGTGTCGGGGATGAGAAAGTCTACCAGCAAGTTACCTTCAGCCGGGTTATAGGTGAACGGAGTCTGAAGTGTGATGCTGTAATCGAACGGCCCCGGCGTGGGCGACCCAGTGAACGCGGTCATAAGTGTGAGCTGGCCGGAGTATACCGTAACTACGTCTGATCCGATGTTATCCGCGAACTGACCACTGAGCCCGTTGGCAGCCGTAGTGTCACTCACGCGGCTTGTCGTCGAGAGTTGAACACGGATGTTGGAGACCGAAACCCGGTTACCGATGAAGCTGAGAAACGGTGTCTGCCGTGCACGAAACGCGATCCTGGTGATCGTGTGAGGTCCGGCGAACCCAGTGAGCGTTGAGGCATCATGCAACTGCTGAAACCGGGAACCGCCCGTTCCATAGTTACGAAGGGGCAGGGTGCTCTGGCCGTTGCCTGGCGCTGTCGCCTGCGCGGCGGGTACTACGACATCAACCGCACCGGCTTGCGCTGCGAGGAGGCAAGCGGCCGAAGTAACAAACGTATAAAACGACGATGAAAATCTATTCATAAGGCTTTCTTTCACTGAGAGTGTTCCGCTGCACGATGCAGTGCTGCGCTTGTCTATCGAGGGCAAGCGCCGCTCGGATTGTCAAGATCTCGTAAAGACTGCGGCCCAAGGCTAAACCACGCGCCAAGACACGTGAAAAACTTAATATGCTCGGTTAGTATCCGCTCGGCACGAAGTTAAATGGAAGCTCCCTCCCGCCGGCCCCAGTTTCCACTTTGTCGAGGGCCGCGCTGCTTTTTCACTCGCTCACATCGGCTCCACGTCGTTTGGCAAGGGCGAGGGCCAACCGCAGCACGAGGACGCTGTTTGTGCTTCGGCCCAGACCCTCCCCTCGCTGCGGCCCAATTCCAACCGGTCCACTCGATGATGAGTTAAACTACTCACATCCCCGAGTATCCTCGGGTTACCCCGTCCGAAACTGGCAAAACTCCAACTCAATACCCTACACCCGCGCCATAACCCGCTGGACCTTAACCCCCTTATCGCCTACCATCCCGACCTTGGACACGTCATGGGCCGACGCTCATGGGTGACATCCCAAGCCGGTTGTACTACCGCGCCTGCTGCGTCTGATCTTCAGTCGTTGCGTTGAGCTATGCTCAAAGGCCGGTGGGAGGTTTAAAGTAATGGGTAAAAAAGAAGTAACCAACGTATTCAAGATCATGGCGCCCGGTGGCCAGGCCACTCCGGCCCCACCGATCGGCCCAGTTCTGGGCAGCAAGGGTGTCAACCCTGGCCAGTTCATCCAAAAGTTCAACGCCGCGACCCAGCACGTAAAAGGCAAGGTCGTCGGCTGCATCGTAACGGTCTATTCCGACCGTTCGTTCGAGCTTGAAATCAAGAGCAGCCCCGCTTCGGTCCTCATCGCTGAAGCAGCGGGGGTGCCCAAGGGTTCCGGTGTTCCTAACAAGAACCTAGTGGGCAAGATCACCAAGGAACAGGTAAAGAAGATCGCCGAAGCCAAGATGGCCGACTTGAACAGCCACTCCATCGAGAGCGCGATGCGCGTTATCGAAGGAACAGCTCGTTCGATGGGCGTCACGATCTCCGCGTGATCAGGGCCAAACTAGTCCCTATCACTCTCTTCCTCGTTGGTCATCGCTTTAGTTAGCCAAGCCCCTCAGCCCTGCCGGGTTCGCAAGAGCCCACCCCGACGAGCCAGCACCAAATCGCTTCATCTGGTTCGCTTCACTTGGGTCGCCTCGGCTAAAAGCGGTTGGTTAGCACCACTCACTCACCCAGAATCACATTCGACACGCTCGAAAAGGATACATCAGATGCCGGTCCGACTTACAAAAAGAGCTAAGGTAAACGAAGGCCATAAGGTCGTTGATGCCCTCGAACCAGCGCAGGCAGTCGCCACGCTCAAGAAGTTCAAGGGTCCCAAATTCGATCAAACCGTCAACGTCGTTCTTCACCTCAACGTTGACACCAAGCAAAGCGAGCAAAACCTTCGCGGGGCAATCAGTCTTCCCCAAGGCATTGGCAAGAGCAAGCGCGTCATCGCTTTCTGCCAGAGCGACGTTGCACCCAAAGCCCTCGCCGCGGGTGCGATGAAGGCAGGCGGCGAAGAACTCGTCTCCGAAATCGAAAAAGGCTTCATGGATTTTGACGTCGCCGTCGCCAGCCCAGACATGATGCGAGTCGTCTCTAAGCTCGGTAAGTTGCTCGGGCCTAAAGGCCTGATGCCCAGCCCCAAGGCCGGTACCGTAACCTCTGATATTCCCATGGCAGTCAAGGAATATTCCGCAGGTAAGGTTGAGTACCGTACAGACACCGGCGGCAACGTTCACGCAATCATCGGGAAGATGTCTTTTGCTGAGGCCGCACTCACCGAAAACCTCGATCATTTCATCGCCGCCATCGAAAAAATTCGCCCGTCAACCGTCAAGGGTCAGTACATAAAGAGCATTACCGTGAGCGGCGCAATGACTCCCGGCGTTCGCGTGAAGTACTCGGCCGCAATTGTCGCGGAATAATCCTCCCGGACTTTTCAACCAGTCATAAGTAAAGGAACGTACGATGTCAAAGACAGTGAAAAGCCTGATTATGCGCGACTATAAGTCCCGCATCGCCAAGGATGCCCAGGAGTGGCCTGATGCGATGGTTATCAGCATCCGCGGCGTAAAAGCGATTGAAACCACCAAGCTCCGCCACGTCCTTGCGAAGAAGGGCATCAAGATCACCGTGATCCAGAACGCTCTGGCACGCAAGGCCTTCGAGGGCACTCGCCTGGAAGCGCTCAAGGACCTTCTCACGGGGTCAAGTGCGCTCGCCTACGGCGGCGAATCGGTCGTTGAAGTCGCCCGCGAGATCGTCGGTGCCATCACAAAGATGCCCGGCATCGAGCTGAAGGGTGCCGTTCTCGATGGCATCGTCTTCAAGGGCAAGGCTGGCGTCGAAGAACTAAGCAAGTATCCCACCAAAGACGAGGCCATCGGCCGCGTTATCACCTTGGTTCTCAGCCCCGCTCAGAAGTTGGCCGGACAGATCAAGGGCCCCGGTTCCAATATCGCGGGCATCATCAAAGCCATCGAAACCAAGTTGGAAAAGGGCGAAGAGGTCGCCAAGGTTGCCTGATACGGCGACGCAAGCTGCCGGGTTGGGTGTCAATTTTTAATCAGTCTTCTGCACGCCACTGGTCCAGCAACCGTGGATTAAAAGCCGAGTGTTTCGGCTCCTCTGGTGTGAGCAAGGTGTCGGTCGCGGGTCTTTATGCCCGCCTCTGGCAACGAAAGGTTTTTGCAACATGTCCGATACAACAGTTGAATCGTCAATCAAAGAACTGGGCGACAAGCTCGCTGGCCTCACTCTCAAACAAGCCGTGGAACTCGGTAAATATCTTAAAGATGCTCACGGCATCGAAGCCGCCGCTGGCGGTGGCATGATGATGGCTGCCGCCGGTGCGGCCGCCGCCCCTAAGGTTGAAGAGAAGACTTCCTTCGATGTCATTCTCAAGGCTGCGGGTGATAAGAAGATTCAGGTCATCAAGGCTGTTCGCGAAGCCACTGGCCTGGGTCTCGCCGAAGCCAAGGCTTTCGTCGATAATCCCGGCAAGGCTGTAAAGCAAGGCCTAGACAAGGCCGAAGCCGAAAAGCTCAAGAAGATGCTCGAAGAGAACGGCGCCACCGTCGAACTCGCCTGATAGCAGGCGGCGCGCCCTCTGTTTGCATCGCTCGGCCGTCCCTCTGGCTGCTGAGAATAGCTTCAACGGCACTTGTGCCACGGGCGCGCAGCGCGGGCGTTTTTAGCTGGTAAAATAATTCAAACGACCCGCCGTGAACTCGCGGCGGGTCGTCATCGTCTTATCCAGCGTGAAGCGTATGCGTTTTTCGAGGTTGAAGTCCGCGGCGTCGTCGGTGCTGCGGGGAGCACTTGCGACGGTGCCGCTAAAGTTTCGAGAAAATTTCACGTAAAATGAGTGGCATCGTGCTTGCTATAGGCATGTCCGGTGTGTATACTCATAGGTTCGGCTTTGCGCGCAACGTTTGAAGTTTGGAACTTCGATGTTTGAGACTTTACGTTGCACGCCTGGCAGGCTCACGATGAGCCGGCACCTTTAACAAGTTTGAGTTTGCTCAGTTTGATCTTTCAGCAACCGCGAAACGTGATTTTCGGCTGCAAACATTCATCAAACTGGTATCGCATTCTCCATTGCGAGGGCATCGATGGAATCGATGGCTACGTCTAATAATAACGGTTCTGATAACTCTGGCTTTCTGGCACTTGATGACCAGCACGTCAAAGTCACTCGCGATTTCTCCAAGCGTGGCGATGCCATGCCGGTGGGCGATCTGTGCGAAGTTCAAACAGATGCGTACGAACGCTTTCTGCAGTTGAGCATTGCGCCCGAGGAACGTAATAAAACTCTAGGTCTGGAGGCTTTGCTGCGCGAAGTCTTCCCGATCAAGAGTTATGACGAAACCATGAACCTTGAGTACACGACGTACATGCTCGAGGAGCCCCGGTACACCCCCGATGAGTGCCGCGAGCTGCGCCTCACCTTCGGCCGACCTTTCCGCGTGGGTTTGACCCTAAAGCGTGAAGGCAAGCCAGAGTTGCCCGAAGAGCAGATTTATCTTGGCGAGTTTCCGATAATGATGGGCGGCGGCGAGTTCATCGTGAACGGTGCCGAGCGCGTGATCGTCAGCCAGTTGCACCGTTCCCCCGGTGTAGACTTCCAAGTAGTCTCGAGCGAAGGTGACCGTCCGCTTCACAGTGCCCGCATCATCCCCGAGCGCGGGTCTTGGATCGAGCTTGAAGTCACCAAGAAGGACGTTCTGGCGATGCGGATCGACCAGAGCACAAAGCTCGCCGCGACCACTTTCCTGCGCTGTCTCGATGAGAGCGTCGCCGAAACCAGCGCGTTGCTCAGCCTCTTCTACGAAGTAAGCGAAATTAAGGTTGAGAACCTTAAGCCCGAGCACTGGGCCGCTGAAAGCATTATCGATACCAGCACCGGCGAAGAGCTTGTACACGTGGGCCGCCAGATCGGTGATGCCCACTCTGCGATTATGAACAGCACCCTCCGCAAGGTGCGCGTCATTGAAAATCCCAGCGATGTGTTGATCCTGAACACCGTCGCGGAAGAAAAGCTTGAGCAGTTCGAGGCCGATTCGACCTACAACCGCGCGATGCTGAAGGTCTACAGCAAGC
The DNA here is from genome assembly GCA_964450325.1 of uncultured Phycisphaeraceae bacterium. Taxonomy (GTDB): domain Bacteria; phylum Planctomycetota; class Phycisphaerae; order Phycisphaerales; family UBA1924; genus UBA2402. The sequence continues at coordinate 4,196 of CAYVFW010000056.1, read as the reverse complement.
TCCGCCCCGGCAACCCGCCCCAGGTTGAAAAAGCCAAGCAGCTCTTCATTGAAAAGTTCTTTGATGAAAACCGCTACCGCCTCGGGCGCGTCGGTCGCTTCCGTATCAATCGTAAGTTTGAGCTTGATACCCCGGAAGACATGATGTTCATCCGCAGCATGGATTTCCTCCAGGTGATCCGTTACCTGTTGGATCTGCGCAGCGGTCGAGTTGATCCTGAGTCCGGCGGCCCCGCCGCGATTGTCGATGATATCGATCACTTGGGTAACCGCCGCCTCCGCACGCTCGATGAGCTTGCTGTGGATGAACTGCGCAAGGGCTTCTTGAAACTCAAGCGCACGGTCCAGGAACGCATGAGCGTGAAGGACCCCGAAGAAATGGTTAAGATCGCGGACTTGGTCAATACGAAGAGCATTTCGTCCGCAATTGATTTCTTCTTCGGTCGAAGCGAGTTAAGTCAGGTTGTCGATCAGACCAACCCGCTCTCCAGTCTGGTGCATGAGCGTCGGCTTTCGGCCCTCGGGCCTGGCGGTTTGAATCGTAAGCGAGCGGGCTTTGAAGTTCGCGACGTTCACATCTCGCACTACGGCCGTATCTGCCCTATCGAAACGCCCGAAGGTACGAACATCGGCCTCATCGCCTCGTTGGGAATTTACTCTAGCATCGATGAGTACGGCTTCCTTCGTACGCCTTATCGTGAGATCAAGGACGGAAAGGCAACCGGCAAGATCATTCAGCTTCGCGCCGACGAAGAGATGAAAGCCGTTTTGGCCCCTTCCGACTCTCTCGAAGAGGGCGGCAAGCTAAAGAAGGGCATGATTCTCGCGCGGGTCAACGGCGAACTCGCCGAAGTTGATTCTGCCAACGTTCATTATTTGGATATCAGCGCCAAGCAGATTATCGGCATCTCCGCCGCGTTGATCCCGTTCCTTGAGCATGACGATGCCAACCGTGCATTGATGGGCTCGAACATGCAGCGCCAGGGCGTACCGCTTGTGAAGGTTGATCCCCCTTGCGTTGCAACGGGTATCGAGCTTCCGGTCGGGCGTAACTCGGGCATGGTGGTCAAGGCCAAGAACGCCGGTTTGGTTACGTTCGTAGATAGCGAACGAATCATCATTGACAACGCCGACGAGTATGTCCTCCGCAAGTTCGTAGGGCTGAACGAACGTACGTGCCTCAACCAGAAGCCGATTGTTAAGATCGGTCAACAGGTTGAGAAGAACCAGGTGCTGGCCGACGGCGCAAGCACCAAGCAGGGCGAGCTTGCCATCGGCAAGAACGTGCTGGTAGCGTTCAACACGTTCGATGGTTATAACTTTGAAGATGCGATCGTGATGAACGAGCGCCTGGTAAAAGACGATGTCTTCACCAGCATCCACATCGATGCGTTCGATGTGGAAATCCGGGAAACCAAGCTCGGTCGCGAAGAGTTTACGCGGGATATCCCCAACGTAAGCGAGAAGATGCTTCGTAACCTCGATGAGTACGGGGTGATCAGGCTCGGAGCTCGTGTTGGCCCCGGCGATATTCTCGTGGGCAAGGTAAGCCCCAAGAGCAAGACTGAGCTAACCCCGGAAGAAAAGTTGCTTCACGCGATCTTCGGTCGCGCGGGCGAAGACGTGAAGAACGATTCGTTGGAAGTGCCCGCAGGCGTCGAAGGCATCGTCATCGGAGCGCGCAAGTTCTCGCGTCGTTTGCACATGAACGAGGAGCAGAAGAAAGCCCTCAAGAAGGAAATCACCGATTACGAAAAGCTGATGGACGACAAGGCCATTGAGCTCTTCAAACAGATGACCAACTCCGTCAACGACGTGGTGGGCACGGCGATGATCGATCCCAACACCCGCCAGAAGGTGGGTGCCAGTGACATTCCCGAAGTTATCTTGGAACAGGTCCGTAACTTCGATAACAAGTGGATTAAGGGCAGCAAAGAAGTGAAGGCTGAGGCCGACACCCTCTACAAACAGTTCTGGCCGCGCATCACCGCGATCGGCGCCGAGAAGGCCCGCAAAGTCGCGCACATGAAACGCGGCGACGAACTGCCCACGGGCGTACTCGAAATGGTCAAGGTCTACCTGGCCACCAAACGCACGTTGAGCGTGGGCGATAAGATGGCCGGTCGCCACGGGAACAAGGGTGTAATTGCCCGAATCGTTCCCGAGGAAGAAATGCCCTTCATGGAAGACGGCACACCGGTTGATGTGTTGCTTAATCCTCTGGGCGTGCCTAGCCGTATGAACGTCGGTCAGATTCTCGAGACGCACTTAGGTTGGGCGGCGCGAGTCCTTGGATTCCAAGCCGTAACCCCGGTCTTTGATGGCGCCCGCGAAGAAGAAATTCACGTGTGCATCGAAGAAGCTAATAAGCACGTTGATGATCGGTTTGCTTATTATGAGCGTGTAGGGACTCATCCTCAGCCGCGCGAGCTGCTGGCAAAGATGCCCAGGAACCTGAAGATGCAGTTGTATGACGGCCGCACCGGCGAGGCGTTCACGCAGCGCACGACCATCGGCTTCATGTATCTGATGAAGTTACATCATCTCGTTGACGACAAGATCCACGCCCGTGCAACCGGCCCGTACTCGCTGATCACTCAGCAGCCCTTGGGGGGCAAGGCGCGTACCGGTGGTCAGCGCTTCGGCGAAATGGAAGTGTGGGCGTTGGAAGCGTACGGAGCTGCTTACATTCTCCAAGAACTTCTTACCGTCAAGTCCGATGACGTTGAAGGCCGCACCAAGATCTATGAGAGCATGGTCAAGGGGCAGAACAAGCTCGAAGCGGGCATGCCCGTCGCCTTCGATGTGCTCTGCAATGAACTCAAGGGCTTGGGCCTGAACATCTCCCTGGAAAAGAAGAAGACCGAAGGCGGTAGTCTGCTGTAAGTCGTCAGGGCCTGGGTGAGCCGCGACCAAGTCCGCCAAAGTTAGTTAACTTTGGCTGCCCTGATTGCTCGCGGTGGTCATAATGTAAATATCATGCCGATGCGGCTAGCGAGGGCTACTACATCGGAAGACGCGCAAGGCGGTGGCTGCGGTGATTCGAAGTTTAGTGGCCTTGGCGCGGCGTGAGTTGGTGCGTTAAGTTGGTGAGAGTGCTGGCAATCAAACCCGGCGCCTAGTGCCGGATAATGAGGAACCAACATGGCTGAAACCGTGTACGATCGTGTTAATGACTTCTCCGCTGTTAAGGTTACGTTGGCGTCTCCCAACGATATCCGCGGCTGGTCTTACGGTGAAGTAAAGAAGCCCGAGACTATCAACTACCGCACCTACCGCCCCGAGAAGGACGGCCTCTTCTGCGAGCGCATCTTCGGGCCTGAGCGTGATTACGAATGTGCATGTGGTAAGTACCGCGGCACCAAATACAAGGGCATCATCTGCGACCGCTGCGGCGTCAAGGTGACCCACAGCCGCGTGCGCCGCAAGCGCATGGGCCACATCAACCTCGCCAGCCCCATTGTTCACATCTGGTTCTTCAAGAGCATGCCCAGCCGCCTCGGCACCCTGCTCGGGATGAAGACCAGCGATCTCGAAAAGATCATCTATTACCAGGATTACGTTGTCATCGACGGGGGCGATACCGAACTTAAGTTTAAGCAGGTATTGACTGAAGACGAGCACCGCATCGCCGTTGAAAAGCACGGCACATCTTTTCGCGCCAACATGGGCGCCGACTCAATCCGCGAGCTCATCGAGCGCACCGATCTCCCCTCCATCGCGGCAGATATCCGCCTTGAACTGAATCAGACCAAAAGCAAACAGAAGATCAAGGACCTCGCCAAGCGTCTGAAGCTCATCGAGCAGATCCGCGGCAGCCAGAACGACCCCACCTGGCTCGTGATGGATGTGGTCCCTGTCATCCCGCCGGACCTGCGTCCTCTAGTGCTCCTTGAGAGCGGTAACTTCGCCACCAGCGATTTGAACGATCTCTACCGTCGCATCATCAACCGCAACAACCGGCTGAAGAAGCTGATGGACCTTAACGCGCCCGAAGTAATTATCCGCAACGAAAAGCGGATGTTGCAGCAGGCCGTGGATGCGCTCTTTGATAATAACCGTTGCCGCCGCCCAGTTCTGGGTAGCAGCAACCGCCCCCTCAAGTCGCTCACGGACATGATCAAGGGCAAGCAGGGCCGCTTCCGCGAGAACTTGCTGGGTAAGCGAGTCGATTATTCGGCGCGATCGGTGATCGTC
>CAYVFW010000055.1:0-17277 GCA_964450325.1 uncultured Phycisphaeraceae bacterium | reverse complement strand
GCTTTGAGTCGGTGGCGGGGCGACAATCGCTCAAAGGCACCCTTCATTCGGGAAGTATTATAATTGATTCTCACGGTGCCGACGCCGCGAACGTCGGCGGTACCCACCCAGATGTATGGATGGAGAATGCGCAGCTGAAGACCGCTCAGGGCGGATGGTTAACAGTGCTGGGAGCCACGATCGGAATCTCGGGGAGCGTGCTCGCGGCACCACAAGGGCGGCTGCGCATCGGCGGCGGTGCGTATGGTGGTGAGGGCTTGGTTACGAGTCTTGACGTAAGAATTGATCAGACAAGTGCGCTCGATGCCTCATCGGTCGGCGCGGGATCCACGGGTGGCACGGTGGTTGTATGGTCAGATGAGTTTACCCACTTCGCGGGCATGGTGGCGGCGCGCGGAGGTGAGGGTGGAAGGGGCGGATGGGTGGAGATTTCGTCCAAGGAGATTCTGGGTTACGAGGGGACGATCGATGTCACGGCGGTTAAGGGAACGGCCGGTTCAGTTTTGTTTGACCCGCGAACGATTACGATTGCGACGACGGGACTTGCTTCGGTAGTGGGCAATCAGTTTTTCAATCAGAGCCCCAGCGCCGACAGACAGCTGAGTGTCTCGGCGCTCACCGATATTCTTAATACCGGTGCTTCGGTCACGTTGCAGGCAAATCGCGATATTTTAGTTCAAGCCTCAATCGTCGTCAATAACCCGGGTGGAAACGGGGGGACGTTGACACTTGAGGCAGGTCGCTCGGTTATCTTCAGTAATGTCTCATACAACTCTGATGGTGGCGGACTTTTCATTACAGCTAATGAACAGGATGCGAGTGAAATAAACCGCGGGTCCGGGTTGGGTGTCATCAATCTCTCCGGGGCTTCAATACAACTGGGCAGCGGCAGGCTCCAACTGCAGGTGGATGCGGAGTTGTTCGACAATTCAGAGGGGAGCATTTCACTGCCGGCGTTTCTGTCGGCGGGTATAGTCTCCGTCAGCGGTGCAACCGACGTAATTTTTTCCGCGCAAGGGACTATGTCTGCGCAGTCACTTACCCTCAGCTCTACGAACCTTCTCGCTAGCATACGCGGGCAAGTGTTTGTGTCGGGCAATGTTACAGTGGCTTGCCCGGCCCGGCTAACGGCCTCAGGCTCGGAGATTCAGGGCTCATTGGTCGATTTCCAGAGCACGTTAGACGGCGCAAGTCAATCCCTCGAGGTTAGGGTCTTAAGCGAACTGCGATTTAACGGTTTTGTTACAAGTCTCTCGACGTTAACTCTAAAGGGATGGGGCGCGATGAGTAGCGCCGTTGTGAACCTTGCTGGCAGCACAGGCTGGGTGGGGGTCGGAATTTCGGCTTCGAGTCTCACCAAGTTAAGTACCGGGTTTGGCGGACTGATTGCAGGAGACGCTGGTAGCACGCCCGGCGCCGTTCTCGCCGGATTCTCGTTGCCTTCGGGGGCCGCGCTCACAGTGAACACTACAGGCCCCACGGGATCGGGTGAACAGATCACGCTGTCAGGAAGTTTAAATGTTCCCGGCGGTCTCTCGTTCAGAGGTGACGTGCTGGTGACATCAAACATAACATTGCAAACTGGTCCGGGGCGGGGAGTATTAATCCTAAGTGGGGGGCGGCTGCACGGGCCGGGGCGAAGCATTACGATAATCGCAGACGCATTAGAAGCAAGGCCGACCGTGGCTCAGCTTTCGCTCTCCCCCGCGTCAAATGGAAAAGTGCTGGCAATCGGCGACAGCCAGGGCGCAAACGCGTTTACACTTCCAGCCTTCAACTTCGGGGTTGGAACCTCCGGGCGTCTAAACATCACCGGCAACTCGCAGTTTGGACCGGTTATCATTTCTAATTTTAGCGCTCCCGGTTGGGAAGTGACACTGGGTAGCTCAGATGCGGTAACGATAAAAGGAAGTAACCAACTGAATTCGCTGGCGATCTCTAACGCACCTGTGACGTTCGAAGGTCTCTCGGAGGTCAGGCTGCAGACTGCACAGGGTCAGAGCTTCGGGCGTGCAGTCTCGGTCACTGCGCCAGGAATAAAGCTGGTGGATCCCAACGCGAGTTACGTGTTCGCGCAAGTTCCGATGGCTCCGATGGCGGGCGCATCCATTCACCTTGCGCCGCAATCGGGTGTGATCACATACCAGGCTCGGAGGGGCGAGACAGCATCCTTTGATATTAACCTGCCACTTATCACCTCCTTAGCTACCACTAATCTCATAGTTAAGATTGGTGACGATCAGACGCAGGACCTTCAGGCGTGGGACGGAGCGGCCGATAACGATGTCTCGAATTTTTCTCTTCAGTTACTCGCCGCACCCGGGGGCCTCATCGGCATCAATCGAGTCAATAGTGACTTCAGGGTTGCGGGCACACTCGACGTCGGAGTAGGTTCGGGCGTGCAGATCAAAGCAGGAAACAACATCGTGTCGGGCGGGGCACTCACATTCTGGTCCACCGTTGGCGTGAGCGTGGCCGATGTCGCGTTCAGAACCATCCTGCTTGAGAATCAGCCCGCGGTAGACATTACGTTCTCGACCAACGTTCCATCAGTAGTTCGCTCGCCGTTGCCCGGCAGTGTGCCCGAAGTTCTCTCGCTTATGGTCGCGACCAACGGGGGTACAGTCCGGAACTTGACGGTTGTTGGCGGCGTCCGTAATATAACGATCGACGGACACCTTGCCGGAGGAACGATCCGCGCATCGGGAGACGTTACGCTGAGCGGGGGTGGGAGCGGCTCAATCGTGGTCGAAGCGCCGGCGGGCGTGCTTACGTTGGCTGGAGCAATCAATGGAACCTCCTTAGTGTTTGAGGCCAGCGACTTCGAGGTTGGGGGCACCATCGGGTTTAACACGCTGCTTCGTTGGAAGAGCACGCGTGCTATGGTGGTTGGGCGGAGTGTTCCAGAGTCCGGAGTTGCCAACCTGACTCAGGGCGAGCTAGCGCGCATTACGCCCGCGAACGCCGGTTCCGTGACCAGTGTTGAAAACGTTCGGACGATTCAATCGGTGGCATCAGCGGGAACGCTGCGCGTGAAGGGAGAGCTGGTGGGCGCTGAGAGGCGGGTAGCGCTTGTCGGCGTTGTGTCCGCAGTGGGAGGGATTGAACTAGACTCTAACGCAGTGATGTTGGCCATGGGTAGCCTGCTCACGGCGCCTCAGATTTTAGGTCTTGGAAATCTGCCTCCGGTGATCACTTCGCCGGGCGGGCGGATTGTGGCGAACGAGATTGAATGGCTTTTGTACCGCGATGCGACGCTGACGATCCTGCCCCTGGACCCGGATCGGTCCGTTGCGATCGGTGATCCGCTCAGGAACAACGAGCTCCAGCTTTCGCATGCCAGTTTTCTTGAGAATGCCAACATTCAGATTGGTGATGGAACGCGGCGGTTGGACATCTATCTCGTGGGGGATGGCGGCGAAAGTCCAATAACAGGAAGTGAGCTTGCGTCACTCACGCTGCGGCCGGCTGTTGGAGGCGTGATTCGTGCGGTGGGTTTATTCGTCTTTGGGGGCGGTCTAGTGCTCGATGGGCCCGTGTTGGTTGAGCCTTTGGTCGTGGGAGAAATACCACTGCTCGCCGCGGCTTTGATCGCGTTCAACGGCGAGACCAATATCGCTGGCAATAGGCTGAACATCGCCGCCAGAGTGTTGCAGGTGTCGGGCGCATTCGTTGGCGGTGGCTCCATCCGGGTGCAGGATGGTCCCGACGTGTATGAGGGGAGCATCACTATCAACTCCACTCCGGCGGCGGGGTCGTTGCATCTTTCGAGGCAGAAGCTGTCGGCACTTACTGCGGGCGGAGCGAGCTTGACCATCGGCACGGCGGCGGCACAGGCGCACCAGACGATTGAGCTCTACGGGGGTGCGGAGGCTTTTGTAACGCCGCTGTCGTTGGAGGTGGCTGGGATGAACGGCCGGGTGACGATCCGCGGCGATGCAGTAAGGCTTGCCGCGACCGCGCCGCTGAGCATCCTTGGGCCGGGGCGAACTATATTTATCGAGACGGACATTCTGACGCAGGGTGCGCCAGTTACGTTCAATGATGGTGTGCGGATTGCCTCGCCGCTTGTGGTGATTGCCACGAATGATGGGGGGGCTATTCAGGGCGCACCTATTAGCTTCAACGGCGAGTTAAACAGTGAAGAAAATGAGTTCAACGCACTGGTGGTCCGCTCTGGCGATATTAACCCGACGACGTTCGCGGGTATAGTCGGTGTGTCGGACGGCTCGCTGCTGGGTAGCCTCAAAATCTCCACCCGTTCATTGATCATCGTCGATACCGGGACAGTTCGCACGCGTGGTAACGCCGCGTTTGAAGGCATGGTGCTCGTCACTCGTGACGCTGAAACCCGCAGCGAACTTGGCGAGGTGATCCATGAAGCGGCGGTGGAGATCTTCGAGAATGATTATATTATGGCGGCCCGGGAAATTACCCTCCGCGGCGCTATGACCGGCACAGGCACCTTAAGCTTTGAGACCGAGACCCCAGCTCGCGATATGGAACTGGCGGGCACCAACGACCCCGAGGAGCTGGACCTGACCAACGACGAGCTGGACCTTATCCAGCCGGGGTTCGCGAACGTTTCGTTCGGCAATCGCGAAGGCACGGGCAGATTGCAGATCGGCGCGGGTGTGACCTTCACGAGCGACACGCTGCTCATTATGAATGGGTCCGGAGGCCGGATTCGCTCGCCGTTCACCATCCGTGGCACGCCGGGAATTCGTATTATCGTCATCGGACCGGGCCAGACCTTCGAGACCGCCGGGGGCATCATCGTAGAGGGCGGTGAAATCATAATTAATGATGGCGTGCGACTCATTGGTCCGGCGGTCTTCGACACCACCGATGGCGGGGCCGCGGTCGGTGGAATGATTATGATCACGGGTGGCGTAAATAGCGCGGCCGGTGAGGCTCAGCCGTTGCTGATCAACTCGGGGTTTGCCTCGACGACGCTGGAGGGCACAATCGGCGCGGCATCGGGCGGAAGCCTGGGTTCGCTTACAATCACCGCGGGTGGCGGCGCGACCCTGACCGGAGGATCGGTGCGCACCACCGGCGAACAGACCTACAACGCGGCGATCGACTTCGGCGCGGGCGCAACGTTCGCCTCCACCGGTAGTAATGTTACGTTTAATGGAGTGGTTGCGGGTGTTCCCAACATCCAGGTGGCCGCTGGCACGGGTGTTGTAACTTTCAACCAGCCCGTTGAGCTTATCGAGTTCTTCACCGCCGCGGCGGGACAGACCTTCGTATTCAACTCAACAGCGTCGTTCGGAACGCTCACACTCAGCGGCGGCGATGTCGCGTTGAATGGCGCGTCGAGCATCGGCCGCTTACTGATGTCCTCGGGCCAGCTTCGCGGGCTTGGGTCGCTCACTATCACAGGTGTTGGCACGGATATCTCCGGCGGTACGCTGGTGGGGGGTGGAGTTATCTCGGTTGCGTTGGGGGGGACGGTGCTGGTAACGGCACCAATCTTATCAATCACGCGTTCGCTGCTGGTCTCCGGAAACGTAACTCAACAGGGTGGGCAGGTGAACTTGGCAGGCGGCGGGCTGATCCGAACGCTCGCGGGCGGTCGTTACACGCTTTCGGGTGCTAACCCCGCGCTTCGCAATGGCACCCTCGAGATCGTCGGCGGCACCGTGACCCTCGCGGCGAGCGGCCGCGCCCGCGTTGAGCTGGTGCAACTGACTCACACCTCGGGCACGCTCTCGGCGACCGGGGCGACCGCGACCATTACACCCGCGGGTGGAACTTACATCGTGGGCGGACGGCTGCAGGCGGTGGGCGATGCGATCCTGGATGTCACTGGAAACTTAACTTTCTTAAGTCAAGCAATCTTCTCATCGGTCTTTGTGGCTCTGCCCGGCAGGCTGCAAGCACCGCGCGTCAACGTGCTCGGCACCGCAACGTTGGCGGGCACGATCGAGATCGGCCTGGTGGGCCGATGGACCGAGCCGGTGGCCTCGGCGGTGGTGCTGAGCGCTTCGGTACGCGTGGGCACGTTTAACCGGCTCACGATCGCGCCGAAGTATCTGGGGTTGCAGCCGTTCATAAGTTATGTTGGGGGTGAGGTGCGAGTTACATTGCTCCCAGTGTTTTACGCCATCGCGGGCGGGCCGCCCTGAAGCGAGCCTTGTTCGCGGTGTGGAGGGCGATTGAGATACGACGAAAAAAAAGCCCCGGCGGGTTACGCCGGGGCTTTCTAACTTAAGTGGAGGCGAAGAGACTCGAACTCTCGACCTCATCCATGCCATGGATGCGCTCTACCAAAACTGAGCTACGCCCCCGATTCCACTTTTTTAACCGCTGCTAGACTCAAAACCTTCAAAACCTACGCCGCGTTGTTCCTCTCACGCCCACTGCCAGCTATCAAGTGCCAGCTTTTAGGTGCCAGCTATTAGGTGCCTAGTATCGAGCCGATTGGGCCACAACTTCGGATTTCTGCCGCGGGAAGAGCTATCTTCTCAGGGCGACATGGTAGCGCGGGGGTGGGCGGGTTGTCCAATGCGAGGACAGGGGAGCGGAAGCTATCAAAATGCTACTAAAATACATCTAATATACAAACAAGCATGTGGAAATCAGCCTCTAGAAGTTCCGAACTTCCCTAGGCGACTTTATTGGGCCGGTCCTGCACAAGCCGGGTTGGTGAGTACACGATTCGAGGCCGCGGCGACGTCGAGGACGGTTTTCTACCGAACAGGCGGTGCCCAGAAGCGAAAACCAGAGAGACTCCTTAGCCGTGCCCGCAAAAGTGCTGGCTTCAACGCGGCTGGCAGCCCACGAAAGTATCACTTACACCTTTTGGAAAGGAAAGCGGTTCATGCTCGCGTATCGTCCATCTTATTGTGTTATGTTTGCCGGTCGCATTGCGGGCGTCATAGCGGTTGCTGGCTTGGCGATGTCGGTAGCCGCCCAGACTGCTGTGCCGATGACCAAGCCGCCGCAAGGTTTGCCGCCGATTCAGCAGCAGGTCCAGCCCTTACAGGGCCAGCCCTTACAGGGACTACCCGCTCCAACAGTCAAAGCGCCCGCCGCGCCCTCGGTGCCAGCCATGCCCGGGGCGGCTATTGAGTTCGAAGAGCTCATCCACAAGTTCGGCGTCATCTCCGACGACAAGGAAGTAGAGACAAAGTTTAAGTTCAAGAACACCGGAACGGCCGAGATGCAGATCGTAAATCTCGCCGGTTCCTGCGGATGCACCGTGCCAGCGCTCGAGAAGAAAACGTATGCACCCGGCGAGAGCGGCGAGATCACGGTGAAATATAACCCGCACAATCGCCGTGGCAAGCAGAACACGAATATTACAGTGACGACCAACGTCCCTGAGAAGGCCACGGTTACACTCGGTCTTGAATCCGAAGTAAAACCAACCGTCTTCACCGAGCCGCAGGTCGCGTCGATCGGCCAGATCGAGCGCGGGAAGGAGGGCAAAGCCACGATTATGATCACCAGCCGTAAGCTGGACTTGGTGGTCACTCAGGTTACGCCCAACGATACTAAGGTAAACGCCAAGATCGGCGAGCCGAAAGAAGTTGAGATCGAGGGTGAGAAACTCTTCCAGTTCCCCATCGAAGTCACGGTATCGCCCGAAGCGGCGGTCGGCCCCATTCAGACGCAATGCGTGGTCCGTACGAACGACCCCGCTCGAACACTTAATTTCATGGTGCTGGGCGAAGTGATCGGTCAATTGAAGACTGAGCCGCAGCGCGTGACACTGGGTGGCTTAACGCCGGGCCAGGAGATGACAACCACGTTCCGCGTCTCACCCCGCAACGATAAAGTATTCAAGGTGCTCAGCGCCGTTGAAGAGCCTGCATCGGCCGCTCAACCCGGCAACCCCCAGGCCGCGCCGCCGGGCCTCAAGATCTTTGAAGTGTCCGTCATGGGCGATTCAACCACGACCCCAACGTCTTGGATTGTCACGCTCAAGGGCAAGGCCCCGTTAGATGGCGGCACCTTCCGCGGCGATATCGTACTTAAGACCGATGTCCCCGGCGAAGAAGTGGTAAAAGTCCCCTATTACGGATTCATCCGCGCTAAGGCGAAGCCGGTCCCCGGCCAGGTCAGCCCTGCGGGCCAGCCCGCCAACCCCAGCATGCTCGTGCCCGACTAACCGTCGCGACTTGGCACCCAAGTGTGTGGTTAAGATCGACTGATCTTAAGTCGCATCTCGCGTCCGTGCTTATCCTCAACCCTCAACCCCGCCCGCTGAGAATGTGGGCCGGGTTATTGTCCTAAAGCAGTTTTTCCCTCCTCGCTCAACACCCATATGCCCTGCCCACTTACAGTTACGTTCTATCGGGTCTGCGCCATCGTAACCCTCGCTCTGGTGGCTGGCGGCGTGCACTCGGTGATGGTGCCGATACGCATGGCCCCCGACGCTCCTGAGCAGTTACCAGCGAACTTGGGCGAGACTGGAGGCACAGGCTTAGCTGGCGCGGCGGCTACGCAAATAAGCACTGGCGTTTCCAACCCAGCGACAGCCGGTAAGGTTCTTGCGAGCCAAAAGACCCCAGGTACCGGCACCGCCAAGGCGGGCGATGATGCCTTTTCTAAAATTGACATTACACTTGATCAGGCCCGAGCTCTGTTCTTACAAGGAGTTTTGTTCGTCGATGCCCGCGCTGAATCTGAGTATGTCGCTAAACACGTTGAAGGTGCACTCCACCTGCCCCTTGAGGCGATGGACAGAGGGTCGCGGCCCCCCGCTCTGGACGTGCTTGATCCCGGAGGGAAGATTGTAATTTATTGCGGCGGTGGCGATTGCCACGCCTCGCACGATCTGGCCATCCGCCTCAACGCGCTGGGCTATAAGAACTGTTATGTTCTCAAGGCCGGTTTTCCAGCATGGGAGGGCGCGGGCTACGAGACCGCCACCGGTGCAGACCCCGTAGGCGGAGGGGGCCGATAGATGTCAGACTCCAAGCCCCGTGCGGCCCTCGGTCTGCTTGTGTTTGTCGCCAGATTATTTTTGGGTGGTGTCTTTGTCTTCGCCGCATGGCTTAAATTATCTGATCCGCAGGCATTTGCTGGTTCGGTCCGCGCCTTCGAGCTGATCCCCGCCCAAGCGGACCATCTCCGCCATTTGATTACGTTTGTCGTGCCGTGGACGGAGCTCCTGACGGGCCTGCTACTGCTCGTCGGCTTTTGGACTCGCGCCGCCGCGACAATGTTGGCAATTCTACTCACCGTCTTCATCGCCGGGCTTGCCAGCGTGCTTGCTCGCGGCATGATCATCTCATGCAGTTGCTTTGGCAATTTTGAAATTCCGTGCGTAAGCCCGGTCAGCTCGTGCCATGTGATCCGCAACTCGGTGCTGCTCACCGTGGCGCTATTCATTCTTTGGAAAGCGCCGGGCTCCTTGGCGATTGACAAGACCTCTCGCGACCCAAGCTGATCGAAGCCGCATTACGATAGGTTTTTGATAGGACTGGGCCGATGGTTACCGCGTGATTGGCGGGAGGCAAACTGGCATCGAAGCGGCGCGCGACCTATCATTTTGGCCCGTCGCCCGGAGCCGCAGCCGCGTTGGCAGCACTCACTCCGGGCCAAACTTTCGCCCAGGACGGAACGGCCGGTAAGGTCGAGTTAAATTATGTCGAAGTTTCAACGTTTCACACCCATTCAGAAGTCCTCTGTCACCGTCAAAACGGGCAACAATGTTGTTCATGTTGATTGGAAGGACGTCGAGAACCTTCGCAAGCTGATGAGCCCCAACGGCAAGATTCTTGGCCGCAAGCGTCTCTCGACGTCGGCGCGTGAGCAGCGGATGCTGTCACAAGCCATTAAACGGGCACGGTTTATGGCATTACTGCCTTATACCTCGGCGACGCTCTAAGGTACGGTTTCCGAGCTTCCGTTGTTGGGTCGGTGCGGCAGCAAGCTCGTGCCAATAGTTATCTTTTGATTCATAAGCCCGCCGATCCGGGCTTGTTTCAATTATCGATCCGGAGGAACTTACTTCCTCCGCGAACCACGATAGAGTTATGACAGACACGTCTCCGAATCCATAGGGTTGTAAGCTGGCCATCAGCAACACCGCAGGGGCACCTCGGGGGCTTGAATGGTTCAGGCGGTTGGTAGGACTGGCGAGTTGTTCAGCCGGCAGCCGCAGCGGCGAGCTCCGCGGCGAGCTTGTCAAAGACTATCGTTGCCGCGACGTTGGCCGCCAGTTCGCTCTCTGCGTCTTGTAACCGATCGAGCATCGTGAGGTAGGGTAAAGTGGCAGCCGAGGCTTTGGTGCTTCTGGCGGCCTCCCTCAGGCGACGGTGGAGATAGTTGCCCACGAGCCTGAACATCCATCCCGCGGCTTCTTTATTAGCCGCGTCCTTACTTGCGTTATCACCCTCGCTGACCAGCTTCTCGGCCAGGTCGTCGACGAGTTTGGCGAAGGCGGGGCCCAGGTCAATTCCAAACTGTCCCTTCTCCGCGGCGACCAGCAAGGAACCCAGTTGCTTCCACCAAACGTAAATGCCGCGTTCGTAAGCCTGCGAGAACGCGCCCGGTGAGCCGCTCGCAAACTCGAGCAGGAACTTCTCTTCATCGGCGGAGATGGCGGAGGAGTTGCCTGCCCCCGGACCGTCGGCAAGAGCGAGTGGCGAATCGTCCGCGGCTTGTTCACCCGAGGTATCGGGAGAACGTAATGTTACAAGCGATTCTCGGCTGGCGGTGAGCCAGGCGTGCATGTTCTGGTGTGACAGGGGGGGAAAGTAGATCCGCTGCGAGCGTGAGCGGATCGTGGGGAGCAATGACTCTTCGGCCGTGGTGACTAAAATAATTATGACCCCCGCCGGTGGTTCCTCAAGCACCTTGAGGACCGCGCTCTGCGCGGGCCCTTTCATCAGCTCCGCCTCATCTATTATGAATACCTTGCCAGCCGCCGCCGCCGACCTTATCGACGGGGCAATCGCCGCGGGGTTCAACAGAAATTCGCGGATCACGTCGATGCCGATGCCAGTGTGCTTTTGTTTGCGGACTTCGGCGTTGGGGTGAAAAGCGCCCAGCTCTTTAACGATGATGCTCAGGTCGGGGTGGCTCCCCGCGGCGAGCAGCCGCTGGGTCGTACTCGCGGGGTCGGGCTCAAAGTCGCCCGAAAACGTTGCCTGCGTTGTGGGGTCTAGCAGCAACGAGGCGAATGTAAGTGCAGCGGTGAACTTACCCACACCCTGCGGGCCGTGGAAGATCCACGCGTGATGGATGCGCCCGCCACGCAGCGAATCGTTCATTACTTTGAGGGCCCGCTCCTGGCCCACAATCGCGGAGGGAGAGAGCGGTGGATCAAACTTAAGAAAATGGGCCGGGTCGAGTGCTTTAATCTCGATCTCGCGGGGGACTCGGGGCTTGGCAGATTTCTTGGCCACAGGCGAGGGAGGGTAGACGCGGCGAGGCCGAGAATCGCCCGCGTTAGCATTGCGACGCGCCGGGTCAGTGCCTTCGGATACCAGGCTCCATTGTCAGGCAGTTTAAATTAAGATGCAGGTGACGAAGCAGAAGACTCGCATAGCAAGCTAATCGCGCGTTGAAGTGAGCGGATTGGGCGTCGCTCCAATGACGCGCGCCCTTTAGCCAGCGCGGGAAGCGCTGAACCGTTAGTGCGAGGAATGCCGCGGCTCTGCCCGGATCACTTCAGTTACATCGCCACATCGACTCACGAAGGCAATGAACGGGGGACTTAACGAGTGGAATTGTGTCGTTGTCAGCGGGCAGCCAGTTTATTGTGCATGGCAAAGAAAAAGAGCCCCCGGGCGTACCCGGAGGCTCTTGAGAATCGGAGGAGGCAATACTTCTTGGCGAAGCAGGCTTTTAAAAGGCCTACTCCGCACCGCCTGTGCCTCAGCGGCTTATCAGCCGCGTTGAGAGAGATCCCAGAGGGACATCCCCCAGAGGGAAATCAGAGGCAGTTGACTTAGCGGCGGCGACGAGCGACCAAGAGCCCACCGAGGCCAAGCAGAGCAACCGCGCCCGGGGCGGGAATGAGGATCTGAGCGCTGGTGCCGGTGGCGGCATCTTGAAAGTTCTGAGTGAAGAACGAGGAGGCTCCGAAGGTAAGCTGGGTCAGGGCACCTAAGTAGGGCTGAGCGCCGATGCCGCTGATCTGGAACGAGCCGAGCTGTGAACCGTTGAACAGATCGTCCTGAGCACCGTTATCGGTGACGAAGACATCCGTCAAGCTACCGTTGAAGAAAATAAAGCCGTTGACGGTGTCGTAAATCCAGTCGCCCGTGATCGTGCCGGTGATGGTGTCGCCATCGGCATCGGTCGAGCTGAAGGTACCGGCGCCGGAGGCGAGCAGGTTGGGAACTAAGACAGTAACGGAAACGTTAAGGGTGAAATTCGCAGGGTTCGCACCGCTGACGAATCCAACTTCGAACGAGGCGTTACCTGGGTTGGAGTCGATGCGGCTGACTTCCCCAGCAGACTGGAGTGAAGCAGGTCCGAGATCGACAGCTACGGCGCTGAAGTTACCTGTGCCTGCACCGGTCGAAGTGAACGAACCGGCAAGGTCGTCATAGGTAAACGTCAGCACCACGTCAGCATTGGCGGCGGTGATACCACCGGCAACCGCAGCGAGGGCAATAGCAAGGCGTAAACGATTGGTCATGTCTTCTCCTCCAAGGATCTCTCGTCTCCTATGACTGCGGCGGAGCGGTCACGGAAGACACGGAAACATCTGTGCCAAGGTGTCTCATGTCCTGGCCCCACAAGTGTGACGTGTACACCCCCAAATGTCAATACCTATCGCTCAAAAAGTAGCACCATTCACAAAACTTTACGCGATTGGTCGGAGCCGACCCATGTTATAGCCCCTTACCGTTCGTTAAACGTTCGTTATCTGAATGGTTGACACCGTTTGTAGCGCATCAGTTGGGTGCCGATGCGAATCCTAGGCTCCGGCCAGAAGATCTCGGCGACCGATCGTTTGTTTTACAAACTGACCCCGCAACTTCTCCCGGATCCCGGCCTGCAATAGCCCACCGGCTCGCCTAAACGTCCCGGGGTTCCGAGCAGTCTGTTAGGTGTCTTATTATTCATCTACGATGACCCCCCGCGAACGCTCTCAACCTCAGCCTTTGGCTTCGACACAGGTCGGTCGCTCCAACAGCGATTCGCGGTGTAATCCATACAATACCGCCGATCCAGGTTTGGAGAGTATGGAACTCCAAGGGAAGCCTCCTCACCTGCCGCCTGCCCGCGGCCGCGGCACTTCGCTTGACCCCACCAATCGCTTTGAGTCGATTTCGCTCGAGGTGTTGGCCGAGCACGCCCAGGAAATCTGGGAGGAGACTCCCGACGGTCGCCGATGTAAAACGTTTGTCTACGCAGATTCAAGCAAGAGCGTGATCAACCCAGTAAACTCGCCTGACTTACATTTTTCCTGGACGATTAACCCTTATCGGGGCTGCGAGCACGGATGCATTTACTGTTATGCTCGACCGGGCCACGAATACCTGGCAATGTCGAGCGGTCTGGATTTCGAAACGCGCATCTTTGCCAAGCACGATGCGCCTCGGCTCCTCGAAATTGAGCTCATGCGAAAGTCATGGAAGGGGGAGGCAATCATGCTCTCAGGGGTTACTGATCCGTACCAACCCGTTGAGCGTTCACTACAGATCACTCGTAGAATTCTCGAGGTTTGTGTGCGCTTTCGCCAGCCGATCTCGATCATTACAAAGAGTAAGTTAATACTACGAGATCTTGACTTACTTCTGGCTCTTCATCAGCACGGAGCAGTCTCGTGTGCTGTGAGCCTCACGACGCTCGACCCACAGTTGGCAAGCAAGATGGAGCCGCGGGCGGCGAGCCCACAGTCGCGGCTTGAAGTAATCCGCACGCTCGCGTCCCACGGCATTCCGGTTACGGTAATGACCGCACCGATCATCCCTCGGATCAACGATGCCGAGCTTCCGGCCCTGCTGAAAGCTGCGGCGGAGGCGGGCGCGACCCGCGCTGGCTATGTGCTCCTGCGGCTTCCGTACCAAATTAAAGAAATGTTTATCGAGTGGCTCAGGCGACATTTTCCCCAGCGGGCAGCGCACGTGGAAGGGCTGATCCGCGACACGCGCGAGGGCATGTTGTACAAGGGCGAGTTCTTTGAGCGGGCAAAAGGCACCGGCGCTGTCGCGAAGCACATTGAGGACACTTTCCAACTCTTCTCGCGCCGTTACGGGCTTGACAAGCCCAGAACGGTCCGGCCCCAGACGCCGTTTCGCAGGCTTGAAGGCAGCCAAGGCGGGCTGTTCGACTGATTGTTCAGAAGAATGCGTGCTTAGCGAGGCAAGCGACCTCTCGATCTCGCTACGCTCAGCGTTCCAATGGATTCACCCGTCGACACAAACTTTCAAGGCCAATCCGGCGGGAGACCCGGTGAGCAGCTTTTGAACGCCGCGGCGAGGGGGGTAGACCTTTCCTCCGGTGGTCAGATTCCCACGGTGCGGCAATCGAAGGTGCGCAATGGAAAGCGGGTGACCGCCGCTGGAAGCGGCGCTACCGCTGTCGGCGAAAAAGCAACTCCAGTAGCTATCCCAACCGCAATCCCCGTCGCTATCCTCGTACCTGGGTCCGTTCAGCGACCGCCGGGCAAGGGCGAACCGCTACCCACGCACGAAGACGCGGCGGGAGACGTAAGGGTGTTCGTGGGCGACTGCCGCGAGGTGCTTCCACGACTCACGGCAGTTGCGAGCTGCAAAGTTGATTTAATCTTCGCCGATCCGCCGTTCAACATGAACCGAGGTTACGACTCGTGGGATGATAACCTGCCGGTGAATGAGTATTTACGGTTTACTTATTCGTGGCTTGACTTATGTATCGCGGGTCTGCGGGGTGGCGGGAGCCTCTGGGTAAACATACCCGACGACTGGGCGGCCGAGGTAGTTTTGTTTCTTAAGAAGCGCGGGCTTACGATGCGGAACTGGTGCATCTGGCACTACCGCTTCGGGCAGAACACCACCGAGCGGTTCATCAATAGTAAAGTCCACGTATTATACTTCGTGAAGCCCGGCGGCATTGCCACATGGAACGGGAAAGAGGTACTCGAGCTTTCGGATCGCGCCACGACTTACTTTGATCCGCGGACTCTTTCGAAAAAGGACGGCATGCCCCCGGGGATGCGGGTGCCGCTGGATGTCTGGTACGGCCAGTACTTCGGGCGGGTGCAGGGTAACAGCAAAGAGCGGCGTAACTACCATGACAACCAGCTCCCGGAGGCGTACCTAAACCGCGTCATTCGCTGCGCGAGCAACCCCGGCGATACCGTGCTCGATCCGTTTTTGGGCAGCGGCACGACGGGGGTGATGGCGCACTCGCTCAAACGTAAATTTATTGGGGTTGAGTTCTCCCCGCTTAACGCCGCGAACGCGTTCGCGCGGATGCAGGCCGGGCCGGTTCGTAGTTACGATGAACCCACCGGGAGCGCGATCTTCAGACCGCGAAGTGCCAATGCGAAAGCGAAGGCCGCGGTGCTTGACAAAGTGAAGGGGATCGGGGCCAAGACGGAACAGACCGCTGAATCGTCGCCGACAAAAATCCGGCAAGCGGGCAGGTCACGAGCGGCGACGTAAGTGGGCCGACTAACGCAGGCAGACCTGGTGAAACTGCCCGGGTTTAAAGGCCCGCAGGCGGTCAAAGCGAGCGGCTCATCGATGTAACTTTCTAAGCTTATTAATAATGATGTCCTCCGGCCTTTGGTGCTGAAAGCGGCGGAGATTGGGCCGCCGCCAAATCATAAAGCGCAGTCAAGGGGTGTGTGCTCGGACAATACTAACGTAAGTAAAACTGCCAATCGACGGCGAGTGCAACCAAGAATGCCCGAGACGTTAAGAGTTCCAATAATAACGGCATGTGCAATGCGTGCCGTAAAAAGAAATTGAAGATCCTAACCGGTTGGCCCCGATCGCCGATGCTACCGCAGCGGGGAGCGCTCGTGGAAATGGCGCGCGCGGATCACTGGTGCCCGCGGGTAATCAGCGCGCGCTGCGGAGGCGCGCGCCGCTCTATGCAGATCGCGGGCTTCCGGATATTATTTATGTTGACCTTGTTTAGCAATAATGTCCGGCGGAGTGCGGGGGTCAGCGTAATGCGGCAAACCGCTGCGTTGTGGCTGGCGTGCTGCTGGGCGGTCGTGTCGTTGGGGTGTGCGTCGGCGGCGAGCGATTCTGGCGGCACTGCGGGTGGTAGCGGGGGGGGTACAGGTGGATCAGCCAGTGCTTTCACGCTTCGATGGATGGCCACGTCCGACGAGGCCGAGGCCCGTCGAAACGGCTTCTCTTTTCACGATCAGATTACATTTGGCGATGTTCCCGTGATTCGGAACTGTGTAGTGTTATATGAACAGTGGTACGCGGATGATGTCCGCGCCGCCGGGCTACCAATGACGCAGACTGATAGCGGTTACTGGGCGCGGTTTGATGAGCAGATGGAGCGATGCCTTAATAAGTATGTGCCCGACCGGGAGTTCTCCGGCCTGCTTTTACTTGACACCGAGTTCATGGCGATTTTCTGGGGCGATCGCACCGGCGGCCCCGGTTTATATCCCGAGTCAGATTACGGTCGGCGCCCGTTTGACGCTTGGTATACTCACATACGTAACACTCAGCCCGAGTTGTTACAGAACAGAACAACAGCGCAGGTTGAGCACGCGTTGGCGGATTCTTACGAAGGCGCTGTTCGCCGCTGGACGACCCACCAATACGAGACAACGCGCAGGCTACGCCCTGGGGCGCAGCTCTGCCGTTACGGCTTGCCCGCAGGTTCGAGGCACAACCAATATAACCTCGCCGACCCCAACCCGTGGAAACAACTGAACGATCGTGCCGCCTGGCTTACAGCGCTTCAGGATGTGGTGCTCGTCGTGCTCTACCAAGATAAGTTCACGTTGCCGGAGGGTCAAGCGCCCGAGCACGGGCGGCAGATGACACCCGCACAGGCCCGAGACTGGATCTTCTCCAACACTCGTGAGGCCAGGCGAACGGCCCAGGGTAAGCCGGTGCTCGCGCTCGCCTACTTACGCTATCAGGAGTTTGTAACCGGGCACGAAAGCCAACTTCTGGATGCCACCGCCCTCGATATTATGTTGCGTTTGCCCAAGGAGGCTGGCTGCGACGGATTAGTTCTCTGGGACCATGTAGAGTCTGCCGCGCAGTTGAGCGTCACTCAGGCGTATATTAATGCTCACTGTTTGGCCCCGCTGCGAAGAGCCGCAGATGCTGGTGGCGCGAACCCAGGCGGGGGCGGAGGCAGTGGCGGAAGTGGTGGAAGTGGTGGGGGTGGAGG
>CAYVFW010000054.1:15148-17393 GCA_964450325.1 uncultured Phycisphaeraceae bacterium | reverse complement strand
CCGACACTTCCATGCGCTCGTAGGGGTAATCTCGGTCGCCGCTATCCACGGTGCGGAGGCCCGGTAATCGGGCCACCATTCGCCCCTCAGTAGCACCGAGCCATTGCCCCACCGCCACCCCCGCTACCTGCGATATTTCAATACTTACTTCGTCCGCCTCCAGGTTGCCAGCGGCGAAGGCAAGCTCGTCGCTCACGCGGCTAGCAATCGTGTGGTGAGCGCGGAACTCGGCGATCGGCGCGGCCGCCCGCCGCTCGATTGCACGCATGAGCGCTGAAGTTACTTCCTCGCCTCGCTCGCGGGCTTGTGCAAGTTCACTCTCGATCCGCCGCTTCGTAAGTGCCTCTTGACTCTGATTCACGCGGGCGACGATGCCATCACGGCGCGAATCAAGCTCAGCGCGAGAGATTCCCAGAGTGCCCGCGAGTGCATCCCACCCTTTTTCCAGGTGCACTTGATAGGCCGAGAGCCACGCCTGTACACTCTGCGAACGCTCTGATGAGGTAAGCCCCAACCATCCCGTCTGACCGTGCATACGCCTCGCGGCGATCGCGGCCTGGCCCTGCGCCCATTCCCCATTAACTACATCAAACGAAACCTGAATATCGTAACTGGGGCGGTCCTGAGCCAGCACACGGCCCTTGCGGTCAACAATGCTCCCTCGCACCGTGGGAGTCCACTGCCTCCGGATCAGCCGCGATTGTGCATCAATCCGCAGCCCCTCCCCTTTCACCAACGTAAGTCTTCCTAGCTGAACCACCAAGGGCGCAGCCGAAACAAGTGCCAAGCCGCTCAGAAGCAGCAAGCGGCGAACAAACATACTGGGGAAGAGATTCCTTAGGAGCATCCATGTACCATAACCGTGGGCGGAATATAAATTACTCGACAACGTCGGTCGCCGCAGTGCGGTGCGCCGCCCGCAGAGTCGCAATGCAGTTTGCTACCGGTACATAATGTTCCACCCGGACGCACCGTTGTTTATGTTCCACGCCCAGTTCTGGCGTGCTTGAAATTCCGATCCTTAGCACTCCAGAATCCACGCTCAAGAGCACTCTCAACGTCGTTCTTAATGTCGTTCTGAACACCATTCTGAACACCGCTTTGAACACCGCTCATTTAACATCCTAGCCAAGTATGCTCGAAGAACCACTGGGCATCGGCACCGTCAACCGCACCGTCTGCATTAAGATCGGCTATAGCGTCGCCCGCGGACCAGCAATCATAAAACTCCATGCTATCGCGTTGATCAACGTTCTCCACTGCCATCAAAGTCCGCCACGCAGACCATCAGTCTCCCGCCATCGCTAGTCGACGAACCGCACGAATTACTTACAATACATTGATAAACACCCGCATCGCTTGCCACCACCGATTCAATCCGCAGCTGCGGAAGGCCGGTGCCGCTCCGCCCTGGCCCATCGGCAATCGCCTCCCCATCATGCAGCCATTGAAACCCGACTTGACTCGCAAAATCGTAGTTGCTCGCCACGATGACCTCGAACGAAGCCGCAGATCCGATCGTGAGTGTTGCCTTCTCCTGTGGAGGCGTCGCTACCCATGGTATTCCGGTAGCACTCCAGCGCGTCCAACCAAATGAAACTCGCGAGCCATCGCCGCTCGACGGCGGTAACGCCATCACCACCTCATCGCCACCACTTACGATGAGCCGCTCACCCGAATACGAAGAATCGATCGCCCGCGGAAACTGCTCGGCCTGTAGCCACTGAGTGCCATCTCACAACGCGGCGTAGCTCAACGCTGGCCCGCCGACAACGCCCGAAAAGGTTCCGGTAACGACCACCCGCTCTGATCCAAGAGGAGCGACCCGGCGTATCAAAGTGCTGGCTCCTGTGGGGTCGCCCGCCAGCCAAAACTCTGACCCAAGGTTGCTCCAGATGCCGTCGCGAAACCGCATGACCCGTGTCCGCGCAGGGCCATTTCCGATAGCAAGTTTGCCAGCGGCGAGGAGCGATCCATCGGCGGCGAATTCAATTACGGTTGCCTCACCGCGCACATCGCCGCTTATGTCTAGCCAGATGTTGCCCTCAAGGCGGCTAAAAGGCAGAACTCCCGCCCCAGATCGTGAGGCGATGTAAACGCTGCCATCCGCCGCCACCGCACTCGTGTAAGGGCTGACACTCCACGCAACCAGTTGCCTCAGCCCTGTAGCACGCGAGTAGGAATGAACTCCGTTATACGACACAAGGATGAACGCGCCGTCGGTAAGTGGGACGACTCGGTCGCT
>CAYVFW010000054.1:0-15048 GCA_964450325.1 uncultured Phycisphaeraceae bacterium | reverse complement strand
GACGGACGATCCTATTGATTGCATCGCCAATCCCGCCTGTCATTTGCGTAGCGCGAAGCCGGTTTGCGATTACAATGTTCGAGGCGCTCTGGTCACCAACTTCTGTGAACCGGCCGCCCAGCACGTAACTTCCATCGGCGAGCGAGATAATACTTCGAACAAGCCAACTCCCAGTTGAGGTTTGGGTTGAGAGGACGTCCGGGCTTATCTTCTGCCACACTGTTCCGCGGAGAACCGCGCTGTCACTTACGTCTGTCAACGCTCCGATGCCACGAAAGCTTCCCCCTACATGCAAATCTCGCCCAAGACTCTCACTTAACGTGTACACGCCAGGGGCCTCTAATGAAGCCCTTGCGTTTGCACTTCCCGCGTCAAGGGGGTGCCATACGTTGCCACGCAACGAGTAGACTATCGGGCCATCGCCGCCGATAAGGCCGACAACGATCTCACCGCTGCTTCGTTGAATTAGGGTTCGAACGCGGTCGCAGGCTCGAAGCGAGGTGCCCCCCAACTGAGTCCACGTCGAACGACTGAGTTTGGCGACCATGCGGATAGGCGGGTCACCGGCGATTGCAAAGTTCCCCGCCATTACCGTGTCGCCGCCGTTGAGCCTTTTGATCGCGTAGACGGTTCCCTCCATGGCGGGCGCGAGCGGTATCCACGGACCTGTCTCCAGGTTAACTTCAGCAGCGTTGTGGACCTGCGTGCCCGGTTTGCTAAAGTCTCCGCCCACCAGTAGCGTGCCCGTGCTCGTGAGCGAAAGCGACCAGACGCCCTCATTTGAAGTCTCCATGCTAACTAATCCGCCGCCCAACTCTTCCCACCGCCCGTCGCGGAAAATAGCAAGGTTTCCGATCGCTCTGGATCCTAAGCGACAGAAAGAACCGCCAGCGACAAGCGATCCGTCCGGAAGAACCAGTAGCTCTCGAACGCGAGTAACATCTGCGAGTAGTTCCGCGGAGAGTCCATCGCCTAACCGTTAGAACTTACTGCCATCCCAGAATACCACGCCCTCAGCAAAGACTGAACCCGCAGCTCGAAACTACCCGGCCAGCGCAAGCCCCTTGGCTCTGGGGCCAGAGCCATCAGGGTCCCACTCCACTATGGATGAAACCAAATCATCAGTGCCGGGGTACGCCTGATCCTCCCCGTGCAACCAAGCGCCCCCGCACTGTGCTTGAGCGCGGCCCATTTGTTACAACGATAGCACCGCGATAGTTGTTTGCAATACGAAGCAAAGTAAACTGGTTCGCACTGGTTCCTCCCGTTTCGTTCTGCACGCCATCGGCGGCAGGCGCACAACTCACGTTGACACAATCTTCATGTAGCGGCACGCGATCTCTCGCGATCTATGGTATAAGTCCGCTGCACTTTCTCGCCGCAGTAATCATAAGCCTCGACAGTCGGCATTGAGAGGGTAGCAACCATCCGTTACTGGCTTGCCTGCACCGATCCTTGTTACACTCTGAATTTACCCGCTAAAACAAACCGCCTAACCATAACGCGACAGTTCCTAACGTAATGCGCACGTTCCCTCCGCCACCAAAAAATAAAACGCCTGGGAATGGTCCCAGGCGGTCAACTGCTCCAACTGCATAAGTTCCCTAAACCGGGAGTTACCCAAGCCCCGGCCCGGTGATTCCCGGGCCGATCATCCCGCCGCCGTACATGCCTCCCGCCCCCGCTGGCGCACGCGGCCTTGGCGGTGGCGGAGCCTGGGGCACCTGCGGAGTCAGCTTCGCTTTGAAGACATGCTCGGTCACTCGCTCGCGCACTGTCTGCATCATGCCGGTAAACATGTGGCTGCCCTCGCGCTTAAATTCAATGCGCGGATCGTTCTGGCTGAACGCGCGGAAGTTAATCGAATCGCGGAGTTGATCCATCGCGTAGAGGTGATCCTTCCACGAGCCATCCAAAGTCTCCAGCAGAATTGACCTTTCAAAATAGAGCAGTTCGGCGCGCATGATATTTTCAAGCCGTGCCTTGATCGCGTCCGTACGCTCCGGCCCCTCCATGAATCGCATGGAATCAGGCAACGGCACATTGAACCGCTCCTTGAAATAAGTATCCAATACCTCATCGTTCTTGCACGCCAGGGCCGCAGCGATCTCTTTCTCCATCTCCCGATCAACAAAGAACCGCTCGCTCGCGGCGAGCATGTCGCCGCGCACTCGTTGTGGGGTGCTGGTCTTAAAGATATCCGGTGTCCAGCCCATCTTAAAGCGGGTGTTGGCCCAGTTAAGCAACTGGGTGCCCGCTTCAGCAGGATTTTGGCGCATCATCATCTGCGTCATCTGCATCATGAAGTCAACCGGGTACTCAATCTCTCGCTTGTTGTACCAGGCATCCACTCGCTTCATAAGCGTACTGGTCACCGTAACCTGGCCGGGTGTTGTCGCCTTTTCCAAGGATTCGGCACGCCGCGTTTTTACAATTTCTTCTGCGCTCACCTCGAACTCGAGGTTGTCTTTTACCCACTTGACCAGCTGGGTGGCGCCGTAGTTGGGCACCACATACTCGGAAATACCCGAAAGGTCCGCGCTTTGAATTGACCGAATCGCCGCCTCTTGAAGCGTGCGCTGGACTAGTTTGCGGCCCTGAGCCCCGCTGTCGCGCAGTTCATCTGAGGTTAACTCTACTCCGAAACGGTTACGAGCCCAGTTGCTCAGGCCCTGGGCGTCAAAGTCCATGGCCACTTCGCTGCCTTCCATCGGCATGTACTCACCCAACGTAAGATTAATACTCTGCCGCGACTCGTGCTCTGCCTCCGCGATGAGCGTCTGCTCGATCTCGTGAATCTGTTTGCCCTTCAGGCGGTCGGGCGAGATAGAACACTCGAGTTTGCCCTTCGCGTACTCGGCCACGCATTGGGCGGGGTAATCGGGGTCTAGATACTGCTCCACCGCGGCGTCGGTAGTCCTCGTTACAAAGTCAAAGATAAGCCCGCGCACCTCGCGACCTTCGAGGACCCGCTGCCGCAGCCCGTAGAAGCTCTGCCGCTGGTGCTCCATCACTTCGTCGTATTCGAGCACGGTCTTGCGGATCTGGAAGTTGCGTTCCTCCACCTTGCGCTGCGCTCGCTCCACGCTTTTGCTTAACATCGGATGCTCGATGGCGTCCCCTTCTTTCATACCCAGCGTGGCGAGCACCCGCATCGTGGTTTCCCCCGCGAACATCTTCATCAGATCGTCTTCAAGGCTTACAAAGAACCGAGAAGAACCCCGGTCGCCCTGACGGCCCGACCGCCCACGCAACTGGTTATCGATGCGCCTCGCTTCGTGGCGTTCGCTGCCGATCACGTGCAGCCCGCCCATGTCCTCCATCGACTCAAACCAACGGATGCGGTGCAGCAGAAACCGACCGTGCGAATCGAGCTCTTCTCGTAGCTGTTCGGGCTTGAGCGAGCTAATTGTTTTGTCGGTAAGCCACGTGTGCTGCGTCGCCCAGTGACGCAGCAACTGGCTCTCTAACTTGTCAAACGGCGTGGTCTCGACCGCCTTCTTATCGAGCCCCAGCTCCTTGGTCGCGACCTTGCGGTAGACGCCCTCTCGCAGTTGTTCGTTCGAGCTTTCAATCGTAACAGACGCGGGGCAGATGCCCCGCCGCTGCCAGTGATCAAGCAGTACCTGCCGCGACAGCGCGCCCAGCTTAATATCCGTACCGCGCCCTGCCATGTTGGTAGCGATCATCACGCTGCCCAACTGGCCCGCACTCTCGACGATCGGCCCTTCGCGGTCGTGCTGCTTGGCGTTGAGCACCTCGTGCTTAATCTGGTGCGTCTGGGCCAGCAACTTCGAGAGGTGCTCAGATTTTTCGACACTCGTGGTGCCCACCAGGATGGGCCGCCCACAATCATGGAAGTTCTTGATCTCGTCGGTGATCTTCTTCCACTTATCTTTGGAGTTCAGAAAGACCATATCGTCGTAGTCGCGCCGAATCACCGTTCGGTTGGTGGGGATCGCCACCACATCCAGCTTATAGATATCGTGGAACTCCTGCGCTTCGGTGTCCGCCGTACCGGTCATGCCCGCCAGACGCTTGTACATCTTGAAGAAGTTCTGGATCGTTACCGTCGCGACCGTCTGGTTCTCCTGCTTGATCGGCACCTTTTCTTTACATTCAATCGCTTGGTGCAGGCCATCGCTCCACTGGCGGCCCACCATCGGGCGGCCGGTGTTGGCGTCAACAATTACAATGCTCGGCTCAGTCCGGCCCGTGTTGGGGTTCTGCGCCGGGGAGACAATGTAATCTTTATCTAACTCGTAGACGGTGTGCGCCCGCAGCGACTGCTCCAGCAAGTGCGGCAGATCGATATTCTCATCGACATAGAACGATCCGATCGCGGCGGTGCGCTGCGCCTCGCTTACACCCTCGTGCGTCAAGTGAGTTTGCTTACGATCCTCTTTCACTTCAAAGTACTGAACATATTTGTTACGATCGGCCTCGACATTTGGAAGTTCGGCCTTCGCGGCCAGCAGGTCCTTCTGCAGGCCCGGCACCAACGCCCTATCCCGCGTCTGCCGAATATCACCCTCTAGCCCCTTAATCCGCATCATGCACTGCGCAACGAACCGGTTTCCCTGATTCCACGGCCGTTGCCTCTCCACCAAGTGCCGCGCTAAGCGATCCGCTAACTCATAACGCGGCTGATCATCATGAGCCTGGCCGCTGATGATCAACGGCGTGCGGGCCTCATCGATAAGGATGCTATCCACTTCGTCGACGATCGCAAAGTGCCGCTTGCGCTGCACCTGCTGGTCCACGCTCCGCTTCATGTTGTCGCGCAGATAATCAAATCCGAACTCTGATGTGGTGCCATACACAACATCGCACTTATACATTACGCGTTTCTCATCTTCGCTCTGCATGTGCTGAGGGTGAATCGCCCCAACCGTCAACCCTAAGGCGCGGAAGAAGGGTGCCGTCCAGTCGCGGTCACGCTGCACGAGGTAGTCGTTCACCGTCACAACGTGTACCTTCTGACGCATCACACAGGCTAAGTAGGTTGCCAACGGCGCAACGATTGTCTTTCCTTCGCCCGTCCGCATTTCCGCAATCTTGCCCTGAGTGAGCACCATCCCGCCGATCAACTGCACGTCAAACGGCCGCGCTCTGAAAGGCGGGCGGCTCTCGGGAAAAATCACGCGAACCGCGGCGTAGATCTCGTTAGGAATATCCAGCTGCATCCATCCGGGTATCATCTCCTGGTATCCCGCCCAATCGCCCGCAGGCGGCAGAGGCGGCTGCGACTCCATCTGGGCCTTCAACTGAAGGTACACCTCGCTGAGCCGCGCATCATTGAAAATAGCCGGATTGAAGTTATATTTGGGATTGAAAATGGATCGAATGCCTACGCCTCGGTCCATACCTTCACGCGCAGCCGCGAACGCCTCCACGAGCAGATCGTCGGCGGTGCCGCCCGCATCGTGGCGCTTTCGCAAGCTGTTAACTATGTCTCGCAACTGAGCGTCGGTGAGCGCGGCCATCTTCGGCTCAAGGTCATTGATCGCGTTGACCCGCCGCGTGTACGCTTTCACAAAGCGGTCGTTGCGTGTGCCGATGATCTTGTTCAGGATCGGCCCGATGAAAGGGATTTCTGCCATATAGAGTTACACCAAACGAGCACACGGAGACATCCGTACGCAGAGATAGGAGTGGGTGCGCGACCATTAAGATACCAGGCGTAGAGAAGCCGGGCACACAACAGCAGCGTTATCTTGACTAACTGATTTGAGAGAACGACACCCGCGGGCGGGGAGTCACAGCATGCCGGGAGCGAGAGCTTAAGTTATCCGTCCCCAACTGGGACGTCGCTGCAGGGCTCGCGGCGTTCACAACCTAGCACGCTCGCAGTGGTGGCGGCAAATCAAGATACCAGAAGGCAAGCCGCGCACGCGGCGTTAAACGGTCCTTCGCCGAATCCCATACTGGAGAGGTTGCTGCGCTTGCGGAGCAGAGAAGCCGCGCCGATGGCTGAACTCGCTGTCCTAAAGAGCGATCTTCGCCTTGACTGACCCGCACCTGCGCGATCAGCCCCGGCTGAACGACCAGACGAGTCGGAGTCTGGCCGTTGCGACCTGGAACTCCAACTTCGCTCGCCGCTCGAAGCGCGGGCAACTGTATTACCAACGAAACAAGCAGCAGTAGTGCCAGCCCGCCGACTAAGCGCGCACGGCGGTCAACCTCCGGCCGAGGATCATCGGTCGGGTCGGGGCGAGGATGGGAGAGTTCTAGGAACATCAGACTGGGCACAAGTTTATCGTCGGTCGGCGCGGCGTGCGCCATCATCGCTCGGAAAATACTGACAGCCTCGTTCGAGGCTCCGCGGACACAACTCCGCCCCGGGAAGAGTCCAATAGGTTGTACGTAGTTTAACAGCTCACAGTTCAGTATACGTACGCATTCCGAACTTGATCCGAGAGCGAAACGCACACCGCTCGCAACAACTGAAAGCAATGTCGCCGGGGGGGCACACTTGGTAGGAAAGATAGTGCCTCACGCGGCGAATCGCGTACCCCTGCGCGAAAGGGTGGTCACGTACCGCGCAGCTGACCGACAGGTCCGTTACGCCGCTTGGACGCAGTGTAATTTGGTTAAGCTTGCCAGCCTCGGGTCATCTCGTGCGCTCGCCATATCAGGCGATGATGCCGTCGCCGTGGGTTAGATAGGCAGCGGCGAGGAGCGGATCCCTGTGCCTCACTTGGTTATTATTGAACCCTCTCAATATAATCCAAACCCGACCGAGGCGTCTGCGTCGACAGACTTACGATCTGCGGCGCCAGCCGCTATTCCGAGATCGGCGAAAAGGGCTGGGTCGTCCGGCTCCGCAGACGTCCCGCTGGCGGCACCGCATGCCCCGCCCGCGCCTCTGATTATAATCTCAGCGGCGGCGTCGATGAGTCTGATGTCGAATCATTCTTCCTCGATCAATCCGCCCGCGCTAGATGCGCGGACGTTAACTTAAGTGGCGGTGTAGATGAGGGCGCTGTGCATGTCTTCTTCGCCGCCTGATCGGCGGGCGGATGCTAATCCCCCTGGGTGCTTAACTTCCCGTCAGCACCGCACAGTAAGATGCATCCGAATATAACTCCGGCGCATCTCCCGGCTTACCCGTCGGCATCCAACGGTGCGTGCCGAGCAGGCGCATCCCAAACTGTGCCATGATCCAAGCGGTCTGCTCGTCGTTCTCGGCGGGTTCAACCGAACAGGTAGAATAACAGAAGACGCCGCCGGGGGCGAGCAGCCTCACGGCTTTAGTTACAATCTCGCGTTGGGTTTCGACCAGCCGCGCTAGTTGCACTTCATCGCACCGATACCGCGCCTCGGCCCGCCGCGAAAGCACTCCGGTATTGGTACAAGGCACATCGACCATCACCACGCCCGCGCTGCGTTGTAACCTGCCGTGCACGTCGCTTACAGTCCACGCTCGTGCTCGGGGCCCGATCGTGGCCACAACCTGCGCGAGCGCTTTGGCGCGGTCGGGCGCGGGGTCGGCGGCCACGATCTCCGCGTTTACAAACTCCGCCGCGAGTTGCCGCGTCTTGGTACCTTGGCCAGCACAAAGGTCGATTATTCGAAGTTCTCCGGCCAGTAAGGCGGGCACACTCTTCTGGATGCACTCGCCAAGATAGACTACCGGGTGAGAGCTCGCCGCGTCCTGCACCCAGAGATCGCGCCGGGATGCCAGTACCGCCGAAAGTTCAAACCGCGAGCCTGTCCAGATGTGGCTCGTGGGCCGCGCCACTTCTCCCACCGAATTACCGCTCGCTTGCCCGCTTACATCCCCGCCCACCGCAAGCTTCTTGTGCGGAACCATCGCCTCGGGAAGCTCACCCTTCGCATACCGCGTACACAGCGTAATCGGCGCTGCCATGACGTCATGTAAGCATAACTCCATCGCCGTCTCCTGCCCCAGCACACGCACCCAGTGCCGTACCAGCGCGGCCGGATGGCTCGTTGCCACAGCCGTCCGCTCGGTCGGATCCGTCGGGAGCACCGCTGCCCGCAGCGCCAGGCAATCGCCTTCGCTTAGCGGCAGTTCATCCGCCCGATTTGTCCAAGTCGCGCGGCTCACGCGCGATGGAATGTTGGGCGGCACCAAGTGCGATGGATCATAAGCTAATGAAACCACCTTGCGCAGTACCGCGTTTACAAAGCCCCCAATGCTCGGGCTGGCCGCGTGCTTCACCCACTCCACACTCGCATTGATCGCGGCGTGGGGAGGAACTTTATCTAAAAACAACATTTGCGCTGAACCAGCCAACAGCGCGGCCTGTATCGCCGGATCATTCTCCCGCAGGCCGCGCGGCGTATAGCGCTCAATCAGGTACCCTAGCGTGATCCACCGCCGAATCGTGACATCGTAAATCGCGTGGGCAAATGCTGCATCGCGCTCCGTCAAGTCCGCCTCATCCAATGGATCTAACATAAACTCGGGGTAGACCGCCGCCTGGCGCGCGATCATATTCATCGCAACGCTTCGTGCCCGGTCCTCCGTGAAAACCGCCTTCATTTCGGGCAGACGCTTTGCCTGCGGTCCGAACGTGGGCAACCCGGAGAGCCCGGTGCCACTACTCCCTGCGGCCCGTCGTCCCAGACCGTCGCCAGCCACTCCGCCTGACGCGTCCCCAGACGCACCGCCGGGGCCGCGCCCCCGCGCTGATTCATTTCTACCCGACGGACGCTTAAACGGTTGAGAAGGCTTCAAGTCTGCAATAGTAGTGATGGTTCTCTCCCCACCACCCGGCCCTCCAGTTGCCGTTCAAGCCAACCAGTTTGCATTACGCCCTGTCTTTTGCTGCCCGAGCCGCCTGACTGTCGGCCCCACCCCACGCCCCGCAGCACCCGTGGCGTTACCATAAACCGCAACATGCTCGATCAACCCTCCACCGACAACCCACTTACGAATCAAGATGTGCTCGCCCTCGCCCGGCTCGCGCGCCTTGATGTACCCCCCGCTCGCGCGGAATGGTTCCGCCAGCAACTAGGTGCGATGGTCGGTTATGTTGCGCGAATCTCTGAGGTCAATGTGGATGGCGTGAACCCCCCCACCGCTCGGCCCCTGACGCGCCACGACTTACGGGCCGACGAACCCAGCCCCACGCTCGAGCTTCAGGAGTTTCTCGCCCTCGCCCCACAGACTCACGAACGCTACGTCAAACTTCCCCCGCTCACTAATCAGTGACTCAGGCGCAATCAAGCTTCAGCAAGAATATAACTCAGAATAGACTCGCCTCAGTAACTCAATACAATAATAACAAATCGCTCGCCGGAAGTTCTAGCAAGTCCCATGACCTACACAGCTCCCCAACCAACCGCGGCGGAGATCGCCCGCTCGGTCTCTTCACGCGAAGTCTCTGCCTACGACATTGTTCGCGGTGCGATTGATCGTGCCTCAGCCGCGTCGTCACTTAATATATTCACCACCCTCTTCACCGAAGCCGCCCCACGAATCGCCGTCGATATCGACGCCCGCATCGCAGCCGGTGAACACCTCCCGCTCGCGGGCGTGCCCATCGCCGTTAAAGATAACATCTGCATCGGACCTCACTTATACCACGATGGCGACCGCCGGGGCTACGGCGGACCCACCACTTGTGCCAGCAGGTTTCTTGAAAACTACCACTCGCCCTACACCGCCACCGCCGTTCAGCGACTTATTAACGCTGGCGCGGTGGTGCTTGGCAAGACCAACATGGACGAGTTTGGCATGGGCTCATCGACCGAGCACTCGATCTTCGGCGCAACCCGTAATCCGCACGACGTAACTCGCGTCGCGGGTGGATCTTCAGGTGGTTCGGCAGCAGCGGTCGCCGCAGGGATTTGCCCGGTCGCGCTCGGTTCTGATACCGGCGGTTCAATACGCCAACCCGCCTCGCACTGCGGAGTTGTGGGCTTCAAACCCACCTATGGCCGCGTGAGCCGGTATGGCCTGGTCGCTTACGCCAGCAGCCTCGACCAGATTGGCACCCTCACGACCAATGCCTCCGACGCGGCTCTCGTCGCTTCAATTATGTCGGGAGAGGACCCGCACGATTCCACGACTGCTCGACATGTTACTCCCATCGCCGCCGCAGTGGCGCCGATGCCGGCCCCACACTCTAATCAAACAGCCAGCCCGCTGCGGGTAGGCGTCCCCCAACAGGCCTTCCACGCCGCAAACCACCCCGATGTAACCCGCATCTTAAACGAAACCATTCAACGCCTTCGCGCCTGCGGTGTTGAGATAGTTGATGTTCAACTCCCGATGACCGATTACGGAATCGCGGCGTATTACATCGTCGCCGCCGCAGAGGCCTCTTCCAACCTAGCCCGATTTGACGGTGTTCGCTTTGGTTCCCGCGCTCACCCCCTCGCCGAAACCGAAACCCAGCCAGATATCGATAGCTTCTACCGCGCTAACCGAACCGCAGGCTTTGGGCTTGAAGTCCAGAAGCGCATCATGCTTGGAACTTATGTTCTAAGTAGCGGGTATTACAACGCTTATTATAATCGGGCCTGCCGCGTGCGCCAGCTTATTATCAATGATTATCATACGATATTCGGCGCGATGGGCTGTCACGCAGTACTTATGCCCGCTAGTCCAGGCCCCGCTTTTAAACTCGGTGAGAAAGCCGATGATCCGCTGGCGATGTATCTCGAGGATGTCTACACCGTCGGAGTGAATCTCGCGGGGCTCCCGGCTATTGCGGTCCCCGCCGGCGCGGCACCCAACGAGGGCTTGCAACTGCCCATCGGGATGCAGCTTGTGGCACCTGCGATGCGCGAAGACCACCTTTTTACGCTCGCCACGGCCCTAAGCGCAGCTGCACAATCATAAGCTTTGTACAAACCGGTCAGACGCGCCGGGAGTGCCGCAAACCGCATCCGCTCCGGTAGATCAATCTCGAAACCTCGCTATCCTGATTTATTTACACCATGCCCGTGGATGGTACTGCCTGAAGGTCCATCCCCGTTGCCTTTCCCGCCGCGTATAGGTGGTACGCCAGCCCTGCGATCATGGCGCCGTTATCCATGCAGTGCGCGAGGGAAGGCAATATCAAGTTAATGTTGCGCTCCACAGCAATCGCGCCAAGTTCCTTACGCACGCGACTGTTAGCACTCACGCCCCCGCCTACCAGCAGCGAACTAATCGGCCCTTTTCGCACATCATGCTGATCGAGCGCGCGGCGGACCTTCAGAGCGATCGCCGCGCTCGCGGCCCGCTGAAAGCTCGCGGCGAGATTAATCTTGTCCTGTTCTCCGATCGTCGGGCGGACCACTTCCCCCGCTATCGCCTCCGCAAGACCATGTAAGTTATTCTTCTCGGCCCCTTGCTTACGTTCGCTGCCTGCCTTAGCACCTCCAGCTCCGCCCCGCGCCCCCGGCACGCCCCGCACAGCGTAGAGCACCGCCGTCTTCAGCCCTGAGAACGAAAAATCAAGCGACCCAGGATTTAACCTACTTATAGGTAAGTCGTACGCCCGCTCATCGGCATCGGGCCGCTGCGCCATGCGATCGAGCATCGGACCGCCCGGATACGGAAGCTCGAGAATCTTCGCGGCCTTGTCATAAGCTTCGCCCACGGCATCATCGATGGTCCCGCCCAGTCGCCTAAAGTTCACCCACGATGTAACTTCGTAGAGCGAGGTGTGCCCACCGCTTACAACTAATCCAATCGCGGGAAAGAGGCTCTGCGTTTCCCCCTTGACACCGGCTTCCCTCAGTAGCCCCGAATATAAGTGTGCAGCGATATGATCTACGCCGATCAACGGCTTACCCAGCGACCAGGCGAGTGCTTTGCTCGCCGCTACCCCCACGAGCAAACAGCCTATCAACCCAGGCCGATTCCCCACCGCAATCGCGTCGATCATTCCGAGCCCCACCCCAGCCTCCGCGAGCGCCTCGCGAACCACCGGTAGCATCCGTTCTACGTGCGCTCTACTCGCAATTTCGGGCACCACACCCCCGTACTCAACATGCAACTCAGTCTGCGAAGAAATGACGTTACTGAGCACCTCCACCCCATCCCTTACCACCGACGCGGCGGTCTCGTCACACGAAGATTCAATCCCTAGAATAATCATCAGCCGATAAGGGTATCAAGAACAGTTCACGTCAGCAGATTCCTCCCACACCGCAACTCCTTCTACCACTTACGACACCGCACGCCTCTTCATAACTCGCCACCCCCGCATCCCTCTTCATCCCCTGTCATCCCTCGCATCCCTCGTCATCCCCCGCTATGCCAGACTTAAGTCTCCTACTACTTGCGCAAACTACGCCCCGGCCAGCCTCCAGCCCCGCATCCAGCTCGCAGGTGCTTCTGATGGTGGGCCTGCTGCTGGCTCTGCTGCTCATCGGCGCGGTAGCGATTCTGCTGCTGCGCCGCCGACTCTTCGCCGCGGCGTCTCCTGCGGAAACGGTCTCCGGACTTATGGATAGCCTCCGCAAACTGCGCGATCAGGGACAAATCTCGGAAGAGGAGTATCAGGCAACCAAACGCTCGATGACCGCCCAGGCAATCGCCCGCCGCCAAGCTCGCGCGCAGCCCGAAGATGCGCCCGCCCGCACCCGTGCCCTCGCAACCACCCCCACGACAGCTTCTTCTACCAAAACCAAGCCAAGCCAGCGACCAAAGCTTCCACCGACAGCACCTCCATCAGCGTAAGTTAATGTCGAGGGTGCTTCGCTTAAGTTAATCGTGCCGAACGTGTCCCCAGCCATCCATCGGCGTCAAAACCCCTTGCCCGAGCTCTGCTCTTTCAACTTCGCTTCCACCCGAAATCGCTCATTCTGCATGACTCGCAGAAACTGAGGGTCTTTCTCGAGCATAATCCCATCATTGATAAACTGCTGTCCCTTCTCACTCGCGACCCTCAAGTTCTTCGCGGAAATGATGGCCCCGCGCAGCGATGAAAGCCAATGCGGATCCTTGGCCAGTGAGAGTTCGTAATACTCCAGAGCCTTCACATCGTAACCGCGATCGTGGTAAAGGAGCCCGAGATTCTCGTAAGGCCGGGGGTCAGAGGGGAGCAACTCCGCGGCTCGAATGTAAGCATCGCGTGCGGGCATGTAGTCGCCCAGCTCGCTCAGGCACGCCCCGTAGTTAACCCACACCGCGCCGATATCGGGCTTGATCGCGATCGACTGCTTATATTTCTCGGCGGCCTTCGCGAACTTAGCATCTTTGCGCAACGCCTCGCCCTCTGTCGCGAGCTTCAGGGCTTCCTGGAGCGACGCCGACGAGGCCGGATTAAGATTAAAATCACGATTTCGCTGGCATCCCGCCAGCGGTGCCGCCGCCATTAAACTTCCCGCCACTAACGCACCAAGCAGGCGGTGCGCTCTGAAAGTGCCGGAGCGGGCGGCTAACGTGCTGGACGTGAGGTTTGCTAAGTTAAACTTCATAGACATAAATGAACTAAGGATTTGAACACCGCCACGCACCCGGCGCGGGCTCCGGAGTGGGCTACTTTACTTCTGGCTTTTCCCAACGAACGAACGAAACCTGCATGTACCATTGCTGCGCCTCAGGCCTGATAATAATCTTGAACACTTCGATCCCCGGCATCTGCGTCACGGCGCGATCCAGCCAACCAAGCAACGGTGCAAGCGACGGGTCACGCGCTTCGAAAGCCGCGGTCATAAGTACCGACCCAAGCTCTCGCTTTGGAGCACGGGTCAGTGCTTTGGGTGTGATGCTCTCGCGCGTCAACCCCGCCCCAACACCTATCTCGATCAAACGCGATCGGATCGCCCCTTCCTGCTCGTTCAATCGCGGCCCACTCTCGGCAGAAGCCGCGGCCTTGAGAGTCCGAACATCACTGACGTTTTTGGCGATGATCGCCGCGTCGGACTGCTGGCGAAGCAAAACACGCGTGGCCGAACGGTACGAAACAGCGCTCAGAATAAGCCACAACAGCGCGCCCAACAAAATCACTACCGCCAGAAGCAGCACCGTCGTCGGGCGATTCTCTCGTTCGGCCCGTGCCGCGCTCGCCGCCGCTAGCAGCCGGCTCTCCTCGTGCTGCACCGCGGCAGCATTCATGGTGCTCATAGACCCTCGGCTTTCTTCTCAACTTTGAGGGGGAGCAGTTTGGCGGTATAACTTACTTTGTACTTGCCGGGACGGCTGGTTGTATCAATCGTGGGTGGCTCCAGCCACCGTTCCACCTTAGAGCCAGCGATGCTGTTGAGCGCATCGGTCATCGCCTCCGCATCGGCCAAAGAGTTGGCGACAATCGTCATCTTCTGCGTCGCCGTTGAACTCGCCTCAAAGTCCAACGACTCAAGGGCGTAGTTACTGTTGCCCACCACCATAGAGACGGTTGTAAGCTCTTCCAGAATCGGCAGCCGCGGCTCCGTGCGCCTGGGCGGTTCGGAAAGGTTGCGCAGTTTAGCCACTTCGTCGTTGGTGGCCATCAAAAGCGAATACCCTGGCCCGGGCCTGGCATCGGGAAAATACTCGGTCACCAGTTTCGCTGACTGCGACATCACCGACTGGGTCTGCGCCTTCGCCCCGGCGGTGAGCGAACGTAACTGTAAAGCTACTGCCCCCGCCACCACCGCGCACGCCGCAACGGTGAGCGAACTCCAAATATACAAATTACGATGCGCTCGACCGTGGCGCGACGCCAGCGAAATCAGCGAGGTTCCGCTGCTCGCAACCCCTGCGGCTTTGGGCGTCTGCTCCAACCGATCGGCCGCTCGAAAGAGCGTGGCTTCCACAGGGTCCGCGTGCATCGCAGCGTCAAAACTGCTCTGCGGCCACAGCTTCGCCATGGTCGTTCCAAACGCCGCGACCAGCCCTGGGTCGCCGCTGGGCATGAGGCACGTTACTGATCTGGGAGAGCAAGAGAGCTGGGCAGCCCAACCTAACCATTCAGCCGTAAGCCGGCCTGCTTCATCCTCGCCAATCACCGGGCCAGCCGATGAGATAGCCGATTCAGGCGCGGGCGCATCAGCACTTATATTGCTCGACGCCGCAGAGGCAGTGCGCAGCCGCATCGACCCTGCAACTAATAGCTGCCCACCGCGCGACCAGCACCAAATCAGCCGCGGACATAC
>CAYVFW010000053.1:0-17454 GCA_964450325.1 uncultured Phycisphaeraceae bacterium | reverse complement strand
GGGTGGGGGCGGTCGGGACTGGGTGCGTTCAAACGCAATCGCGCATCAGGCACCCCGCCTCAGCGTGCAGCGGTGGCTGCAAGGGCGAGCAACCCCACTACATCATCGGAAGGACTGGAATGTAACTCAGGCTTGCGCTGGCAGGCGGGCGTACAAGTGCAGCGCCATGGTGGTATACTCGTGCGTTTCCGGCCCCAGCGAACCCGGTAGCCGAAGGTCAACCGTTATCATCTTGCGGGGCGGTAACGTAAGCTCACTCTCCGCGGCGGCCAGCTTCTCTTCCATTGCATCAAGCTGATCTCGCAGCGCATCGCTTGCATCGTCCTGCCGGCCCGCCTCGCTCGCGGTTGTTCCCTCCGGAGTGGGCAGCAACCCTTCTTCAATCAACTCAGCTTCAGTTGCGTCGGTAGCATCATCGTCGGGGTGCGCCAGAATAGGCCGGGTGGATCGTTTTTTGCCCGTGAGGTGCTCCTCAGCTCGCGCGGGGTCCATCGCGTCGGCGTGCCGCCGCCAGCTACGCCCTTTCTTTACCATGCCGCGCTTTTCCTTGTTAAATCGATCTCGTGAAGTGCGGGCTGAAATCTGCGAGTCAAAATCCGATGCTAAGGGCGCAGGGGCTTCCTCGTGCTGCAAGGGCCAAGGGGTTCGCAAAATAACAAAACCATCGGGCGTGAGTAACTCAACCAATGCCGCCACCTGCGCCATCACGCGCTTAAAGCCCAAGGGCTCTTGAACCAGCGGATACGGGGGATCCAGAAAAGCTAACGTGAGTGGTCTGGGCGCACTCGCAAGCGCCGCCGATCCTAAGGCATCACCCTGAATCACCAAGCTGCGATCCTCGCACCCCAAAAGAGCGATGTTATCCTTGAGTAGATTCGCGATCGTCTTATCTCGCTCAATAAATAAACAACGCTTCGCACCCCTGCTGAGAGCCTCTAGGCCAATCGAACCGGTCCCCGCGAACCCGTCAAAGATCGTCGCGCCCTCACAATGACCACGCAGAATACTAAACAGCGATTCCTTCACACGGTCGGGCATCGGGCGCGTAGTCTCAGCGTCCTTGGGTGAAATAAGAACGCGGCGTCGAAACTCTCCAGAAATAATGCGCATGAGATTTAACTTACACAAACTGAGTTCCAATTAGGTCCAGCAAGCGCAAGTTGACGGCTTCGCTGACCTTCAAGTTCCATCTAACAATTGTATACGCCCTTCAATCACTCTGGGCGGCGTCGGAGGCCCTGCCCCACGGCCATTATCGCGCCCACACCCCGCCGAGCGGCGTCGCAATCAGGTCGGTCGTCCGTCCTAATGCAGAATCGGCAGGGTACTCGTCGTAAGTAGTGCCCACTTCAATTGTTACCTGCTTCTGACCTTGCAGCACCGGTCAGACGTGTGCCAGCCCGTCAGCCTAGTTAACACCCGGCCAGCAACGTAAGCTGGCGACAATCGCGCCCGGTTATTTGAACGATAGCCATGAAACCGCCGCCTCGGCAGGATGCTGGGCCGCAGGGCTGCTCGCTAAAAAGGGCGAGATCAACCCGCGCGATAGACGAGTGCAAAAAATTGGTCAAATCACTGGCCAGCACGAGCGACTTCATGCTAAAAATTGCTCAATGACCTTGCTCGCGGCGAGCGCAAGCAACCGCGACTTATTGGACACCGGCTCTGCCCGCCGTGAGTTATCCGTGACTTGCCCCACGCAAGTCATCCCGCGCACGAGCTTTTCTCGACTAATCTTTAGAGGTGTTGAACCCACGCACAGAGCCTTTAACGTCTCCCCACTTTAAGGGATAACCTTACTTCAACCGCGACCAAGCATGGCACTGCGGCGCTCGATTCTCCGTTACTTTCCCTATGAGTAAGGCCCGCATAACTGCAAACTCGCCGTTGTTCTAACCTATCGAATCACATATCGCAAGACTCGGTGCCTTGATGAACATTTATTGGGTGAGGTACAACTCAGCGGAAGAAAGCGGCGGAGACCGCGGCGGGGCACTTGCGCCATCGGGCGATCGCTTGGACGCACAACGCTTCGCCGCGTTGTTTGCTGAGCATCACCGAACTCTTTGGACGATTGCCGCCTCGGTGCAGGGAGACCGGACCCACGCCTACGACGTTGTGCAGGAAGCAGCTATGGTCGCGATAACAAAACTCAATGAGTTTGATCCAGCGACTTCCTTCCCTTCGTGGATGGGGCAGATCGTGCGATACACCGCTCTGAACGAGGGGCGTAAGCAGCAACGTCACCGCGCACGCGGCACCGGGGAAGAAACTCTCGACGTCGCGGCGTTCATTCAGGGCGGCCAAACCGGCGGGCACGTTGTCGCGCTCGTGGGCAGTAGGGCGGAGGGCTCTGCCGATGCGGCGCTGGCCCGCGCAATCGCCTCCCTTGACGAAAAAATGCGCACGTGCCTCCTGCTCCGCACGGTCCAAAACTTACCTTACGCCGCGATCGCTACAACGCTACAGATGCCCGAGGGCACAGTGATGAGCCACGTTCACCGGGCCAAAGCACTGCTACGGGAGCAGCTCGCGGGCCACGAGGGCTTCGCCGAGCACGCGGATCGTCATCAGCCCATTGATGCAAAAGGAGGAACGTTATGAGCCAACTTCCTCCCGCCGCCGACAGCCCCAGCACACTGGATCTCTTCCTCGATGGGCTTCTCGTTGAGCCAGCGCTGGGCGCGTTTGAACGTAATATTAAGTCTGATCCCTCCCTCGCAGCCCAGGTAGAGTTACAGCGACGCATCGATACGCGGCTCAAGGCGTTGTTTGCTTACGCCGGGCCGGTGGTGTTAGCACCTCCCGTTAGCGAATCGGTCGCGGGTGAACCGCTCAGTATCGACAAACCGCTATCGATTACTCCCGCAACCCAGCTGGCGGGGAACATCGCAGGGAAGAGGTCGGGCAATCGGGTGGCCGTGTTCGGCCGGTGGGGGGCTTACGCCGCCATCGCCGCTTCGCTTCTGGTCGCATTCACTTATATGTATTGGCCGCGCAACGATCTTAAGTATATCGCGCCAGATGAAATATATCGTCGTTTGGCTACCACAGGCTGGCAGCCAAGCTTCATCTGCGAGACCGACGCCCAGTTCGTGGACGCGGTACGCAAGCATCTGGGTGATGCAGTACTCATACCCGCGAGCACCGTGGGGGTCGTGCTGGACGGCTGGGGTTACGCGGATGGTTACGACGGAACGCCGATCAGCCCCAAGACCATGTTCCTGCTGACCCACGCCGACGGTGAAAAGGTGCTCGTACTCATGGATCTTGCCAGCAACGACACCGACGTTAAACTCTCAAAGCTCGCTAAGGGGCTTCATCTTTTCCGGCGCGAAGTTGACGGCGTGGTTCTCTACGAAATCTCGCCGCTCCCCACCGAGCGGGTAATCTCCAAGGCAATTGCCAAGTAAATTCCAGAAGCTGAATCGGCCCCCATTGCGTTGCTAGCTCTCGATTCGCCCACCGTGCGCGGATCTGCACCTCAACCGCAATAGAGAGGAAGTCAATGCGTTCAGTTCCGGGGAAGATGCGAGCAGTCAGCCGTTAGTTCCCCCCTAACTCCCCGACCGCCCCGTCCTGTAACCTCACAAAGCTGATCCGCCGCCGCGGGCTGCCATTCCACCCCTTCCTGGAGCACTTGCCGACGAATGCAAAAGCCGTCATTCCGCCGCCGTCGGCTGGTGTTGACCGATACACTTCTCTCCATGCAACACGCTTGTGTACAAATCGGTACGGGCAGCACCCGTCAGGCCGCCCTCCTTATTCTGGCCATCGCCGCGGCAAGCGCGGGCGTGAGCGCCCAGGATAGTTACTCAAGAAATG
Source organism: uncultured Phycisphaeraceae bacterium (assembly GCA_964450325.1). Lineage (GTDB taxonomy): Bacteria > Planctomycetota > Phycisphaerae > Phycisphaerales > UBA1924 > UBA2402. The sequence goes on along the minus strand of CAYVFW010000053.1, from coordinate 13,629 downwards.
CAAACGGCGGGAGTGGTCTCCCGGGCGATGCGAGTTCGCCCTTTCTGAGTACTGCCCAGCGCCTGAACTATGTGGTTGACTTAACATCCTTTGCCACCGCCTCCGGCACTACGTTGGGCATCGGCCCGGTGATGAAATCGGGTCGGTTTGGTTCCGCGCGGTTTACCGCGATCAACGGAGCCTCTTCAATCAGCCAAACTGCGCGGGCCAATGTTGCGTACCCAGCAGCGAGCTACACCGCTTGGGTCGCCGGACCGGGCGGGATGAATAACTTCGAGAACGATACCTCGCTCAATCAGACCGTAACCCCCACCGGCACGGCGACGGTATTCGGTGCTGGATTCATGGACTTTGACGAGGCGCTCGTCACCACCACGAACGTATTCACCAATCAGCTCTACGGCGGCCTGATCGCTTATGATCCCGCAACGCCCGACCGGCTGTTTGTCAGCCGTATCAACGCCGCGTTAAACGCCACAAATGGCCAGTTGGATCGCTCGCAGTTTGGTTATGGTGGGGTTGATAGCGATGGTAACTTATACTTCCGGGCCGACAGTTTCGGCTCCGCTGGCCCCACATCATCGCTCTTGGTAGGGGATAACTACTTCCGCGTGCGATTGGCGGCGAGAACCACCGCCCTGAACAGCTTCGATAACGCCGGCGGTTCTCACGCCGCTTCGACGGATTGGTTGCTTCAACGTAGCATTGTGACGCACACGACCCCAACTTGCCTGGATCAGGCGCTCGCGGGCCGCCCGCTGCTAGCCGGGGCCGACTTTGTTGGTAACTATAAGTTTGAAGGTACGGTCGGCACGCTCACGAGCACCGGGCTCCATCGGCCGCTGACCACCGATCAACGCGGGGCCGCGCACATAAGCGGCGTGCCCGTGTTCTCCGGTTCAGTCGCAACAGCCAGCGTGCTGACGCGTTCCACTGGCGGTGGAGGAAAGACCGATTCCCTCAGCCTCTCTGGGCTCGCGGCGGATGGAAGCGTGACCAGCGCTCGCACACTTACATTGCCCGCAACCCTCACCGATGCCTGCGATAGTTTCCAGTGGCCCATCGGCGCGGGCGATTTCCGCAACTACGACAGCCAAGTCACGTTTCGTGGCGGGGGCGGCCCGGTTGCAACCACGAAAGATCATGCCGGGCGCGCGATTGCCGCGGCTGTGGTTTATAACGGCTCGATCACTTCACCCGCCAACCCCTTTAATGCCATCGCGGCGGTGCGGTTTAATCCCTCAGTTGTGAACTCACCGGCTTCCTGGACGACCATCGCCTGGGTGAACAGTGTCGCTCAAACCGGCAAGGAACTCACGGGCGACTTCGGCGCTGATGGCGTGCCCGCAACGTTTGATGGGGGCGAAGGGGACGGTAATCTTACAAACGATGCGCCCATCGGAAGGCTCGCGAGCCTGGCCGAGCTTAACTCCGGGCCCGTGGGCCCCTCGCTCAGCGCACCGACCTTTGACGCGGCGGGCAATGCTTACTTCGTAGCGAGTGTCGCGCTCAAGAAGCGTTCCGGACCGGTCAACCAGTTTGACTATAAACTTGCGTTGATCCGCGCCGTCTACAACCCCGCCGATTTCTGCTACCGGCTCGACGTGGTCGCCGAAGCGGGACAGGTCTTCCGGGGTCGCAACAGCGGAAAGAACTATCAGCTCGCCGCGCTCAACCTCTCTGATAGCGACTCGGTTTCAACGGCCGCACTCTGGAGCTCCAGCGGCATGCAGCAGGCCTGGAACAACAGCAACACCGCCGCTCTCTCTCCCTCAGCGCCACAGCACCTTGGTGGTCTGGTGTTAAGCAGCCGGATTGTCTACGACGTAAATAACGACGGATTGTTCCGCGACCCAACGGCGATCGGCGGAGACGCCGCCAGCACCGACGAGGGTTACAACGTTGTGCTTTATATCGGCAACGTAACCGCCGAATCCGCGCCACCCTGCTTCGCTGATTATGATGGCAGCGGCGGCGTGGATGGGTCCGACGTTGAAGCGTTTTTCCTGGATTGGTCGTCAGGCCTGAACGCTGCCGACACCAACCTTGACGGCGGCGTTGATGGTCAGGACGTAGAAACATTTTTCCTGCAGTGGTCCGTGGGCGGCTGTTAATTAAGCCCCGGCCGCTGAGTTTACAACGGGAAGAAACGGATAATCGGTGTAGCCCTTCTCTCCTCCGCCATAAAACGTAGCGGGGTCGGGGGTGTTCAGCGCGGCCCCGACACGGAATCGTTCGGGCAGGTCAGGGTTCGCAATAAAGGCCCTTCCGAAGGCGACCGCATCGGCCCACCCCTCCTTGATATAAGTATTCGCCTTTTCCAGCGTGAAGCCCGCGTTGGTGACGAGCGGGCCGTTGAACATCGGGCGGAAGTAACGCACGGGAATCGCCTCGTACGCGGGAGTCGCCAGGAGCCCCTGCTTATAATCCGCCTCCATGGCTTCCATGATGTGAAGATAAGCTAGGCCAAGCTTTCCCAGTTCAGTGATAACATAACCGAATGTCGCCTTGGGGTTTGAATCAACCATATCGTTAAAGACGCCGCTGGGCGAGAGCCGTACACCTACGCGCGGAGCGCCCCAGACCTCGGCGCACGCTCTTACCGCTTCAAGATGAAATCGGGCGCGGTTGGCGATGCTCCCACCGTACTCATCTGCGCGTTTATTCACCCCGTCACGCAGAAACTGATCGGGCAGGTATCCGTTGGCGCCATGGACCTCAACCCCGTCAAAGCCCGCCTCAAGCGCGCACGCCGCGGCGTGCCGGTAGTCGGCCATGGTGGCGCGGATATCATCGATAGTCATCGCGCGTGGGGTGGGCGCATCGGCGCGGCTGAAGTCCGGCAACGTAATCTGAGTGGCTCGGGGCGTCTCCCCGCTTGAAAATGGTGCCAGGCCATCGGGCATGTACGCGTTGTGTGAAACCCGTCCGACATGCCACAACTGGCAGAAGATGCGGCCTCCTGCATCGTGAACGGCATCCGTCACCAGCTTCCAGCCCGCCACCTGCTGCGAGGTATGGATGCCGGGTGTTGATGGATATCCCTTGCCATACTCGCTGATCTGCGTGGCCTCAGATATAATTAGCCCGGCGCTGGCGCGCTGGCGATAGTAAGTGGCGTTAAGCGAGTGGGGCGCGTGCCCCTGGCCCGCCCGGCACCGGGTGCACGGCGCGAATAAGACGCGGTTACGCAGCGAGTACGGACCGACGCGCAGGGGTGAGAAGATATCCATCGGTGAGAGTGCCTTTATAATATTACGACGTGCGACGTGCGACGTGCGAGGTGCGAGGTGCGAGGTGTAAGCGAGAGCGAGTGTGCGGCCAGCCGCCAACGCCCGCTGATGCCGTATGTGAGTTGATTCTGAAAGTAAGTCTAACTCCGTTTGCAAGGCCCTTACCAACGCAGGTGAACGCCCATGTGGAAGTAGCCACCGCTTGGGCCGTTTTCAGGAAGGGTTGAGAGTTGAACGCTGGTCTTCGCGCCGTCCTCAATCTCCATCGGGGCATCGGGGCCGCCCATGTCTGTCTTCACCCAGCCGGGGTGCGCTGCATTTACCTTGATGGGCGTGCCCTTGAGCTCATGCGCCAAGTGGTTCGTGTACATATTCACCGCCGCCTTCGAGCAGTCGTACGCCGTGAACTTGGCTTGGTAGATCCCCGAGTTAGGATCGGAGTGTTCGGAGATCGATCCCAGAATGCTGGTTACGTTTACAATGCGTCCCGCGCTACTTTTGCGCAGCAGTGGCAGCAGCCCCTGGGTGACCGCGATCAGCCCGAAGAAGTTGGTCTCGAAGGTTTCGCGGAGGGCGGCCTGCCCGGTTGTGCTCGCCGCGCCGTCGCTCGAGTACGAGAGCACACCAGCGTTGTTAACCAGCGTATCGAGCCGACCATACGCTCGCTCGATGGTTACTACCGCCGCGGCGATGCTCTCTTGATTCGTTACATCAATCGTCACCGACTCGGCTCTTCCACCGGCGCGTGCTGCGGTATCGCCGCGGAGTTGATCCACCGCGGCTGCACCCTTTACGCTGTCCCGGGCGCCGATCAGTACGGTGTGACCCTGCGCCAGCAGTTGCCGCGCAGTTTCAAGCCCGATGCCCTTGTTCCCGCCAGTAATTAACACAACCCGTTTATCTGTCACCTGCAAACTCCTTAAAACGAAGCCGCCGTGGCGGCGCTCACAAACGACATTCCTCTGAACTCGGTGTAACTAAAGTGTTGTGGATCAAGAGCGAAACTACAACAAAAGCGACTTTGGAACCTTACATTAGGGAAAGCGCGGTGAGATTGTCCGCAGAGTCCGCGGCCAGCTCGCACTAGATATAACTGATGGCGTCCACTCCGCGGCTTCGGCCGATCCTCCGGCCGAGGGTGCCTCACCAGCCCCAGGGTTCCATCGCCCACTCAAACGCATCGGCGCCAGTGCGGCGAACATGGCCAAGCGCGGGCCACGGCAGGTGGTAACCGAACACACGGGTGCGGTCTGCCGCGAGGCGATCAAATGTCTCACGGCGGGTGTGCACTGCCTGCTTACGATCGAGATCGAACCCGATCGTCCAATCGGGGCGGGCAAACATAAGCACATAGTTGTGCGCCAGGTCGCCCATCGCCATCAGCGATTCTTGCCCGGATCGCACCAGAACAGAAGTGTGCCCGGGGGTGTGTCCCGGGGTGTGAACCAGCTCAAGCCCGCCGAGAACTTTGTCTCCGCCCGCTACGAGTTGCACCGCGGCCTTGTTGATCTTGAGAATCTCGGGGATGCGCTTGGACCACGCACGCTTGGAGTCCTCGCCCACGCTGAGATCGCCGAAGTTAATTGTATCCGCGGTCCAAAAATCATGCTCGAGTTTGTTCATGAATATCTTGGCGTTCGGGAACTTTGGTTTATCGTCGGCACCTACTAGCCCGAAGACGTGATCCGGGTGCGCATGACTTATGATTATGCCGGTGATTGATTCGGGTTTGATGCCCGCCGCGGCGAGGTTACCCGCAACTCCCCCGTCCGCCCCGCCGTTGCCTGTATCAATGAGGATGGTCTCGGCACCGATGCTCAGGACCAGCACGTTGAAATACATCTTTACGTGGTCGGTTGGCACAATCGCCTTCTCCAGCACGGCCTTCACTTCTTCAGCACTGGCGCTTGGCGCGAACGTGGGATGAACCGGCGAGAGCTTTCCTCCGCCATCGTTAAGAGCTATGGCCTTGATCTCACCGATGTTAAACCGATGAAAACCAGCACCCTGCCCGCCATTGGCTTTAATCGGTGTGGTGTCGTCCGCGTTCTCACGGCCAAGCTCAGTACCGCTGGGCGCGGCGCCAGCACGGCGAGGCAGCCCGCTGGCAATCCCCAGCCCGCCAACGAGGCTCATTGTACCCGCAAGTCCCCCAAACTTAAGCACCGATCGCCGACTCGCCAGAAGATGATTAAGATTGTCACGGGTCATACATTGCTCCTTCAAGAAACTGGGTTGCACTCTTTTACGACGCACCGCCGCTCACTGCGCGGCGTAGCCCTCATCCACAAGGATATCCGCTCCGGTTACGAACGCGCTCGACGGGGAACATAACCACACCACCGCTTGCGCAACATCCTCGGGAATGCCTCCCCGGCCCACCGGGTGTACCGCGGCCATCTGCTCGCGCATCGATGGTTCAAGCGTAGTCGCAAAACGGTCGAGCATTGGCGTTTCGATGGCCCCGGGGCTTACGGTGTCAGTACGAATATGTTGTCTCGCGACCGCGAGCGCGGCCGAGTTTGTGAGTCCCATCACCGCGTGCTTGCTGGCAACGTACACACTCATGCCCGCCATTTCAATGGACCCGGCAATGCTGGCATTACTTATAATCACGCCCGCCTGCCCCACCCCCGTCGAGGTCTGCGCCAGCATGGCACGCACCTCATGCGTCATGCTCAGCAGCACACCCAAAACGTTACTTACGAAAGTTGTGTTATAGTTATCTAGGGTCTGCTCAGTCTCGAGCGCCCGGGCCAAACCCTCGATTCCCGCGTTATTAAACGCCGCGCAGAAATCGGAATCAGTTAACTTCGCCAGCGCCACCGCGCCCTTAACCATCCTCATTGCATCAGCCTCTTTGCTTACATCACCCGCAAGAAAGCCAGATTCGGCACGGTGCGGTGCTTTGGTGTCCGCAGCCCTCACCGCCGCGGCTAACGCCTCACCCTCCTCAACCCAACGTCCGGTAACCATGACATGGGCACCAGCTCGCGCGAAGGCGAAAGCCGTCACTTGCCCGGTGCCAGAAGTTGCGCCGGTGACCCCCGCCGCCTTCCTGAGGAGCATTTTGCTAGTCAACTGGCTGGTTTCTTCAGCCGGTAGTTTCGGTTGTTCGCAGTCTGTCAGAGTTGCGACGATATATCGATACTCGTCGATGGCTAACTTAGCGCAAAAGGCGAAATTTCTCGCCGACGTCGCGACGGCTTTCATTGGCGTCGGGTGCTCTGGCCCGCCTACCTTCGATCTGTCACCACCAAGCACTGGCTACACCTTTGCTTCCAAAGAAGAGGAACTTTGATGCGTACAACTGATAAGAATATCGAGCGGTCAGAAAATGGAGAACGGTCAGTTGCCGCCGCGGGCGTGCTCCCGTCATCGGTGGTGGTCGTGCGAGTTGAAGATGTCATGATTCCCGTCGAGACTGAGGAGTCGCACCCGGTGATGAGGCCGCCAGCGCACGCCGCAGAGCAGGAGCGGGAAGCGAATACGAATGCTGCGCGAGACGAGGCGGAGTACGAGACACGCGCACCCGCGCGGGCCAAGCGGACCGCGACCGACCTGCTGGTTGATCTCGAGTCGTCGGTGCAGAGCTTGACGCACCGGATCGAGCAGGTACACAGTTTCTCCCTCGCTGCGAATAATAAATTAACTCATACCGACGAACAGTTACGGCTTGAAGGTGCCCTGCCGATGCTCGAGGTGATCATGCGGGCGCACGATTCTCTCTTCAATCGGGTGCAGGCGGCCGAGAGCGGCGAGCGCGAGCCTGATCCGTACCTGAATGATATTGTGGCGGCGCTCGAAAGCGATCTCTTGCATCAGGGCATCGAAGTCGTTCGGCCTCACCCCGGTGATGAACCCGACGTGCGCTGGATGACATTAAGCGGGAACATCGCCAAGCCGTTTTGGCGACCAGCGGACAGGGTCGCAAAGGTGCTCGCATGCGGGTGCATCCGGCGCGAAGCTGGCGGGGGAATGAAGATACTCCGCCGCGCGCGAGTGTTAATATATCGTTAACTTCTCGGTTTCTGTTCCGCCATTCGTGCCGACGCACCATACATATCGCCGCGCAGGTGCCCGTGTGCGCTGGCCTGGCTCGTAAGTTAATCTGCCATCCGGCGCGCATACCGTTCTTTCGAGCGGAAATCTCCCGGGCACGTGATCCGTGTTACATCGCCCCCTCTTGCATCTCTTCTGAAACCTCGCCTTCTTTCCTGCCCGCCCGCTTACTTTACAGAGAGCCTCAGCCATGTCCGAACAAGTTGTTGGTATCGATCTAGGCACTACGTTTTCAGCGCTCGCAACGATCAACCCCTCGGGTAAGGCGGAAATTGTGCCGAACGCCGAGGGCGACCGAATTACGGCGTCCGCCGTCTACTTTGATGCTAATGGCACCGTGACGGTGGGGCAGTTGGCCGTGGAGCAATCGGCGGCGTACCCCGATCGTGTGGTTCGTTGGGCCAAACGTAATATGGGCGAAGCGTCGTGGCGGAAGATGATTGATGGCAAGGCCTACTCAGCCATTGATATCAGCAGCCTTATTCTGCGCAAGGTTGCTCAGGATGCGCAATCATCACTGGGCCCGATCAAGCACGCGGTGATTACGGTCCCTGCTTACTTTGATGAAACCCGCCGCCGCGCGACCATTCAGGCCGCCGAACAAGCCGGGCTGAGCGTGCTGCGGATCATCAACGAGCCGACCGCCGCTGCGCTCGCGTACGCCGCGGGCGGTTTGATCAAGGGCCGCGTGCTGGTATATGACTTTGGTGGTGGTACGTTCGACGTTTCGATCGTTGATATCGCCTCACCCAGGGACGTGAAGGTTGTTACATCTGAGGGCGATCATCGTTTGGGTGGGATTGACCTGGATAAGAAGCTCGCAAACCACTTCAACGAGGTCTTCAAGCGTGAGAAGGGAATTTCGCTTTATGATGGCACGCTCCACGAAGATCATCTTCCGGCGGAGATGGGTGAAGCAATAATTAAGGCAGAGGCGACCAAACGTGCTCTCTCCACCATGACCGAGAAGACTGTCCAGCTAGTGCGCGGTGGCCACTCGGTGGCGAAGACCATCCCACGCAAAGAGTTCGAGCAGTTGATCGCCGAGTATATCGTTCGCACGGATATGTTAATTGATAGCGCGCTGCACGGAGCTCGGTGCACGCCCAAGGACATCGACGCGGTGCTGCTGGTGGGCGGCTCGACGCGCATCCCCGCCGTCACCGCGCTGCTTAAGTATAAGTTCGGTAAAGACCCGATCAAAACCGTAAACCCCGATGAGGCCGTGGCGCTCGGTGCCGCGATCCAGGCGGGCATGATCGGTGCTGAACGCGGCCTGATTTCCCTGCCGCCCGCGGCGATGGCCGCGCTCAAGGAGACCAAGCTCGCTGATGTAACTAATCATAGCTACGGCGTGATCTCTGTCGCCGATGCTTACGGCGTGCAGCAGCTGCGTAACACCCCGCTGCTCAAGAAGAACACACCCATCCCCTGCGAGCATACCGAATCATTTTACACCATGTCGCAGAACCAGACGGGCGCAAACTGCCGCATCACGCAGGGCGAGGGGTCCGACCCTGAGTTTGTGCGGATCGTGGCCGAGGGGGAGATGCAACTGCCCCCCAACCGTCCGGCCAACTGTGAAATTAAGGTTACATATAGCTACGACCGCAACGGGTGCATGAGCGCGAAGTTCCTGGACGTGCAGAGCGGCAATGAGTTGCCCTTTGTGGTGAGCGCGGGGGACCTGAAGGGTGCGCCGCCCAAGGCGCAAGTGGAGGGCGGGGACGACCTGGACGATTTAGTAATTAATTAGATATAGAGGCCCCCGCGGGGGGGGGCTGAGGAGAGACCATGTTCTCGGTTATCGTTACTATCGTGCTAATCTATTGGGGTATCCGGCTCCTCGTGTGGATATTCCGGAAAGTCTCCAGTGCGGGTGGCGGCGGCGGTGCCAGTGCCAGTTCCAGTGTCGGTGCCAGTGCCGGTGCTGGGGGTGATACAGGGCTGCAGCTGAAGTGTCTGAAGGAGATATTTACGACCGAGAGCGGGCAGAAGCTGGACATCGCCAAAGTGAAAGTTGCCGGGCAGCTTATCATCGGCAAGGAGAATGTTAACACTAAGTTCACGGTGCGCCTGGTTGATATCACTGATACGCAGGAAAGCCCATCGCCGGTGGCGTGCCTTGTCGAGAGCATGGCGGACAAGAATGGTATATTTATATTCGAGCAGGAACTCAAAATCCCGCACGCCAGTTCCACCATCAGCGATTTGGAACTGTGCGTCATTCCCTCGTTCGCGCTGGTGTGCCCCAAGCGTGGCGAGCGCTGCATCCGTGTCATACTCCTGATCGCGGATGCCTCCGATGAGAAGAGAGTGTTTGGGGTGGCGGAGATTTCGTTCAATCACACGCAGAAGCAGGTTGGCTATCTTGAACGTAAGCAGCACCGCGAAGACCAGGAGAAGTGGGTCGCGTCGGTGGCGCTGGCGATGTGCATCAGCGACGGGGCCATCTCAAAGGAAGAGCTGGCGGTTGTGAAGTCGTTCTTCACCGAGCGTCTGAAGGATGATGAGGACGCCGCGGCCCGCAAGGTGCGGATGACAGAGCACCTCCGGACGACAATCATAGAACTTAAGTCAAGCCCGGCGCGGCCGCGTGAGGTTATGGAGAGGGCGTGCGCCAGCATCGTTGGCGACGACGACGCGGGGCTCGCGCAGACTACTTACGAGTTGGCCGTGAAGACCGTAGCGGGCGACGGCGCGGTGGGGGACGAGGAGCAGGCGGCGCTGGAACGTTTGGCGACGCGGCTTAAGCTTGATAAGGAATACGTGCGAGAGACCCGCGATCGGATCCTCACGGCGAGCATGTTCGTGTTCAGCTCGGACGAAGCCTTCCTGGGTATGCCACCTAACTTAAGTGTTGATGAGAAGGCTCTTTTCCTGGCCGAAGAGTATCGTAAGTGGAATAGCCGGGTGACCAGCCCGGACCCTAAGAAGGTAAACGAAGCGAACCTGCGGATACAGGCGATCACTCGGGTGAAGACCGCTATGGGCAATGTGCGGTGAGGAGCGCGGCATGAAGAACACCGAGCACTTCGCGCTTTGCGAGCGGGTCCGGTACTGTGATGATTTCCCGGCGGGGGGGCGGCCACCCGGGGAGCGGTCGGTGTTTGATTATATTGCCCGGATTCGGTCGCACGGCCTGCTGGTGACAGCTCGTACTTCGCCCAACATCCAGCGGGCAATCGACCGCGTGAGTTCCGCGTTGCTTCTTGAGGAATCGCCCGAAGTTTACATTATTAATGATCCTCTGGCCAACGCCCACGCCCCGGCGATGCCAGCCCAGTCGCGGCCGGTGGTTGTGTTACATTCTGGGCTCTTCTCGCTGCTCTCGCTCAAGGAGGTTGAGTTTGCCATCGGTCACGAGCTGGGGCACTTTGGTTGCGGCCATCGGCGGACCGCGGAGCAGAAGAGCACCACGCACGTGGCCGCGCTGCGCGCGCTGGCTGCGGAGCGAGCGGCGGAGGTAACGGCGGATAGACTTGGGCTGATCGCGGTGGGGAGCATGTTCACCGCGGCGAGAGTTATGGTTAAGATGGCTTGTGGGCTGCGGGGGGATGATATCTCGCTGGATGTGGACGGGTTTCTGGCGCAGCTGGAGCGCTCGCCAGAGGAGATGAGCCGTGAGTGGGAGCTGTACGAATCGCACCCGGCGTTGCCGCTGCGGCTGTGGGCATTGCTGAGGTTTGGGGAGTCTGATAGTTATATTACAGTAACCGGCGCGGGGGACGGAGGCCTGCCGCTGGCGGGCGTGGACGCGGCGATACGCGCGCGGTTCGGCGAGTCGGGTGATGGCCGGTTAGCGCGGATCGAAGAGCGCGAGCAGGGGGTGCATGTGGTGTGGGCCGCGCTGGCGGCGGCCACCGAGGATGGAGTTGTTACATCGGTGGAGCGGGATGCGCTGCGGCGGACGGTGGGGGAGGAGCTCGCCGCGCAGGGGCTTACGTATGTGAAAGAGCACGGGCGTGAGGCGGTGCAGGAGAAGTTTCTGGCTGCGCTGGGAACTATAAGCCAACTGGCGCCCCCCGCGCGAGCCGCGTTTGTTGAGCGGTTCTGCTCGTTCTGCGAGCTGGCGGGACGAGAGTTAAGCTCTTTAAGGGCGTGGAAGCGGGTGCGGGCCTGCAAGCCGTCTGAGTGAAAGTGATACCAAGTTACGGTGCGCTCATAATAACAATAAGAGACTTATGTTACATCAACCGGCAGAGCTGGGGCGGTGCTTTCGCCCTGACCCAGGCACTGGCTGGAGAACTCACGGAGTGTGTCGTCGTTGAGCGAGAGGACGTGAAACTGACCTTCGCGCCGGACAGAAATAATACCCGCGGCCTCGAGCGACTTAATATGATGCGAGATCGTGGGCTGCGATCGCTGCGAGAAACGCTCGCACACCTGCGAGCAGGTCAAGTGCTTGGCGCGACGCAGGTGCTCGATCAACTGGCGACGCGTTGGGTCTGCGAGTGCCTTGGCGATTTTTACGAAGACCGCGTCGTTCATGAATCAGGTTCCTCTTCATAAGTCTATACGTGCGAAGTGGGTTTGTGTTCGGCTTGGAATCGTTTGCCGTGGCGTGGTGCCGTGTCCTGCTATCGGGGCTCGGTTATTCCTAGTGAAAGTTGCGTTGCTGAACGACAAGCTGTGCTATGTGGGCCATCTGATCGTCTAGTGCCGAGATGCGTGAGACCAGGACGTGGACGACGCCGTTTTTTCGCTCTAGCCGGCCGTGGGCGACCACCACCGCGCTGTGGCGGGCGGCGCGGCGGTAACGATCGTAGATCTTCGGGCGGACAATTAAGTTCGCGATGCCGGATTCATCCTCGAGTGTAATAAATACTACTCCGCTGGCGGTTGCGGGGCGTTGGCGGACGAGCACGAGGCCGGCGACGGCGATGCGGTCGTGGTTGGCCAGGCGGAGCGGATCAGAGAGGTCGCGGCTGCGCACCACGCCCATGCGTTCAAGCCCGGCGCGGAGGAACGACAGGGGGTGGGCCTTGAGCGAGAGGCCCATGCTTGCATAATCACTTACAACCAGCGCGGCGGGGGCCATGGTGGGCAGCCTCACCGGCTCGGAGTGTAACATAACAGAAGGGGTGGGGGCGTGTGATTGCGAGCGTTCACGCTCGGCGAGATCAAAGAGTGGGAGGGGCGCATCGTTGAGGCCTTGCAGTCGCCAAAGGGCTTTCTGGCGGTCGATGCCCATGGAGCCGAAGGCGTCGGCGGCGGCGAGCCGTCGCAGCGCAACGATGCTTACGCCGCTGGTGCGCCAGAGAGTTTGAATGGTTGCAAAGTGCCCACGTTCGCGCACGGCCTTGGTGATGAGCAGTGCGCTGCTTTCACTAAGACCCTTTACCAGGCGCATGCCCAGGCGGAGTGCGCCGGCATGGAGCGTGCAATCCCATTGACTTAAGTTACAATCGACCGGGAGCACCCGGACACCATGGCTCTGGGCGTCGCGGATGAGCTGCGCGGGGGCGTAAAAGCCCATGGGTTGGCTATTAATAAGCGAAGCGGCGAACGCGGCTGGGTAGTAATGTTTGAGATAAGCCGAGGTATAGACCACGAGCGCGAAGCTCGCGGCGTGGCTTTCGGGGAAGCCGTACTCGCTGAAGCCCTTGATCTGCGCGAAGACCTTTTCGGCGAACTCGCGTTGATAGCCGCGCTGCGTCATGCCCTCGAGAATCTTCTGGCCGAATCGATATATAATATCACTTTTACGCTTCCAGGCGGCCATCGCCCGGCGGAGTTGATCGGCCTCTCCAGCGGTGAAGCCGGCGCACGCGATCGCCAGGGCCATGCACTGCTCTTGAAACAAGGGCACGCCCAGCGTGCGGCCGAGCACCCTTTGCACCGCCTCATCGGGATAGGTGGTGGGCTCTTCGCCATTGCGGCGACGTAAGTATGGGTGTACCATATCGCCCTGGATGGGGCCGGGCCGAACGATCGCAACCTCGATCACCAGATCGTAATAACAGCGGGGTTTGAGCCGGGGCAGCATCGACATCTGGGCCCGGCTTTCGATCTGGAAGACGCCAACGGTGTCGGCTTTGCAGATCATGTCGTAGACGCTGGGGTCTTCGGGGGGAATCGTTGCGAGTGTAAGCGGCCCCTGCTGGGGTGGTGTGGTAGCGTTGACCATCGCCATGCACTTACTCACGGCGGTTAACATACCAAGGCCCAGCACGTCGACCTTGAGCATTCCAGCGGCGTCGACATCGTCTTTGTCCCACTCGATCACCGTGCGATCGGGCATGCTCGCGTTCTCGATAGGGCAGAGCTCGCAGAGAGGGCTTTGAGTAATTACAAAGCCGCCTACGTGCTGGGAGAGGTGCCTGGGAAAGCC
>CAYVFW010000052.1:0-17605 GCA_964450325.1 uncultured Phycisphaeraceae bacterium | reverse complement strand
CCACCACCCGCGCCACCCGCGCCACCAGTTCCGCCTGTCGCGCCGGTTCCGGTGGCCTGCTGCACCCGCTGTTGCAACTGGTTCATATCTCGCCGGATGAAGTCACGCATCGCCGCATTCTGCACCTGCTGAACATAATCTATTATGATCTTCGCCTGCTCGCTAGATACACGAATTTTACTTACGATCTCGGCCTCTGTTGTTGACTTGAGATCGATGGGGGTCTCTCCGGAGGGAGTAAGCCCACCATCGACGCTCGCGGCGGTAAGCACGCTCGACCAAGCGCCATCGAGAATACCGTCGGCGTTGTCGGGCGGCCACGATTCATCTCCATCGTCCTCGTTGGGGTCCAGAAGTCCGTTTAAGTTCCAATCCTCGCCGCGGACATCGCGCTGATCAACGTCCGCGACGAGCTCCAGTTCAGCGATCGTGCGGAGCGGCGCGTTGCGGGGAACGTAGCCAAACTCAAGGGTCTGGTAGTACCCAAGCTCCGCCCCCTGCAGGTTCGGGTCATCATCCGCATCGATCCAATCCTTCACCGAATCAACTACGCCCTCAGACATGAAGGGGTTAATATTGAGTAGCACCGACGAATCGGGCGAGTTAATATTAATTTTGGCGTGCGCGTCCATCGGCCCTGAAATCTCTTGCTTCCCATCCCAGTGCGCGATTTTCCACGTAGCCAGAAGCAGCTGGCCCGTGGCCGCGCTCTCCATATCGTTCATCACCACCAACGGGCCGCTTTCGGTGGCGTTCAGCGTCGCGAACTCCAGCCGAGCGATCGTCTCCTCAAGCCCAGCGCGGGCCGCCCATGTGGCCCGCACACGCCCCAGAGCTTCGCGGCCCGCCGCGGCCTGGCTATAAGCCGAAACTTGGATCATCCCGATGAGTACCGCGCTTAAAACGATGACGCAAAACACTAATAACGTTGCGAAGCCGCGGCGGGAAGGTATGCTTAATTTCCCGCCCACCGCCTCAGGCTGGCGCTTCCCTGCCAGCGCGTCGCCGGTGCGGGCTTGCTTAAGTCGGTGGTCTTGATTCCATGTGATGTAATTCATCGCGGCGCTCCCCCGCCCCCAGAAGTGCCAGTTCCAGAAGCGCCAGTTCCAGAAGCGCCCCCGGCTGAATCAGTCTTCTCTGAGGCTGTAGAAGCATCAGACGGGGCAAGCGGAACGCGGTCGATTGCGACCACGCGACGGACGGTGGTTACAGTCTTTCCATCGTCTGAACGTGCCGTGACGCTGACGCGCACCGCGTGCGGCATTCCCTCGGTATCGCTCTCCCAAGAATCAAACCAAGTCTCGCCGTTATTGGCTTGAATAGATAATGACACCGCACCCATCGCGATCGGGGTCGCGACTCCACCCGCATCCTGATAATCATCATGCGCGGCATCGACCCGCCTCCAAAATGCCTCGCCAATCCGGTCACCCGTCGCGGTTGGGATTGAGGCAGGCTCAATGCGATACTGAGCTTCGTACTCGTCGCCTTCGACCGTCGCCTCTCGCAGTGGCCTCAGCGACCGCATAAGCACCAGCAGTTCGTCGCGTTCGCCGCCAGCACCCGCTACGTTCGTGATCGAAATCCTGGAGAAACTAAGATTCTGATCTCGGACTGCGCACTGTAAGTCCAGTGCAATGCGGGATGCAACGCCCTCTGCCCTGGCGTAGGCTTCCTGGTGGGAGGCCGATGCTCCCCGCATCCGGATCATCTGCGAGAGGGAAGAGGCGGTAGCGCCAGCGATAAAGACCGCGATGACGGTCGCGACTACAACTTCTGCGAGCGTGAATCCGCTCCTCGCCATTTGACGAGGCGGCGACACGAATCCTAATAACTTGTGTCGCTTTGCAGCATTCATCATAAGCGATCCACGCTCTCTTCCGGCTTACGATCGGGGTCGGGCTCATCGCCCAACCGCGCGGCAATCCGCGTCTCCACCGATTCAGATTGCATGCGGCCAGCACCGTACCAGGTAACGGTCGCGATCACATTAAACGCGGCACCGCCATCGCCGCCGCTGATATCGATCTTAAACTTGAATGCTTCGAAAGGTGCATCACAGGATCCTTCCACAGGAAAGCGAGATTCATACTTATCCGCGCCCCGCGCTAGCACAAGCGAGAGCTGCTCATCCAGCAACATCGCTGCGGTTAAATAATCTTGACCGGTGCGCTGCGCCAGCATCGCGCGCCCACTCAAGCCCATCAACGCGGCGAGCGCTACGCCCAGAAGGACGACCGCGACGAGCACATCAGCAAGCATCATGCCCCGCCGCCTCGGAGCCGCGGCCCCACTCATGCCCGGACTATTGGCGTGATCTAACCCGCCGCGGCCAAGACAGTTAATTACCATGGCTCGGCCCCCTTTCCTGCTGCGTCCAAGTCAATCGCCCCGCTCTGGCTCGATCCCCCGTCACTGTCCGCGCCCACTGGCAACACGAGAGGGCGCGACGAGCCCGCCGCGAGCTCGATTCGCCAGCGGTCGCCGTGACGCGGATCGTGGAGCAGGATAACGACTTGAGGCCGACGCGAGCGCTGCGAAAACTCAATCCGCCACTTTGATTTACTTAACTCATTACCATCCATCCAGACGCTCTCCACTTCGCTACCCCGCAGCACGGCGGGAGGCGCGAGGCGATCAGTGCGCCAACGCGGAAGCCCTTCATCCTGAACGCCCGCACCAAGCCCGAATACCTGGAGCGCGATGGAACCTCGCTCGGAGTCATAATCAATAGCAACCGGCTGATTCGTCTGATCATCACGTCGGGCCGCGATGGCGAGCACTTCGGCCACCGCCTGCGCATCGGCCTGCGTCTGCCGCCCGCCCATATTAAGCATGCGGGGTGCTATCAGGCCCCCGAGCACACCTAAAATTATGATTACGACGATGAGTTCGATCAGCGAAAAGGCCCTCGCGATGCGGGGCCGCACATCGCGATCGTGCGCACGCGATGAAGGCTCTGCTCCTCGCCGCAACCGCGCGGCAGAGCCACGGCTTTCAGCGACCTTGTGATCGCGATTATCGAAGTTAACTCGGAAGGAACGCATTAAATACTTCGTGCTTTTTCGTACCCACGGCCGAAAGATGCCAACCGAAAAGACCGGTCTCATCAGCACCGGACCGACCTAGTTGTAATAATAACATTCGCTCACCCACGCCCCGGAGAGCTGCGCGATTCGCTCACCGCTTGCCATTAACGATATCCGCAGCCTCACCCTCGCCCCCCATAACATTGTCACTGCCATAAGAGATTACGTCAAAGTCAACGTTAACCAGCCCCGGTACGACGAGAACATACTCGTTGCCCCACGGATCTCGCAACGCATCACGATTGTTCAGATAAGGCCCCTTCCACGCGGTTTCGGGAACGTTGGGCGGCCGCTCAAATAACACCGAAAGCACGGCGCCCGGCTCGGGCATCCCGCAATCGATGATGTAATAACTCATGCTGCTCGCCAGGCTCTCCGCGTTGCTCTTGGCAACAGCCTGCTTGCTCTGGCCCACACGCTGCAGCAGCCGCGGGGCGATCACCGCCGCCAGCACCCCAAGAATTACAACGATCACGATCACTTCAATGATCGAGAACCCCCGCCCTGCCGCCAACCGCCGCGTTGATTCACCCGCGAACCTACCGACCGACCCGCGCGCCGGGACGTTCGCCAAGAGACTCTCCCCCGTCGATCCCCCGCGAGTACCGCGTGCACTGAGCCCTGCCAGGGCGGAACGTACATCAAATGCTAACAGTTGCAACATACTTAATTTCCTTATCTGAGCGCACCGCGACATCGCCCCGTGCGCCGTTATCCACGTCTACCGCATCATCGCCGCGTCCTGGGCCGCCAGCAGCGCGAGCAGAATCGCCATCACAACAAAACCCACGACGCACGCCAGCACCACCACCAGTATCGGCGGGAGCGCGGTTGTAAATAATTTCACGCTCTGCTCGGTACGCTCTTCAAAGGCGTTCGCGGCATTACTTAACATCTGGTCGAGCTTGCCGGTTCGTTCACCTAAGTTAACCACCTGAACGAGCATCGGCGGGAAGTAACCGCTCTTTTCCATCGGCTCGGCAATGGTTTTGCCCGCCGTCACCTGCGCGGCGACTTCGTCAATCACGGCCTCCATCGCGCGATTTCCCAGGGTGCCCTTGGTCACACGCAACGCCGCAAGAATGGGGATTCCCGCGGCGGTCAGCGTGCCCAGCGTGCGGGTGAACCGCGCTACCGCCACATCCTTCAGCAGCCGGCCCAGCAGCGGCGTGTGCATCAGGCGTGTATCGACCACAAGCCGCCCCGCCTCGGTCGCGTAATACCTGCGGAAGGCGGCCGTGCCCAGCGCCACCAACGCCGCGCACGCGAGCCAACCGGGAACAAAACCAAACCAGAGTGAACCAAAGAAATCACCCACCGCCTGCACGATGCGCGTAGGAAGAGGGAGTGAAACCGCCTGGCCCGCCAACTGCTTCAGAATGTTGGGAACGATGAACGTAACGACGACGATGATCGCCACCACCACCAGCACGCAGATGATCATCGGGTAGAGCACCGCGCCCAGAATACTGCGGCGTAACTTAAGATCTTTATCCAGCAGATCCGCCGCTTGCAGCAGCACCCCGCCGAGCTGGCCCGAAACCTCGCCCGCCCGAACCAGGTTAACTGTAAGTTCTCCCAGCGTGTCAGACCAGGGGAGCATCGCATCGGCGAGCGATCGGCCCTGCTCGACCGCGCTGATGACCTGCTCAAGCATGTCCCGTTGCCTTTGATTGCGGCCCTGCCGACCCATCGTTTTCAGCGCGGCCACGAGCGGCAGCCCGGCCGAGAGCGCGGTCGCAAGCTCGCGGATAAACGTGGCGGTGTCCGCCCTCGACATAACCCTTGAGGATAAGCGAAACGCCGAGGCCGGTGTTCCGGATGAGGCCTCTCCCGCTCGCGTTGTGGCAAACGGACTCGTCCCGGACCTTACCGCTAACGCTCGCGAGGCCCCCGCCGCTTCCACACTCACCGGCGTCTGCCCCCGGCGCAGTATTTCCCTCACCGCCGAAGCGCGGTCGTCGGCCTCGATGGTCGCTGCCGCGCCCGCTCCGCCATCCATGGTTTTGTAGATAAACGTCGCCATTCGAACTCGCTCACGCCGCACCCACTATCAGCACGCTCTACCGGTTAACACCCGCCCATCCACTAAGTTTAAATTATTATTCGCTCACGTGAACTGCCGCCGACGCCGAACCCGTTGCGACGAAAGTTATGCTTCGGCATCCTGGGTCGCCATCAGCACCTGATCGACGGTCGTCTCCCCCGCGACGGCCTTCGCGATTCCATCACGCCGCATACTGGTAAACTCCGGGCCTACCAGTGCAAGCAGTTCCATGGACGATGCACGCCGCGTCATCGCTTGTCGCATCGGCCCGTTGGTCAGCGCCAGTTCATAGAAACCCAGCCGCCCTCGCATTCCATTATTATTACATTTCTCGCAGCCCCGGCCCCGGAACGAGGCCCCGCCGGTAAACTGCGCTAGCTCCGAGGGCGAAAGCCGGTGCCGCGTAGCCTCGGGGATGACCGCCCGCTCCTTACAGTTGCTACAGATGCGCCGTCCAAGCCGCTGCGCCAGCACGCCTTCGAGCACGCTCGAAAGTAAAAAGGGCTCTATCCCCATGTCGAGCAATCTTCCCACCGAACTGACAGCGTTATTGGTATGTAATGTTGAGAACAACAAATGCCCTGTCAGCGCGGCTCGCACCGCGATCTCCGCCGTCTCGTAGTCGCGGATCTCGCCCACCATTACTACATCGGGGTCCTGCCGCAAAATACTCCGCAGGCCATCGGCGAAACCTAGGCCGCGCTTGGGGTTCACGGGAATTTGGTTCACCCCGTCCAGCTCGTATTCGACGGGGTCTTCAATAGTTATGATCTTCAGCGAAGGATCGTATAGCTTAGTGAGCGCGGCGTAGAGCGTCGTGGTCTTCCCGCTTCCCGTGGGGCCCGTGACGAGCACCATGCCGTGCGGGAGGTCGATCAGTTTCTGCATCGACCTGCGATCACTCTCGCGCATCCCGAGTGTTTCAAGGTCAAGGTTGACCGCGTCTTTATCAAGGATGCGCATCACCACGCTCTCGCCATACAGCGTCGGGACGGTGCTGACACGGATGTCGATCTTGCGACCCTCGAAACGTAATGTTATATGTCCGTCCTGAGGCGCGTACCGCTCGGCGATATTCATGCCCGACATAATCTTAATTCGGCTGGTGATGGCCGGCTGCAGCGCCTTGGGGGGCGCATCTTGCTCCGCCAGCACGCCATCTACGCGGTACTTGACCGCGAGCTTCTTCTCGAAGGGCTCGATATGAATATCGCTGGCCCTGGCGCGGATGGCTTCCAATATCACCAGGTTCACCAAGTTAATCAGGGAAGGCTGCTCGGCCATCCGGTGCAGGTCGTCGGCCTCGATGGCCTCTAGGTTTGAGATAAGTTGATCGCTCTCGCCCGCTCCGTCCTGCGCACCGCCCAGCCGGGCCGCCATCTGTGCCGCCGTAACGCCGTACAACTCACGCATGAGGTCGGTAAACACCTCGCGGTTTACAAAAACCGCCCGCACGGGCCTGCCGGCACATACCGCCACCTCGTCGATCGCCGCGTAGTCGTCGCAACGTAACATCGCAACCAGAATCCGCTGCCCAGACCGCCCGTACGGAATGGCTTGCAACCGCACCGCCTGCTCAGGTTCAATGAGGGCAGCTACCGCGGCATCGGCGATGGGACGCACCGTCAGCGGTGATGGCTCCGCGCCCTCACCTGGCGTGGCCGCCGCCCGTCCCGATTCGGAAACCTGCGGCTCAAGCGTGGGCGGTCGTTCAACAGACTTGTGACCCTCCTCGTTCCCAAGGGATCCTACAGCGCGGTGGCCTTCTAGGGCGACATCTGTTCGAGCGGGAACCGGTGGTGATCCACTGTTGATTGGCATTGTAATTCGGTTCAACTGTAGAACGCACTAACCCACAAATTATTTCTACACCGGGTATTTCCTCCACGCTCGCCAAGCTCGCCACCTTCACCCGCGTTCTCACATCTCATCGTCAGCCCCGGACGCCCTCACGACCAGCACATGTGCCAAAACCCGCTTAAACGCGGTCCGCAGGCGCGCAATGGTCCAGCTCGCCTGAAGATTCGCTCAAACCGGCGGGCAGGTCGAAGGATCAACCCACCATCCTGCCGTCCACGATGTACCAGAACTACCTCGCGAAGCAGGCATCACCATTTGAGGATTGCCTACTTACTTTCCGTCGCCCCTTCTTCCCCCTCATCGTCGGAGAACATAAAGTCGGCCATCGGATTAAACTCTTCCGTCTTCTTCGCGGGCAGCTTCGCTACCTGCTCCTTCGTCAGGACTGCTTCGATGCGGTCCTTTGTCTTGTCGTCGACTTCTTTCCGTGACTCGCGAGCGGTTTTCACCGGGTCGTCCGCGCCGCCACCCTGCATCTGGAAGCCCTGAATCATTACCATTACAGTACCGCCTGCCTTTTCTTCCTTTTCTTCAGCGGCCTTCGCCCAGCGCTCGTTAATTGGCGAGGCCTCGCGGTTATAGCCCTCGCGTAGCACCACGAGCTGTTCCCTTTGCTCGGCGGTAAGATCGGCCAACCCCATGGCCGCGTCAAACAGCTGTTGAGGCCGCGATGCCTTGTAGATCTTCGGGTGACTGCGGCGTTTTACTTCCAGATCGAGCTTGGTTCGCTCTTCCTCGCTCAGCAGCGGAGCGATCTGGCGTTCGTACTTACGATTCACATCCCGCACGAGCGCACCCGCATCATAAAACTTCCGCATCATCGATTCGATCTTGGTCATATCGAACATCGCCCCGCCCTCGAACATGTCCTTCTGCGATTCCTTGCCGACGCGTTCAAACTCGACGAGCAGTTTATCGACCTCAAGCTCGTACTGCAAAAGGGTATCCTTGAGGTCGGAAACGCTCTCCGTGGCGGGCTTAACCTTTTCCGTGACAGCGATCATATCAACCGCTGAACCGCTCACAAAACCAAACCGCATGGCTTTTTCACGCCGACGGAAGCGAGTGACCGTGTCCCAGTTCGCTAGTTGCTCATCATTACATAACGCCTTGAGATCGGCGAAGAAACTCTCCTCAAGCTTTTCACCCTTCTCCGCCATCGCCTTCATCATTGCGGGCATCTCGGTCTGGTACACCGAAAAATCGCTATTCTCGCGCGCCTTCTCTCCAAGCTCCTTCATCTTCTCCGCGGTTTCTTTCTGGAGGGTCGCAGTCTCGGTCTGCTGGCCCTCAAAAAGCGCCTTCGCCGCGTCCTTCTGATCCTTATCCAACCCCAACAACTTGCAGTAGCGATCCAAGCCACGTCTCGTGATGGTGTCTTGCATCATCTGCGCGTTGTTCATCATACCAAACTGTGCCCGCGCCGGTTGCACGACAACGAATAATGCTGCTACGGCCAGGACCCACAGCACCCGCTTGCCCAGCGAAGCCAGCCCCGCCCGGAAACTCAGATAACAGCCATTTAAGGGTGATTCAATAAGACGAGTCATTGCGCAAAACTCCTGGTAGGTCCATTCCGACGAGAGGCCGATAGTCATAATCTTACCTGCGCAAAGCAAGCAAGCAGCACACCGCCTACGAGAAACTCAAAGTTCCATTTTCCAAACTAAGCGGCATCGTCTCCATTTTCCCGCGTCCAGTCTTCCTAAAGAGGAACTTCGCCCAAACCCCGCAACCACTTCCGCTCCCAAATCTACATTTCAAGTCTGCTCGCTAAGTGAACCAAGACCACCCAACAGCTCAAGCCACCAAAGGGCGAGGGGAACCACTTTTTGATACGCAGGAGTAGCCGCTGTGGTTTGTTCGCACGGTGGCCCCGCTCTCTGGCACTCGGGCTGGGTATTCGGGCACGAATCGCCTACTCAGAACGCCGGATCATGATCTGCCGTTCACCCGGGCGAACTGCCGAGCCATGGCCCTCACCACCGGCCTCATTCCCGCCGATCTCGGGCAACTTTTCAGCCTGCTCCGCGGATAGCACCGAGTTCACTCCTTTTTGCAGCCGCTCATCGAGTTCGCGTCGCGCTTTGCGAGCATCCTTCAACTCCGGTGAATCCTCGCCCATTGACATCACGACGCGTTCGCCACCCGCGACACTCATGGCCCCGGTATGTCCGCTCGCCTCGGCCGCCTCTATAGCCTTGGCCCATGCTGCATTTATCGTTCCAACTGATCGCTTGTACTCCGCCACCGCTTGGTCAATTTTCTCTCGCTGCTGAGGGGTTAAATCTGTGAGAGCCTGTGCCGCCGTGCCCCGCTTGAACGCGCTGGAGAATCTATAAACCGAAGGAAACGACGCCCGCTTAACTTCCTCGGCGAATGCTGCGCGATCAGACTCCGGCAGGAGCGCGTCGATCTTCCACGCCGAGTCGCGGTTGAGGTCTTGGATTTTCATCCCGGCCTCCTTGCCCTGACTGATCGCTTTACTTAATTTCTCAACGTCGATCGGTTTGCCCGGCTCAAACCCAGCATTATCTCCATCACTCTCGTTTGCCACCAAAAGCCGGTCCAGTTTCAACTCGTACTGATCAAGGGCCGCTATTACTTCGGACGCGCTTGTGCCTCGTAGTTTAAGCCGCTCGCAGATCGCAACCAGATCGACACTTTCACCGCTCACACCGCCAGGCCGAAGGCCGACCTCTCGCCGTCGCGTCCGCTCCACCTTCGTCCAACGATCTAACTGGTCCGCGCTTGCCATCGCTTTAATGTCTGCAAAGAACTCCGTTTCCAGTTTCTTTGTGGCTTTGCTATACTCGCCCTGAATACCCGACACTTTCTCCATAAACACGTCGGAATCGCCCGAGTCTTCGCTCAACTTTTGAAGCTCCTGCATCGCGGTTCGCGTCGCGTCCTGACGTTCGCGGAACGCCGCGGCGTGCAAGCCTTGAATAGTCGCGACCTGATCGAGTTGTTCGGCCGAAAACCCCAGCAAGCGGGCGTATCGCTCGCTTGCCATTTTCGTAACCATAACGGAGAGAGCACTGCCCCCGGGCCCACCGATGGAGCGATTTACAGAAATCCTTTGTTGCGCGTGAGTCTGCACGGGAGCAAAAACTGCCGCGACGCTTGCAAACGACAGTACCGCAGCTGGGTGCGCGCAAAGTAGTCGCCCGACGCAGCTCCTGAGCCGACGAAGTTGAGCAACCTTAGTAGGTGACAGCATTGAGGGCTCCGTTAGGACGGTAATCTCCGGCCCCGACGCGACCAAAGGCTCGCACGCTGATGGCCGTCATCAAAACAGATCGTGACCCGCTGCCTTTGCGCAGCCGTGCCCACGGCTGCGCATGACGATGCGCGGACCCACCTCTTTCCGTCGGTCGCGCGCATCGCTTTCAAACATTTCGGCTGCGACATCAATGCGAAGGCCGCATCCAGTCGCAGGAAATGGGAAGATCCTTCATTCGCTTTTGTTTCGAGAATTCTCTCAAACCGCAAGCTGGCACGAGTCTTCTCGCGGCGGTCAGGTGGCCGCGGGACGAGCCGCGTTCTCGCGGTTTCGACCCCTCTGGCGATCTGCGCCTTCCTCATCCTCCGTCCGTTCAGGCAACCTGGTCGCCTGCTCTTCGCTCAGCACGCCCTTAATCTCACCAATCAACTTACTATCGAGATCCCGACGCTCGCGCCGGAGGTCTGCGACGGGCCCTTCTTGACGCCAACCACGGCCAGCCATCTCCCGGAGATTAAACTTCTCTTCGCTTTCTTCCTGAGCGACGGCGGTTTTTTCGTTCAGGGGTGCGAGGGCGGTTTGATACCTCTTAGCAATCTCGCCGACCTTGTCCTTCTGGTCGCTTGAGAGATCAACCATGGCACCAGCCGCCTCGGCGACCCTACCCGCGTACCCCTTGCGGAAAACATCAGGGTAACTTGCCTCTTTGAACGCGACTTGGAAAGGAGCTTTGTTATCTTCGGGCAAGGAATCCATGATCTGACGGAAATACTTACGATTCAACTCTCGCACCCGCTTACCTGCCTCCCGGCCCTTCTCGATCATATCTTGCATGGCGTCCATGTCGCCCCTGCGCCGCAGCTCGCCCATCTTTTCCATGGACGTCTGATACAGCTCATTGCGTCGGAGAAGTTCTCGATCAAGATCCTCCTCATACTGAATCAACAACGGAAGCACCTGCTCCCGGCTCTCCTCGGGCAGAGTCTGCTTCTGCGTGAGGTCAACAAGATCGACTCGCTCGCCGCTCATACGACCCCAACGCAGCGTTCCCTCACGCCGATGAGCACGCTCGACGGCGGGCCACTTTTCGACTTGTTCGGGCGAGAGAATTGCCTTCATGTCATTCATGAGCCCGTCGTCTAACTTCTTTCGCTCATCGCGGAATGTGGTCATCGCGTCTTGAACGCCCTGCCATACCGCAGGGTCAGCCTGGCCTCCATCACGCATCGACTCACGAGCTTTGTCGCTGGCTTGACGCATCGCCTTCGCCGCGACTGCCGCCTGCTGGGAGTATCCTTCAAGCAACGCATCGGCGGCTTCTTTCTGATCGGCCGTCATTCCCACAATCTTTGAGAACTGTTCGACCTGCCGCAAACTGACCGGAGGGATCATGTTTTCACCGCCCCCGAACATGCCCCTTCCGCGACCGCCGCCGCCGCCGGGCTGAGCCATGGCCAACCCAGCCGCCGCGGCCAGCGTGAGGGCGGATAAAACCAAGGCGGCGACAGTCCGATTGTTCATAAAAGCCATATTCAGCAACTCCTTCAGTCCAGTTCTTTTTAGCGACTCGTCAGTTGAATCGCTCTTATTACGGTCTAAGTCACTAATCACATCTGCCTCTTGCCATACGTTATCGGCAACCTGACTCGAAGCTCCGCCTCCCGATGCATTCCTATGTGTTCCCAAGTGTTTCTGTTCATAGGTTGAACACGCGCCGCGCCGAGAACTTCCTGTTACGCCACCTCGGGTCCAAATCCTGAAGCAAACGCTCACCGTATCCATATATTGCACGGGCGGTCCGAGAATCCCCGCCCGCGCCATTTACCTCGAGAAATCTGAACCCCCATGGCGTTCGGGTGATACGCGGGTCCATCCAGTTTGTTACCTGCGTGCATTTTTTTTTCAAAGCCTCACAAGCCAACGTCAATCCCCAGATCAGCACCTCATTGAGTTTGCGCTTCGTAAAAGTTTGTCTGCCCAATATCCTAACTTCGTGATTTTCGCAGGCTCGACCCAAGACTGCGCCGCTCAGTGACGACGTGCAATGATAGCGAAATTGAAAAAGAGAACCTGCGGCATTAATGGTTTTTGTTAGTTATCAGCACACTTTGAGTAAAATTGCTCATAGTGTGAACGCTCTCCGATCAGGGCGTAAAGTTTTCCGCCCCGATTAAAAAGTCTCACTTGGATCCAGCTAGCTTCCAGCGGCGAACTTTTCTCCGTTGCGGGCGTCCTATCGTTCGCAAGGTTCTGCACATTGGATGATACCGCCGTTAAGTAAGGAATTCTCGTCATGCAATACAGCACTAATTCAACCGCGTTGTCTGGCGTAGCTCACCTTGTCTCAGCTCGCCTTGGTGCCGGTCGCAGTGGTGCTTCCCGCTTGGCTCTGGCCTCCATCCTCGTGGCTTCGCTTGCTTCGGTGAGCGGCTGCGACAATGCTCTTCAAGGCGGTGCTACCGGCGCAGGGTTGGGCGCGTTGGTAGGTCTGGGCCTAGGTAGTCTTTCAGGCAACATGGGGAAGGGAGCCGCGGCGGGCGCGCTCGTTGGAGCCTTGGGCGGCGCAATCCTCGGCGACCAGAATCGCCGCAGCGGCAGCGGTTACTAATTTAACAGACGTTGTGCCCGCGTCCAATCGTCTAGTAAGTGTGCCCTTTGCCGATAGAATAACCAATAGAGCTTTGAGAAGATGCTCATGCGGCCATCGCTCGCCTCGCAAACGCGGCGGGGTCGCGCAGCAATCTTTTCATTCGCGATCGACAGCGAATGACTATTAGAACGATCGTCAACGTAATAATAAAAGTCGTTCCGGCGCAAGAGATCGCGATCGTCGCGATCGACCTACCAGTTGCCGGGCTCCCGGCTGCGGCCGTTTGAGCACCGATTCCATGAATCGTAAGTGCTTTGGGCGATCCATTGGTCATGCCGCATCCCTCGCTTCTCTTACTTCCAAATTATCGTCGGAGGTCGCCGCGCCAGCTAGCGATAAGCGCGGCAGCGATTTAACTTCGCCGCCGAGCAAACTCCACAGAACTGCCGCGTGCGAGGCTCTCGCCCGCAGACGCTGTCCTTGGGGGTAGTCTCCCTCGGCGCGTGGCACTGCGTCCCCGGGCTCGTGGACTCCGGGTCTGAGAAAGCCGGAAAGGTGCGTAAGTTGTAACTTACACTCCCGCACTGCGGCTTCATCGCCGCTCGCCACCCAAAGCCCCGCAGACCTCGTGGCCAGCCATGCCGCAGAGAGCCGATGCACCGGACGCGGATCGGAGAGCATGTGACTTAAGCCTTGAATGGCACCGTTCGCATCCGACCTTCCCAACGCCCGCAGTGCATTCGCCCGGACTCTCTGGTGGTACGCCGGATTCTTAAGCTCGCTGAGCAGACTTACGACCTCGCCCCCACTTCCCTCAGTCAGCACCATCCGCGACGTACACGCTTCGACGAGGTTCGCAACCACGCGTTCATCCCGGCCCGCCTCGATGCTCTTGCGCAGAACCATCAATGCTCCCCGACGAAGCAGCTTTGCCTCAACCGCACCGGCGCATCTGATGGCCCCAGTAAGCGCGGCCGCGGCCCGCGCTGCCGCCGTGGCCTCTAGCTTCAAATCCTCAACATAACGTAATAATTGCGCGGCGTTCATCGCCTCGGTGCTCACGCTCACCCGCGATAATCCGGAGCCCCTCGCCGCTGTCAAGGCCCGCACCCGCTGGTGGGGCGAGCGGGCCAGCGCGTCCATCGTAATATAAGTTTCATCATCACCAGCCACGGCTGGTTTGCGGTCAGCCGCGCTCCCACTTCCCCGATCGCGCCGCGGCTGGGTCTCCAACCATCGCGCCGCAGCGCCCGCGGCAATCCCTGGGTCCGCATCGAAAGCAAAGTCCGCAAGCAGCCTGATAGGCGCCTTGGTCATTGCGAGCGTTCTCACCGCGCGGTCACCATTGCCCAGCGTTAATGTTAACAAGTGCTCCCGGCTCGGCCCGCTTAATCCGCCCACCAGCCCAAGGAGGCCGATACTCGCGGGCACTGAACGCAGAGACCCCAGGCCGCCGGGGGGCAATGGCCCCCGCCCACCGATAACGGGCCGCCCCCTTGCCTTGGTCTTCAATGTAATATTATATTCGCGACTCGCCGTCCCCTTCAAGCTCGCGACCGCGCTGGCTCGTCGCGGACGTAGCATCAGGTGCCAGCGCTCCAGCACCGCCGCCCGCTCCTCGGCTCGCTCGGTACGGGCCATGCAGGCCTCCGCCGCACGCGCCATCCGCGGATCTATCAGCCAGTGCACCGCCGCGCCGCACACAGATGCCCCCGAACCAAACCTCAGCGTGCTCTGAATGATAGAGATTGCCCCCTCGCTTATATCGGTCACGGGTGGCTGGCATCTCATGGTAAATAGCCCCATCGCCGCCGCTCGCTTTGAAGGAGCCGACGCGGGGCCTGATTGAAGAACACCATAACATAGCTGAACGAGCAAAGCGCGCGCCCGCGCTCTTGGCCGCTGTTCACAGATCCTGCCTAACGAATCAATCCCACGGGCTTGCACAAGTGCATCGGGGTCGGCCATCGCTTCTCCCAGCCGCGACCACAAAATCGGGTCCGTAAAACGTGGCATGGCGCACGCCGCGGCCTCCCGCCCCGCTGGCCCGCCGTTAAAGCAGATAGCCAACGCACCATCCAGCACCTCGCTCGACATCGCAGCGACTTCCCGGCGCGTCTGTTCGCTCAGCTTCATCCAAATCGAGATAAGCCCCGCTGCCGCCTGCGATTGCGTCCTTCGCTTGACGTACTCGCCTTCTGCTCCCGCAAGCAATAACTTGCATCGCAACAAGCCCTGATCAGCCAACCGCGCCGCAGCGTCGAGCGATGTCCCGGGTTTGCACCACCTCTGCAAGCCCCAACTCCGAACCGCCCCGCGCGTCATTAGTTCAGTCAGAAGCTCCACATGCGCCTCGATACTCTGAGAATCGCCAGCATGCACGGCGTCTTCACCCACGGCCGCCGCTGCGGCAAGAGCGGGTAGGCGCGACACCTTCCGCGTGAACTGATCCCACTTGGTTAATTTCTTAGCACTCATTCAGCTCGCCCGAGACACGCAGTCAGTCCGTCAATAACCGCTTTCGGCGTTGTGCGGTGTTGCTGTCAAAATTCAACCTACCCGCCGCAGCGATGCGGCCCTCAACTCTCGCTCACATCCCCCGTCCAGATGTCACTCATGCCCACAGCTGACGCAGCCCGTGCTGAAACTTTCGTTAGCTCATAGAAGCATTGCGGGCGAACCAGATTGACCGAGATCATCCTCCGCCTTGGTCATGGACCAATGGCG
The DNA here is from genome assembly GCA_964450325.1 of uncultured Phycisphaeraceae bacterium. GTDB lineage: Bacteria > Planctomycetota > Phycisphaerae > Phycisphaerales > UBA1924 > UBA2402. The sequence continues at coordinate 2,066 of CAYVFW010000052.1, read as the reverse complement.
CTGAGATCAAGAATTTCTCACCCACACTCTTGGCTGGGTAAATGTGAGCCTCCTAATAGGTAAATGTAGTTAGAGAGCAAATTTTTCAAGGAACAACTTTTTATGTCGAACACTACCAAAGCACTTTCAACCGTCCGCCCCTCCCTCTCCCTTCGCCTTGCGATGATCCTCATCCCCGTGACGGCTCTTGCATTCGGCCCGCTCGTTGCTTGCAACGCAGTAAAGGGTGCGGGCAAGGATTTGCAGGAATCCAGCGATAACACCAAGGATGCGGTAGGCCGCGCAGTCGATAAGTAATTTATCGGTTTCCGACTCCCGATCTCTGTTTCGCTGCGTGAGCACGTCGATTCGTGAGTTCTCGCCGACAGACCCACTTGCTGGGCCTACAAGTTGAAATGACCTGAAAGTGCGTCCTTAAAAGACGCATTTTTTTGTTGGAGCTTAGGTGCGACGGTCTCCGGGCCTGGCGCAGGGCCGATTTGCAGGTACTTCATCGTTACTGGACCTCAACCCAAGGTCCGCGTTTGAGGAGGGCATCACCCCGCTTGACCTGCAGATAAACCCTCACTCTCACCAGCCCAACCCTTCCTACTATCCCGACCCAGCGGAAAGTGAGGTTACGGCCCGCTGGTGAGCATCGATCCTGACCCGCCGACCTCATTCTGGTACGCGACACATGAACGCTTTTAATCCTTCGTCTTCCGCCGCTCCGGCAACAACCACGCCAGTTTCGGCCACGCCATCCGAAGCGACGCCAAACGCGTCGGCCCCCGTTGCGGCCGCGCCTGCAGCAGCAGGCCCAAGCGCGGGTGCTGTTTCGGGCACTCCAGCTCCGAGTAAGGTCGCTGCCGAGGCTCCGTCCCCAGTGGCTCAAGCCGCCGAGGGCAGCCGGATCAGCGCCGAGTTGATCGCTGAGATTGACGCCGCGATGAATAAGGAAATGGCCGCGCCCCCTCCGGTCAAGCATGATCCCCGTCCTCAGACCGCCGTCAACGCTCGTGCGGCTGGCACGCGCGGTCCTCGTGTCGTCAGCGCGGGCCGCGAACACCGGACTGGCCGAGTGGTTTCGGTCGGCCCCACCGATATATTTCTCGAGTTCGGACCCAAGGAACTGGGAATTATTCCCCGTCTTCAGTTCACCGAAGAAAATCTGCCCAAAGTAGACGAGCAGTTAGAAGTCGTAATTGATAAGTTTGAGTCCGGCGAGAATCTTTTCATCTGCTCTCGCCCCGGTTCAGTACAGAAGGCCGCGTGGGAAGGGCTTGAGCCCGGTCAGACAGTCCAAGCCCTGGTGACAGGCGTAAGCAAGGGCGGGCTTGAGTGCCAACTCGCGGACCATGCCGCGTTTATGCCCGCCAGCCAGGTTGCGATTGAGCGCATTCCTGATCTTGCGGTGTTCGTCGGTCAGCGGCTAACCTGCCGCGTGGTGCGTGTTGAGCGCACGGGCCGAGGCAACATCGTGCTCTCGCGTCGCGACATCCTTGATGAAGAGCGCCAGGCTCAGGCCGAGAAACTGCGGGCAACGCTCACAGAAGGCCAGACGCTCGAAGGCACCGTTCGCAAGATCATGCCGTTCGGAGCCTTCGTCGATATCGGCGGGCTTGACGGCCTCATCCACTCCAACGACTTAACTTACGATCGCCCCGGCTTTGGCGAGAAGTTTATCGAGAAGTACGTCAAAGAGGGTCAGCGCCTCCAAGTTAAGATTCTCAAGATCGAAATCGACAACAATCGCATTGCGCTTGGCTTGAAGCAAGTACACGGCGATCCGTTCGTCACCGCGACCGAAAAGATCCAAGAGAGTGCCGAGCTCACTGGCAAGGTGACCAAGATCCTCGAGTTCGGTGCGTTCGTAGAACTCGCCCCGGGCATCGAAGGTCTGATTCACATCAGCGAACTTGATCACCGCCGCGTCAACAAAGTTGATGACATCGTCAAGGTTGACGAAGTCGTCCGGGTCAAGGTCATCAAGATTGACGAACAGAATCGTCGCATCTCCCTCTCCCTTAAGGCCCTAAAGCCACTGCCCGAAGTAAGTATCGGCGGAGGTGGTGGCGGCGGTGATC
>CAYVFW010000051.1:8754-17654 GCA_964450325.1 uncultured Phycisphaeraceae bacterium | reverse complement strand
GTTGAAGCTGAGTCGGTGAATACGTATTCCCCGATAAGGTTGGCTCCACCCCCTTCGCGTGTGAACAGCACCGCAGACACCGAGCCGTTGCTGATGGTGCCGACCAAGTCGCCAACAAAGGTGTGGTTTACGTTCATCGACATCACCAGGCTACCTTCGATGGTTCCGCTTCCGGCCGGAACTGTAATGCTTACGACAGAAATTGTGTTGTCGGTGATCGCGACAGGAACATCAACTGAAACAAAGCGCGGGTTCTGGGTGCGGGTCACGCAGGGAGCGCCCAGCCCTAAGAACGTTCCGCCCAATGCAATGCAACGTTCGGCCGTGACGTCTTGGCATTCGGTTGCGAGACAGCAACCGCCGGTGGGAATGCAGAAGACGACTGGATCGCAGGCCGCGCCGCTATCGGACAAACTAACGACAAAGTCGCCATTAGCAGCATTGCCATGGACGAGAACGTAATATTCAGCCCCAAGCTGGGTGCAGACGGCGACCGACGACTGCTGACCGCAACCGTTATCATTTCCCGCTACACAAGTGAAGTCATCGCAGACGCCACAGAAGACGGAGATGCGGGTGTTGAAACGAGTGTTGGTCGGTGAGGCACAGGTGTCGATCGCGACATTGGTGCCGGTACCAATGAACTTGTACCAGAGGCCGCCGCTGCCGCTGGTCTGACCCTGGCAGGTCGGGACATTCTGAGTAGAAGCAGCACAGGTGTTCCCGACGGCGAAGCCGCCCGGGGGAATAAGAATGGCACCCGAGCAGAGGTCGTTCTCAGGAGGGTTGGTGCTCGCACAGGTGCAGCCTCCGCACAAAGCTCCGTTGCCTTGGTAGATTCCACCCTGGTTGATGCAGTTACGTTCTGTCGCGATTAAGCAGCCGTCCTCGGTGCAGCACGCGCCGGTGGGGGGACTGACAACAGTGAGGTTTACCAAGCAGGTTGATGAACGACTAAGCGGAGCCGTTTCCTGAACAGTAACTGTCAACTGGTATGGGCCGGGGGTGGTGTTGTCCGCGACGACACCGGAGATGCTAAACGTGGTTGCAGACGTTTGATTAAGGATGACAGGCTGGGGGCGAGTGTCCCCAAGCAAGCTCAGGTCAACGCTGACAACGTGGTTCACGCTGGCGGGCCGGCGGCCTGGGTTAATTGTAACGCTGAGGTCATAGACACCAGCACCCTCGTTAAAGATGTCGGTGGGGCTGATCGTCGCGACGCAGTTGGGCGGAAGCGAGATAGTGTTGATGGCCATGGCAACACGAGCGAAGTTAAGATCGAAAGCACCGGGGCGGGCAAAGTCGGTAATGCTCTCACCCGCATCGGTTACGATGGACAGGACGTGGTTGGCCACGTTCGAAGTCGAGGTATTGACGAGCGCGTTGGGAAAATCCAGAACCGAGGCAGTCAGATTCGCATCGCCTGGGGCGCTTGGCTTATCGTCCATCGTGTTGAAGGTTCCAAACACGACGAAATAGGTTCCAGCCGTAAACTCGGCCGTAAGCCCTGTGGCATCGGGGTTATCCCAACGATAGTTGGGGACTGGGGCCAGCGAACTGTTGTAGACGATGAAGTCGGTATCGACGCCGGTTGAGGTTCCGGCTCCCTCTTTAATTGTAACGGTACCGTCGACGATACCTGGAACATCCACTGGAGTTACGATGTCAACCGACAGCACGCCGGTGTACCCGGCGGTGGTCGATGTTTGGCCCGTGAGCTTCACGTAGATGCGTTCCTGACGGCCAAATCCGTACCACTGCACGGTGCGAGAGCCGGGAACGATTCCGGTTGACTGGGTTTGAACGCCCGCATCGGTGCCAGCATTAACATTCCCCGCGGACTGCGTAAGGCCGCGGATGCTGATGGTGTGGCCTGCTGTGGCGCTGGTAAAAGCGAGCCGGTATCGATAGATTCCGAGCGGACGAGCCTTAGTCTGCACCAGCAAATAGTCGGCGGAGCTTATACCCGCGATCGAGGTGCTGGTACCGGTGGTGGCACCGGTGATAGTGTCACCTGCATCCATCCCCACCCCGCCGCTGTTACAAAGCGTTGCGGTTGCTTTAACATTGTTTGGCTCAACTTCAGGGTTGACCACACCGTAGGCCGGTGCGCCAAAGGCAATGAGCAGGGCCGCAGCAGCGGCGAAAATTAACTTCATCAGATCCTCACTTTCCTAAAACACAACACATCTTGGCACACACTTAACTAAAGAGTGGGTTACACTGGTGGAATTCCCGTGGCACGCCCCGAGCCCCTCCGACAGACTTCACATAGCCGCTCGCCGACTCCCTTAAAGATCCTGCAAGAAAACAAGAGTTACCCGGGCCGCTCCGATCGCAATCGTAATATTACGATAAGTAAGTCAACTATCGCCAAAGTTGCTGAACTGTAGATCCGGGCTAAAGCGCCGGGATAAGGGGTAGGGGCACGCTAAGAACCCGTCTGCTTTTGCGGAGTGTTGACCTCTTCCGCATCGCACCGCACGAATAGACTCGCAAAGAGAAGCTACGCACACGAGCGCGATGGATTTTTTAGCGCACCTCGCTGAGCCCGTTTCCTTCCCACAAATTAAAACCCCGCGGCGGTCAGCCACGGGGTTTTTCGAGCATGAGGTCATGCACAGGTCATGCATATTTGATCGCAGATATACCTGTATATTATCGCGAGGAGAACATCCAAGTTCTACCTCGGATGGGCAACTTAGCAGCCACCTGCACCCCAGATGATGAAGAAAGCCTCAACGTCGGAGCCGTCGACGCCGCCGGACTGATCAACGTCAGCGCAGGGAGCTGAGCCAGACCAGTCGATGAAGAAGGCTTCAACGTCAGAGCCATCGACGCCACCAGAGAGGTCGTAATCAGCAGCGCAGGCCGGGCATCCGCCAGCGCAGTTGCTGGTCACATCTAACTGAACGAAGGCGAAGTCGAGAAGATTGCCAACGTCCAGACCCGCGTTGTCGCTGACAATCAAGGTCCAGTCGCCTGCCGCGTCCACACCGTTGAGCGCGGAGAGAGTTTGGAAGGAACGGTAGTTGCCCTCGGGGATGGCCAGATCAACTCCGCTGGTAGCAAGGGATGCGGTTGCAAAGTCATGGAAAAGGTAGTTGCCGATGGCGTTGAACGCCCCACCTTGGCGGCTAAACAGCACAACGCTGTTCGAACCGTTGCTCACCGTACCGATGAGGTCGGCGTAGAAGGTGTGGGTCATCGCGACGCGAACCCCAACGTTATTCAACGTTCCGCTGCCCGCGGGAATCGTCAAGGTGGCGACTGCGGCGCCCAGATCCGGGATGGCAACGGGAAACTGAGCCGGATCAGCGACGAAGAGATCTTCGCCAACGCCGTTGAAAGTTGCGCACGTGGTGTTGTCACCATTGTAAGTGCCGCCCGCGCCAGCACAAAGGTCTGAGGTGATGATTGAGCACGAGCCGGGCAAGCAGCACGCCCCGGTGGGGATGCACTGAATGCTGGCGGTGCAAGGCACGCTATCGTCGGAAAGGGTGATCTGGAAATCACCAGTCGCCGCACTGAAGCCATGGACCAGAATGAAGTATGTTGCGCCTTCTTGCGAGCAGAACGTCACGCTAGAGAGCACGCCGCAGAAATCGTCATTGCCGCCAAGGCAGGTGAGCTGTCCGCCTTGCTGGCAATACACGCTGAGTCGGCTGTCGTACGAGGGGCCACCACAGAGCGCAGCCGTCATTGAGTTACCCGTGCCCGCTGCGAAGTACCACACGCCGCCAGCGCTGACGGTCTGACCGCTGCAAACCGGGCTTCCCGTGTCAATCGACGAATCGATGGTGGTGCCAGCTTCGGATGCGCCGACCGAGAGTTCCACCGCGTTCGCAATCAGATCGTTGCCCGGTATTTGAACGATACGAACGGTCGTGTTACAGCTCGTAAAGCGAGCAAGAGGGCCGCTCTCGAGCACGTCGGCAGTAAGGGTAAAGACCCCAACCGGCTGGCCAGCGGGGATGTTAACTGTGTAGGTGAAGACGTTGGTGCTGGTTTCGGTGAGCATCACCGGCTGGGGCGAAGCGTCGCCCAGTGAGCTCGTGTCTACGGTCACGGTGTGGGGCGCGCTGGAGGGTGCGGCTCCTGGGGTTACTCTCACGGTGAGAGCGACGCTACCGCCATCGACACTTTCAATCAGGTTTGGCGCGGCGGCAAAGGTGCAGGTGGGGTTAGTGGGAGCCGAGACCACAATATTGGTGGTGCAGGTGCTCGAACGGTTCTGCGGCGAGGTTTCGGTTACCGTGGAAATGATTGGGTAGGTGCCCGCGGGCGTCGTGTTAGCCACATTGAGCGAGTACGTAAAGACGTTGAGGCTTGACTCTACGAAGGTAACGGGCTGCGGGGCGGGGTCGCCCAGCGAGCTGGTATCAGCAGTCACGATATGAGCCGTGCTAGTTGGGAACTGGCCCGGCGCGACGTTGACGGTGAGCGTGAGGAGTTCACCGGTTGAGTTGCCGATTGGGTTGGGAGTACCAGCTACCGTGCAACTGGGGGCCACCGGCTCGACATTGGGAAAGAAATTCAAGTTCAGAAGCGCGTTGCCCGAGAAGGTGCTCGCGCTCGTGACATTGAACGCGGCTGAGCCGAAAGTTACGTTGAAGACGCCCAAAGCGAGGTAATATTCGCCCGGAACGAGCGCGCCATCGCGACCGTTGAAGATGACGCCGCCGGTCTGAGCGGGGCGAGAGATAGCGACATTTGATCCGTACGAGAGCGCGCTGTACAAGCCCGTGCTGTCGTCGTCATCAAAGGTAACAAGTGCTCCGGTCGAGCGATACAAGCCGATTTCAGTATCATTGTTGCCCAGCACAGGGATGCTCGCCGCAGTCCAGATGTCCAAGTATCCGCCGCCAGCCGCCGGAAGGCTGGGAAGTGTAACTTTGTACCAACGGATCTGCGTAGTGGTTAGGCCCACATCGCGAGTAAGCAACTGAGCGCTTGAGAAAGTACCGAAATCTTCAGCGACGGTGGGCTGAGCAATGGCCGACCCAGCGCACGCGGCGATGAGAGCAGCCGACAGGATGGAACGAGTTAACTTCATAAACCCTCTCTTTTTTCCTGCGAAGGAAAAAAATGTTGGAGTACCGCAACACACACACATCACTGCGCAAAGAACTCGCGCAGATACAAGTACAAATTAGGCACAACTCTCGCACCGAACACGTGCAATCCCCTCGAGTTCGCCCCAATGACGCTTAGAACAGGGCGATATTTGTCACTCAGACCACAAAATCTAGCGACCAATTCTTAAAATTGCGTTTTGAAACACTTCAGATTCCATTGCAGCATCGTATAAGATAACGTCAACAGGGGGTCGCTGTCAATAAGAACTATGGAATTCCATTGAAGAAGTTTTCAACCAGCAAACCCCTAAGGGGTCTGTAAGCGTCCTTTAAGGTCCAGATAATGTGATCTTCGAGAACCTAACAGCCGCCTGATGTCCAGGTTAGGAAGAATAGCTCAACATCGGCGCCGTCAATTCCGCCGTCCCGATTCACGTCGGCGCACGGCTGAGCCACTTGCCAGTCAAGGAAGAACGCGGCCACATCATCGCCATCAACCCCGCCATCTTGGTTGTAGTCGGCCGCGCATGGTGAGCATGGATTGCATACGTCGCGGTCACTTAAAGCCTTTAACTTAAAACTTGATATGCGGCCGATATCGCCACGTTCGGTATCGCGCACCCGGAGGGTCCAGATACCCGTAAAGTTTACTCCGTTAAAGATGCTCAGATCCGGTGTCGGCGCCGCTCCATCGGTAGCACGCGAGGGGCTGAAGAAGCCGGGTGGCACGGTTTGGGCATCGCCCAACGCCGCGGCTCTGGCCCACAGGTCCTGAGCGCCGATCACGAAGCAGTATTCGCCATTGACGTTTGAGGTATCCCCAACGCCACTTCCCGTGCGCCCCACTCGGCTTAAGAGCGTGACCGTAGTTGAGTTATGGATGAGTTCAGCGGTGAGGTCGCCGATGCGTGTATGTTCCAAGCCCACCCCCACGACTAGCGTCGAAACCGTATTCGAAGTCGGGGGTATGGTGATGGAAACCGAAGTGCCGCTGGCGAGGCCGTCAGGGATGGCCACGGGGAATAAGTGGGCCGAGGTGTAGAGTGTCGAAGCGACAACGACCGTGCAGGGTTGGTCGTCGCCGAGGTAAGTGCCATTAAGAAGGTTGCAGATCGGGCGTGTGGTCTGCACGCACTCCGCGTCGATGCAACATGCTCCGCGAGGAAGGCAGGCAACCGCGTCGGTGCAGATGGTGCCGTTGTCGCTGATATCGAGCACGAATGTACCCTGATCGTTCGCGAGCTTGCCACGAACAAGAATGAAATAGGGCGCACCAAACTCAGTGCACCAAGTCACCATTGACCTTGGGCCGCATTCATCGTCGCCGGTGGCAACGCACTGCAACCGCTGGCACCCATCCGCGCCGCAATAGACATTAATTACACTATCAAAGTATGGCCTGCCCGCGCACGTTTTGGCCGTAACCCGCCGCCCGTTCCCCGTAAACTTATACCAAACTCCGTTCGACTGCGGATCGCCGCCCGGGGTGCAGTCGGGGCTGCTATCGAGATTTGCATTGATGGTGTATCCCGCGAATGAAGCCGGGAGGGAACCAACGAGAGTAGCGTCTAAACATTCGTCGTTCGGCGGCCGACCAAGCTGACATTCGAGCACCCTGAAGTTCTGGAGAACGCCTTGGAACGATCTGCCCTGCTCGTCTCGGATTACGAAAGGCAACGTATAGATACCGGGCGCGGCGAAGGAAGGAATGGTAAATCGCACTACGAATATGTTATCGCCGCTTCGGCGGTCGCAGCCTATGCCGTCATCGACGAGTGTGACCGACGACGGCCCACCGATGGCCGCCAAGTTCATCGTGACAGTCAGGTTACTACTCGTTGGGTTGGTTCCTCGCACTGCGGAGACTTCAAAGCAAATCTCATCTTCGCCGCAGTTGGTGGCTATCAACGGCGATGCCTCTGCGCTCCCCTGTGGAACGGTGAGGATCGAGTTAGGCACCACGTTAAAACAATACCAGAGGATATCAAACGGATTCGACTTGGTCCCACCTCCCGACGCGCTTCCCGCGGCACTCACCGCTTTTGCCGCCATATTCAAGTTGACAGCGGGGCTCGCGCAGGCGATGCTTTTGTCAAAGTCAAGAACGTTACCGTTGCGAAATGTATCATCTACCGGGCTCGCGAGGTTATTGCCGACGTTCGCATCACTGATGGCAATGTAATACACACCGGGTGTATAGGTGCGAGAAAGCGTGTTGGGCTGATCATTCCCGTAACCAGGTATGCTGGCGGGCGATGAGTTGTAGATCCAAAGATCAATATCATTAAAATTGCCAGCTCCGCGCGAAGTGACAACCGTCCCCTCATAAACGGTCCCTGCCAAGACTGTCGGCACCACGACCGTTCGCTTAAGTTGAACGCTGTACGGCGCGGTAGTGCCAGCGGTGCCAGCAACACTGATGTAAACTTCCTCGGACAATCCGAAGCCGTACCACTTGATCATCCGCGAATCTTGAGGATTGCCCGGGCTGCTGATCGCGCCGATCTGAAACGTAATATCTGAGGCAACATCGACGATACCCAGCGCCTGCGATCGGCCGCGCAGCGTCAGCGTGTGCCCAGGAGTAGCCGATGTAAGTATAAGCTGATACTGGTAAACGGAAACGGGCGACCCGGCGGTGAGCACCCGAAAGTAGTCTACTGAAAGTTCGCCAACACCACCCGACCCTTTGGTTGTTCCGCTAAGCGTGTCCAGAGACACAAGCCCCGCCCCCCCGTTGGAAGCCACAGTCGCGGCACCCTTTGATTCGTTGGGTTCGATCTCCGGCGTATCCGCCATGGCCATCGCGCGAGAGGTTAATATTAGACAACTCGCGGCCGCTATTGCAAGCAAGGGGCGACGCACAAAGGTCCATTTAATTATGTCGGTCAAACTCATAAAGCTCCCTATCCACATGGCAGAGTCACAGATCCCGCGAGCACCCCACCCTGCGCCGATGAGGCTATTTGCTCGCCGCTTTCCTCAATGTGCGTTCCGCTTTCCCGAACCTTGCACTCGCAAAACGTTCGGAAGAGTCACTCTGCGCGAATAGGAGGTTATCGGGCAGAGGCTCGCGACCGTGTTCTAGGGGCCCTTCCCACTTTGGAGCTGAATAAGAACCGTTCCGCGGTTCGCTTTGGCAATGCTCAGTCTTCAAGATTCTTGCGGTCAACAGTGCCCGGCAGCAGAGCGACCGCAGCCCGGAGTGTGAGTAACCATCGCCAATATTCGACCGCTGGCTGAACCAGCCAACTTACGGCCGCCTGGTTGGCGGCGGAGGCGATGCGGCTTGCCCACTGCTCAATCGCAGTGCTAACGCGTTCAAGATGCTTGCGGAACTTACTCATTCTCTCTACTCCTCTCAAAACAGTATACTCAACCGTCTACTCAAACACAAGTTTAATTTTGAAAACTAACGCACCGTTATCGCGCTGGGGGATCGCGACCCCAGTCGCCCGCCGAACCGCCCAGGCCAGCGGAGTGGCAGAGTTGGCGGCTCGTAGCAACTTACATTCGCCCGAACGAATCTCTGCGGCGAACGCCCTCTAAGCGATCTACTTTCCAAGATTGCGGCTCATAATCTCATCGATTGGGTACCTTATATTCATCGAATCTCTCAGGTCCGGGGGTAAGGCCCGCAGGAAGTTATCGCGGGCACAAAGCGCTTGCTCAAGGGTCAGTCGAGCGAGGGCTGTCAGTCCGTTACCATTTGTTTCGCGTGGGTCAGACGCGCTTTAGTCTACAAGTGGCAACGGACATTCGAGGAAAACCGCGGATCAAGCCCTTTCAGGCATGTCGCGGCGTCTTGTCCCAAACCAAACT
>CAYVFW010000051.1:6697-8654 GCA_964450325.1 uncultured Phycisphaeraceae bacterium | reverse complement strand
AACCGCGGATCAAGCCCTTTCAGGCATGTCGCGGCGTCTTGTCCCAAACCAAACTAAACTTCCTGTGGTTTGGGTGCCTTACGTTCCCGAGTCTCTCAGGTCCGGGTGTAAGGCCCACAGGAAGCTATCGCGGGCGGAAAGCACTTGCTCAAGGGTCAGTCGAGCGAGGGCTGTTAGTCCGTTGCCATTTGTTTCGCGCGGGTCAGACGCGTGGTGGTCTACAAGCGGCAACGGACATTCGAGGAAAACCGCGGATCAAGCCCTTTCAGGCATGTCGCGGCGTCTTGTCCCAAACCAAACTGAACTTCCCGTGGTTGGGTGCCTTACGTTCCCGAGTCTCTCAGGTCCGGGTGTAAGGTCCACAGGAAGCTATCGCGGGCGGAATCAGCCGGAATAAACTTTCGTTTACTCGGGCCGTTGGATCGGTGTAGCCAAGGGCGAGGCGTTTGTTTCATTACGCTGGCGAGCTGGTGAGCCGGCGTCGGCGACTGCTAAACATTCCGGCAAGGCCCGCAATCGTTAACGCGGCGGGTGCTGGGATGATCTCTACCGATGCGGTCTCAACTCGGACGGCAGTTCGGTTGCGGCCAAAGTCATCGGTTGAATCGGCAAACCACATCGCGGAACGAAGGCCGGTGGCGGGGTCCAGGCTCATTCCCGTGAGCGGTGCACCAATCGTAAGTCCAACCCGCTCACCGATACCCATCGACGCGATGTCGATTGCGAACTGGAAGACGTTAATATCGATGATCGAGCCGTTAAACACCGGGTCATTGGGTCCGTTAAACCGGGCGGCCTTCTGAACTGAGGCGACTCCGCCTGAGCCATTAAAGTTGTTCACGGCGGCCGTGCCACTCGTCGGACCGGTGCCCATCCACCTCACCACATCATTGCGAGCGATGCGAAAGAATCGACCTGGGGGTGATCCACCCGAACCGCCGGTGTGGCGATGAGCGACGTACGAATGAATCCCTGCGGGTCCGGTCGCGGCGAACGGCTGCGGACGGCCAAAGGGACCATCGAGCGGCGAGGCATCAAGTATGACTCCGCCACCGTTGCTGTTATTACCTTGGTTGGCGAAAGAGGCGATTGAATCGCTGATGCGGGCTCCCTCGACCACCGGCTGAAAGGTCAATGATGCCAGTCCGATGGTCGAAAGCTGCGGATCATCGTTCACCCATGAAAGCAGCGAGCGAACCAGAATTCTGCTGGACCCGGTTTGTCCGGGGTCAAACGAAAGTGTGTTTGACCAAGCCGTTCCGTCGCGGCTCACTTGGAAGGCCAGGCGTGTATAGGTCTCCGCTGTGGCGGTAGTGGGGGTAGTGATGGTGATCGCTGAGGCGGCGAGCGCTAAAGTCGCGGTGAAGCCAGTGGGGGGAAATAAATTCTTCATGACGGGAGGAGCAACCTTTCCGTCTTGTCTCTTTACCTACGAGCCGCGGCTGTCGCTCTCCATGCCCACCGAGGGCGACCGCCTTGAGGAGACGGTTGGAGTTACCCTTCGAAGGGCGCGCACCCTCCGCAGTCACGCCCCGATGACTCACCGGGCGCGAGCGACATCCGCAGTAATAAACCTAAGTTACCGAACGAGTGAAATCGAGAAAAACCTGAATAACTACGAGAGATTCGTTCCGGACCGATGCCCGGCACCAACGCCGATGTGAAGCGAGCGGACTACCACGATTGCTTCACAACTCACTTACAGGGCGCGTCGCTTACGGTGTAGGCCACTCGCGTGGATCAGCGACTTACTTTGGCCGGGTGGTCATCACTTGAGTGATACCCATCCAACATAACCTTTAGTACCATCATTCGATCAAAGCCAGCGGGCGGGCCCTTTCGGACGCGGCCGCAGATAAATACTAACTTACGTTACCAGCTTCTGTTATCGGGTAAACGTTACCATCTTCACGTTACCGTCTTAACGTTACCATCTTCACGTTACCATCTTAAGGTT
>CAYVFW010000051.1:0-6597 GCA_964450325.1 uncultured Phycisphaeraceae bacterium | reverse complement strand
GTTACCATCTTCACGTTACCATCTTAAGGTTTCCGGCTTGACGGTCCAAATCAGGAAAGTGAAAGTTCGACCCGTAGCCCATAACCTCTGCGAGAAAGTCCCCGGCTTACAGGATGAAAGGCGTGGCTTGGTGAAGCGAATCAATGGACGAACAACGACCACATAACAAGTTAAGTTTCTGCCAGGCACTAACAATATTCAGATGAGGGATTTAAGCGAAACCACTGAGATGATTGGTCTTTGACCCGATCCAAACTCCAAACCATTAAAGACACGGTTCTGAGTTGTCCCGGGCCAGCTTTCGGCCCGTCTTGTCTCTGCTTCGCTGAGGCATCAGTATACACGATACTTCACCTATCTGCAAGCCTTTTACTCGATTTTCTTGAAAATAGTCACATTTGATTCTTGGACGTTGCAGCGGTGAAGAGGCGGTGGACGGCGCGTTGGACCGCTGACCAGCATCGCCTCAGGGTGGTGCGGCAGGATACTCGCGGCTGCCAATCACGATGCCGACACTTCAGCCACGCGCATGCAGCGCGAGCCGTCCCCCTGCCCTGGTGTCAGTTCCAACTTCCCGCCCACGCTCTGCCCTCGTCACAGCTCATCGTGCGAGCGCTTGTGCCGCGAACTTGACCACTTTCTGCTACCCCCATTCCCGCTCAGATTCCCTCGATGGCTTACGATCAACTGCCATGGCTCATCACCACTTACTATCGTGGCCTCGCACAATAGTGTTAACTATTTTGATTGGGAGCGCCAGCGCCCGGGCCGACGGTATCTTTGATCTGGCCCGCAAACCCAAGCAGCGCGTAAGCATCACCCGCGACGCACTACCCCCGCAGGAGCTCAACAAGGATCAGCCGCTTATGGTCCGGCGAATCCGCGGTGAGCTGGCTCAACTAAAGCCTGCGCAGATCACCGAGCTGTGCGCTTGCGTTGACACGGCCGTCGCAAACAACCAAGCCGATCGCAATCGGCACGGATCATCCGATGCCCTGACCGCGCCAAGCTCAACCCCCCTCTGTTTCATTCATATTGATGGCCCGGCCGGGTCGCGGTCAATCGCGATCTCGCAATCGCCCGATGGGGTGTATCGCGCCGATGAGTTCATCTCTGCTACAACAAAATCTACCGAGAAAGATGACGCGGGCTCAAGATTGCCAGCACCAGAGAAGCCGCGTCACGCGCTACTCAAGCCGCGGCTCCTCGATAAACTACTGAGCACGCTCATCACCGATGGTGTTGGATTCAGCGGCGATCTCGATCAAGCCGTCGTAACCAATGAGCCCCGCGGCGAGGTCTTTCCGCTACCCAAACCGTATCAGTTCAGCGCGATTCAACTTGATGCGCAGACCATTCGTTCCCGCATCGGATCCAGTCCGATCATTAAATACAGCCCCACCGCACGCGTGCTGCAGGAAGAAACATTCTTCGCACGCGTTCCCCAAAGTTACAATCAACGGCAACCCTGCGGATTGCTCGTCTACATCGACCCTGCGCCCTCGGGTCGTCCGCCGCGTGCGATGTGGGAAGGGCTTGATGAGCTTGGTTTTATCTGCATCTCGCCCGCGGCGGCGGGCAACAACCGATTCGCGACAGAGCGGCTTCAGCTCGGCCTTGACGCTGTCAGCACGGCTCGACGCCGCTGGAGCATCGACCCCGATCGGATCTACGTCTCCGGGGTTTCGGGCGGGGGCAAGATGGCTTCGGAATCGATTAACTGTTTTCCTGATATCTACCGCGGTGCGATCTGCATCGTGGGAATTAACTGGTATGAAAACTTACCATCTGGCCAAGGTAACAAAGTGTGGCCCGCTGAGTTCTCCAAGCCGGTGGGCAGTCGTTGGACGCAACTGCTCCAGCATCGGATCGCGGCGGTGACCGGCTCGAACGATTTTAACCGAGCCCCCGTAACTGCCGGAGTTTTGTTTTATCAGCGTGAGAAACTGAATGCGAGACTATTTGACATCGAAGGCCTGGGTCATGACCTCCCCTCGCCCGGTGCGTTTACACAGCAGTTAAGTTGGGTGGATGAAGTCGCCCGTGAGAAAGCTAAGCGGCTCTCGCTGGAGGCCGACGACACTCTAGCGGCCGCGCATGACGAGCCGGACGCTGACCGCGCTCGCAGCGAAAGTGCCGCGGTGATGGTGCGGTATCCGTGGACAGCCGCAGCGTGGCGCGTGTGGGACGCCACCAAGTAAAAGTGTTGGCGAGTGCTTCGCGCTTGACCACTGGCCGCGATTGACCGGCGGCCGCCAGTGATTCAACGGGCCTACAGCAAGACTGCAACGCCCAGCCGCATTGTAAATTAACTCGGGTGCTCTCAAGCTCTGGCTTCTCAAGGCTTCATGGGCAGCTCGGCCTGTGCAATCACGCGGAGGCGAGCACCGTTAAACCTAGGTGCTCTCTGCCTCAGGGGAGGCCGGGGAAAGCCCGATCACTCCGAGCGTCTTCGTGAGCACATCGCGTGGAATCTCTTCATAACATAATACAACAAGGTCCGGCATTTCTCGCTCAAGCACCGACCGAATGGGTCTACGTAACGCCGCGTTCTCAACGAGCAGCACCGGCGGCGACCGACCATGCAGTGCGAGATTGATGCCAGCCCGGCACGCCGCGTTGATGCTGCGGCGATCTTCCAGAGAGAGCGCGACCGATTGCCCCTCAAGCGTCTCTTCCACGCCCGACCGGACAAGGTCCTCAAACTCCGGAGCCAACGTGTAGAAATGTAACTCACCGGGCGCGGGAGCGATGCGACCGCAGATGACCGCGGCCAGGTCGCGACGGCAACGCTCCGCAAGATACTGGGGGTTCTTAACAGTGGCTCCCCACTTCGCGAGCGATTCCAGTATGAGAGGAAGCTGCCTGATGGGCACATCTTCGCGAAGCAGCCGTTGTAACACTTCGGACACCTGCTGCAATGTAAGTGGGTTTGGCGTTACCGCTCGAACCAGTTGCACGCCCTCATCGGTGGCGCGGATCCGTTCGAGCATCTGATGAGTCCCGGTGATCCCCGCAAATCTGGGGGCGTTCTGCCGGAGCAGCCGGGCAAGTTGGGAGGGAGCGTGAGCGAGAAGATCACCGCTCGCGCGTTCAAATACTCCCATCGGCGCGTCAAACAGTTGATAAGCAATCCCCCCTGGAGGCACGCCCGCGCTGGTCGCGACCTGCACTATGGGAACAGAAATACCTAAATCCTGGCCCACCTGCACCGCCGCCGCTTGCACCGCCATTCGCAGTGCGGGGGTGGCGAGATCGGCATTGATTTCGGCTAGAAGAAGCTGCAGGGGTGCTGGCGTGGCTTCGCGACGCGGCAGGTTTGAGCCTAACTCTGCAAGCACACGAGGCGGGCCGATTGATGACCGCCAGGTAATAAGGCCTGCCGCGGCGAGAGTAACGAAGCCCAACAAAAGAAACGGCGCGGGAGGAAAGCCAAGCGCGGCGAAGAGAAGCATCATCGAACCAACAATCGCCAGAGCCCGGGGCTGAAGTAGAAACTGCGATGCAAGATCGCGCCCCACCGGGGCATTCTCAGTGGACGCGACACGCGTGACCACCAGACCCGCGGCGATACTGGTAAGGATCGAGGGGATCTGCGCACAGAGCCCATCGCCGATCGTAAGTAGCGGAAATACTTCGTAAGGGTTGCGGCCCGCGAGGGCGGGAGCAGGCTGTGCCGCCGTCTTGGCGATAATCAGCCCGCCGATAACATTAATCAAACTGATGATGATCCCGGCGATGGCGTCTCCTTTGACGAACTTCATCGCACCATCCATCGCGCCGTACAAGCGGCTCTCTCGTTCCAGAGCGTTTCGTTTCTCTCGTGCTTGATCGGGAGACATAAGCCCAGCGCGGACATCGGCTTCGACGGACATCTGCTTTCCCGGCATGGCATCAAGCGTGAAGCGAGCCGCGACCTCCGCGACACGCTCGGCACCCTTGGCGACGACGACAAACTGCACAATAATAAGTACAAGGAAGATAACCGCCCCGACGACAACGCTTTGCCCCACCACCTGACGGCCAAAAGCTTCCACGACGCGCCCCGCGTCCGCGTCGAGCAGGATGAGGCGAGTGGAACTCACGTTCAGCGCGAGCCTCGCCAGCGTCGTAAGTAAAAGTACCGTGGGAAAGGCCGGAAGCCGGCGGGCATCGGGCGAAAGCAGCGCTACCAGAAGCACCACGATGCTAATCGTAAAATTCGTAACCAGCAGAATATCCATCAGCCATGTGGGTACTTTCACGATCAAAAGACCGATCGCACTGACCACGCAGAGCGCGAGAATCAAGTCGGCCGCCCCGACAGCGCGGAGGCGCGAGAATAGCGAGGCCGGTCCGGCCGGTGGTGGTGTTGAAGACTGGTTGCCCATAGTCACAGTGGCCGGATGCTATGGCAGCACGAGGCAGCGCGGCGAACCGACTGCCGCGCGTGAGCGATATTCCCAATGCGAAACAAAAAGTCCGGCCCGGCGGTTTCAACGCGATAAAAAGCGAGGGGGGCGTGGGTCGCAGGCACACGCCAGCGTTGACCCAGCAGCTACGAACCATTCAATCGGCATCATCTTCAGCGCGGCGCATCCACTCAAACTCCAAGGGTTCTAGCTCCGCGGCGAGCTTGTTACGTTCCGTCCCAAGCCGATCACTCTTCTTTGCATCCCTCCACACCGCAGGGTCCGCGGTCTCCTCATCGATAGCCTTGAGGCGCGATTGAATCTGCGCTACTCGCTTCTCAATCTCGTCGGTCCGCATGCGCATCAGGCGAGAGAGCGTGGGGTCGTTTTTGGCAGCAGCCGCGTGCTGCTGCTTCTTGCGCTGGGCCGCCGCCGCGCGAGCTTTGTCCGCATCCTCGCGTTTGGCCTTCGCGTCATCAAGAACACGGGCGGCTGCCTTCTTGCGGGCGGTATCTTTGGTGTGCCAGTCGGAATAGCCTCCGTCATGTATCTCGTGGTTACCGTGACCGTCCAGGATAAGCAGATGATCACACGTGTTATCAATCAAAGCGCGATCGTGCGATATAAGTATCATCGTACCTTCATAGCCCCCTTCCATCCCCAGCGCATCTTCCAGACGCTCTGAGCTATTAATATCAAGATGGTTGGTGGGTTCATCCAGCACGATCAGGTTCTTGGCGCTCGCCAGTAACCCCGCGAGCACCGCCCGGCTGCGCTCGCCCCCGGAAAGCGAGTGAAGCATCTTTTCCTGCTCGCTGCCGGTGAAGAGAAAGGCGCCAGCCAGGTCGCGCGCGGATTGCTCGCTCATAGCCGCCTGCGGAGCCTCTTTTAAGATGACCCCCTGAAGATACCGGTAGACGGCCTGGTCAAGATCAAGCCCGTCATGGGTCTGCTTGTAATAACCGACCTTGAGGTTACTTCCCAGCCGGATCACCCCTTCATCCACGGATAGCTCGCCGAGCATGGCGCGAACCAGCGTGGTCTTACCCGCACCATTGGGGCCGATGATTCCCCAGCGTTCCCCTCGCTCGATCTTAAGATCAAGCTTTCGGAAGAGGTTCTTCTCCGTCCCGTCGTCTTGCAGATACTTTTTACTTACTTCGCGCGTTTGAATTACGATGTCGCCGCAGCGCTCTGCCTTGGGAAGTTCGAGCTCAAACGTGGCCATCTCCATCGGCTTTTCAAGCAGCTTTGTAGCTTTCTCGCGGTCAAGCCGCAGCTCACGCCCCTTGGCCTGCCGCGCGCGTTGGCCCGCCTTGAACCGACGGATGTACTCTTCCTCTTTCTTGATCTTTCCCTGCTGCGATTCATAGGCCCGCAACATAATCATCCGGCGCTCCGCCCGCAACTCGCGGAAGCGAGCGTAGTTTCCCGGGTAGTCAATGATCCGGCCCTGCTCCACTTCAATGATTTTGTTAACAACCGCGTCGAGCAGGTATCGATCGTGGCTGACCATCATCACAGCGCCACGAAACTCGTTGGAGAGAAAGTCCTCCAGCCACAGCCGCCCCTCAATGTCCAAGTGGTTGGTCGGTTCATCCAGCAGAACTATGTCAGGGCTTTCCAACAAAAGTGTTGCCAGCGCGAGGCGCCCCTTCTGGCCGCCGCTGAGTTTCCCAACCGGCAGCGAGAACTGCGCATCAGTAAAGCCCAGGCCGTGCAGCACCTCGGCGATTTTGTGCTCCACCGCGTAGCCGCCCGCGGCCTCAATCTGAGTTTCGAGCATGTCGTGCTTTTTAAGCAGCTTATCAAGCGCATCGCCCTTCGCCGTAGCCATTTCTTCGTACACCGCGTGCAGCTCAGCGTGCAGCGCGTGGAGTGTGGCAAAGGCACGCTCGGCCGCGTCTTTTAATGTCTCGTTAAGATCAAAGGCGTGATCTTGTTTGAGATAACCAATCCGCACCCCCCGTTGAACAACCACTTCACCGGTATCCTGCTTGATCTGCCCGCACAGGATCTTCATCAGCGTGCTCTTGCCACAGCCGTTGCGCCCCACCATGCCAACGCGGTCGCCCGCCTCGATATTAAGCGAGATGCCATCGAGGATGATGTCGGTGCCGAAACGGTGGGCGAGATTGGTTGCAGAAAGGAGAGGCATCGTAATACTAACTTAAATAACTGGGGACTTATGAAAGCGGCGCTAATG
>CAYVFW010000050.1:14379-17848 GCA_964450325.1 uncultured Phycisphaeraceae bacterium | reverse complement strand
TAATCAAATAACACCGAGTGCGGACTGGTTATATCTTCAGGAGAGATCGGGTTCTTAAACAAGAGATACGCATCCTTGAAACCGGCCGGCCCCACGCCGATCAGCGGATGCTCGCCGATGATCGCGCTGGCCGCCTGGAGATAGAACCAACGAAACAAAAGACTCAGCTCGCCGATTCGCTCGCCGACCACGCCGCGCGCTGCAACTACCGCGAGCACCCCGGCCGTGCAACCTACGGCGAGGAACGCGCCGGAGATATCGCCCAAACGCCCGCGCCACCCCGACTTAACTTCTTCAACGCTCACGCCAAGGAGGCTCTCCCCTTGGCCCCGCTGATTCCCGAACTTAGGCCAGCCCCGGATCACGACCACGATCGCCACGCCCATCGCCGCCGCGACGAATCCGCCCTTTGATCCGCTGAGCCATAGGCCCAGCCCGCAGACTACCGCGAAGAGGAGGCAAGCCAGCCGCGCAGCCAACGCGTACCCACGTGAAAAGGCCAATAAGCCGATGAAGCAGACCGTCCCGCCCGCCATCAGCGACGAATAAACATTCGATAGGCCAAACCAGCCGGTTGCTTCGGCCTGCGTCAACCTGCGCATGAACCCCAGCGCAAGCGGCGATCCGACGTCCCATCCCTGTGCCGTAATATAACGTTCCGGATCCAGCGAAAAGGCCGCCAAAGTCTGCGGATGCTCCGCCCACACCTGGTAAGCCCCTCGCAGCGCGAGAAGCGGCAGTATCCCCAGGCAAACAGCAGCCGCGAGCTCGCGGACCCCGCTCTCTCGTCTCGCGCTAAACACGGCCAACCCCGCGGCGATCACTGCAAACCAATGCCCACCCAGCAGCAGATTATCGATCTTCAGCCCAGCACCCGATCCGGCATGATAAGCGATGGCCACACCAGCAATCGCGAGCATGAGAGCAAAGCGCAATCGGGTACCCGGCGACCGCGCGAAAAGCACGATGCTCGCCGCGAGGGTCAGGAGATCCAGTATCACAGAGAGCAGCGGCGTGACACCAAGTACAGTGGCTGGAAGTACGAGCGGGCTACCGCCCCAACCGGGAAACGCATCATGAACCGTAGTTGTGCGTAGCACACAGATTGCTAGCACGGTCGCGACCGCCGCACGTTCGACAACCCAGCCCGAACCAGCCACTTCTTCAGCGGACCAACCAGCTACGACGTGTTGTTTAGGGGGTTGCGTCATAAAGCATCGTCCTCAGTCAGCACTGGCTTACAAAAGTAGTAGTAGTACAACACGCGGCACGCGGCGGGACTATGCACCTCAAGGAACGCCTTACTCGACGAGTTAGGTTGGCTCATCAAGCCTACGTGCGCTTGCTAAGTACCCGCACGCCCAGTACCGCCAAACTCCAGGCTTGCGGTCACCGCCAGCACCGCAATTGTTTGTAGCGCGATGAGCGCAGCCCCTACAGGAGATGCTGACATAAGTAATAACCCCGAAACGCCGGTAACCACCGTAAGGATCACAACGGTGCCAACCGCAGCAGACTTTGAGAGACCCCGCCGCACAAGTCGATGCGAAAGATGCTGAAGGTCACCGACAAATGGCGAGCGGCCCTGGCTGATCCGGATTGTAACGACCGTAATAAAGTCATAGAGCGGCACCGCTAAAACGACTAGAGGAGTCAGAACGGCATACCAGCGGTAAGCGAGAGATGGGTCGCTTCCGATCGCCGCGCTCGCATCACCAATATAAGTAGCCCGAACCGTAAGGGTTGCGAGCGCGAAGCCCAGCACTAACGAGCCACCATCGCCCATGAAGAGTGTTGCGGGGGGCCTATTCAGCATCAAAAATCCCAGGCACGCCCCCAGAAGCAGCGACAGCGTCGCCGCTACGAACCACTGCTCGCTTTGCGCCGCACCAAACAACAGGAACGCGGCGACCATGGCCGCCACCCCGGCACAAAGCCCATCCATGTTATCCATGAAGTTCAGCGCGTTGGTAATTATCACGAACCACACAACGGTGATGGCTATCGAGAGAATCGGAAGGCCGTCGCCCGCATCGAGAAACGTAAACATCCGGGTCTGGCCGATGGTGGCCATCGCGAGCGCTGGGAGTATCATGAAGCCGAGCTTAAGGAAAGGGTCCAAGGGCCTGCGATCGTCGATCACGCCTATGACGTGCAAGAGCGTAAGGCACCCGACAAACAAGAATCCCAGCGGTGCTTGCTTCTGAATACCTTCGAGGTAAGGGGCGAGTATCGGAAGCCAGTTCACTAGCGCGTCCGGGGCGAGCGTCGCCGCGACCATCCCGGCGATAATCGGCCCCGCGAGCCCCATGAAAATCGCTACCCCACCCAGATTTGGAATCGCCCGCGATGCTTCCTTCACTCTTCCCTGCGTGGCCGGTGAATCAAAGGCTCGCGCCCTGCGGCCCACGGCACGCATAGCCACGCTTAACACATAGGTAAGCACGAAGGAGACCGGACACAACAAAAGACAGATTTTAAGCAATGGTTTTGGATTCCCTGGTCGGGCGGCCCGCAGTGTTGTTACGAGCACAGACTAAACCGCCGACAGCCTAATAACGTTGCACCAAGAAACGACCGCATTGAAACTGCCGGGGTAAGCCACTGCCTTCCCAGCGCCCGGTAAGGTGAATGAGCTCTCTCACCTTTCAACGCCCCCCGGCGCCGCCCCGCCAGCCCGACCACCTCCCGCAAGCTCGTTCAATCGCCGCACACCGTTGGAGACTAGCGTAAATCCTGTGAACAACGCCAGCGTAATTGCGAACAGCCACAACAGCCGATGCGGCCACGGGCCCAGCGCGTCGATGATCGTCGGTGCCTCGGGCGCCGAGTTGCCCACAAAGCCATAGTTCCACGTCGTCGCGATATTAAGCGGCAGCATCAGCGCACCATAAAGACATAACATAACCATCGCCATCCCCGCGTGGCGCCACCGCGGCACGAAGCCCAGCACCGCGAGTTCATAAATCGCCGAGCCGACAATCTGCAGGTGACCCACGAAGAAGAGCCAGAAGCGGGCAGTATCCGGACCGACCTGGACGATCGGCGTTGCGAACGCCTGTGAACACAAACATATTCCAAAGTAGACGCTCGCCACCCGCGCCCACGGGTGCTGAGTCGCGAGTGAAACTCCCGCCACCCAGCCCATGATGTCACAGACGTGCAGCGGAAGACACTCGGCAAAGTTAACCGGCCGCAGCGTGGCATAATAAATAAGATTAAGCGTCTGCACCACCCAAATTCCCCGCACCCACCAACTCCGCAACCGAAACTCGCTGGCCTCCGCTCCTCGCCTGCCCGCCGCGCACAGTGTCACCGTGATCGCTGCGGCGATCAGAACCGTCAGAAAATGTATCGGCGAGAACGGATGAAACTCCATAGGCGCACCAGTGTTCGTCACTCCCCCCCGTCCGGCCCCAGCTTTCCTACTTCGTTACGACCCATTCGCCCTGTCGGCCCCATCAGGCCC
>CAYVFW010000050.1:0-14279 GCA_964450325.1 uncultured Phycisphaeraceae bacterium | reverse complement strand
CCCCAGCTTTCCTACTTCGTTACGACCCATTCGCCCTGTCGGCCCCATCAGGCCCCAACATGCCCCATCAGACCCTGTGAAGCCCTGTCAATCAGGCCCGAACATATCCGCCTCTCCCCACTAGCCGCCCGCCTCGGCACCGCGCACTTCAACCTTACACTCCGGCCTTGGCCTCGTGCCGAAGCTGCCCGCACGCCGCGGCGATGTCGCGCCCGCGCGACGCCCGGATGTGCGTATTGATGTGCTTGGAGAGCAGCACTTCCTGAAACACCCTTACATCATCGGCGTTGGGCCGCTTGAACGGAGTGCCCTCCACTTCATTATATCGAATAAGATTAACATTCGCTCGGAGCGTCTTGGCGAGCACGGCCAACTGCTCCGCATGCTCGCGTTTGTCGTTCACCCCCCGCAACAGGGTGTACTCAAGCGTAATCTCTCGGCCCGTCTTTTCAAACCATTTCTGGCACGCCGCCAGTAACTCCTTGATGGTCGTGAACTCTGACCATGGAATTAGCTTACGCCGGATTTCGTCCGTCGTCGCGTGCAGGCTCAGCGCCAAGGTCACCGGCAGGTCAAGCTGCTCCGCCAACTTCTCAATCGCGGCGGGCAACCCCACCGTCGAAATCGTAATTTTTCGTGCGCTGATGCCCGTGGCCCAGAGCGATGCGAGCGTTCGCACCGCCTTGATCACCGGCTGCATGTTCGAGAGCGGTTCGCCCATCCCCATAAACACGACGTTACTGACGCGCCGAACACCCGGCAGCCGCCCGAGCCGATACACCTGCTCGACAATCCGCCCCGCCGTCAGGTTTGAATCAAGCCCCCCCATACCACTTGCACAAAACTTACAACCAACAGGGCACCCCACCTGCGACGAAATGCACGCGGTGTTCCGCTCTTCCGTGGGGATGAGCACACACTCAGTTTGACGGGTCGAATCGCTTACACGCGGCGAGAGCACCGGCAAAAGCGTCGGTTTGGTCGGCACAATCCGTTCGCCGTCGTCACGTTCGTCGCCATCGAACCACTGGATCAGCAGTTTCTGCGTCCCATCGCTCGCGGATTGGTGCCGGATCAGCTCACCAGAGAAAAAAGTCACCTCCGCCCCCAGCCGCTGCCTGTCGGTTACTGAAAGGCTAGTCATCAGTGCCGGGTCAGTGATGCCCTTTTCGTAGACCCACTCCATTATCTGACGCGACCTGAACCGAGGCATCCCTACCGACTCACACCAATCGCCCAGTGTGTCTGGCGTGTGCTCAAAGAAATGGTTCCGGGGGGCTTTCACCCTCTATTTTAGCACTCCGTTCCCCGCCTGCTGTATCGGCCCGGCCCCCATGTTGCCGCGAATGCACGTAGCTCGTCGCCCTTTGCCAATCTTTGAGCATACTTGATTGCGCCAAAGGCGCATCGCTGAGCTTCAGACTGTTACCAGTGGGTCGCTGTCCGCCGCACTGATCACGACTGCGGCGAGCGGTAAGGCACCTCGGATCTGCTCAGCGAGCCGGGGCAGGTACCCCCGCTCGGTGCTTGTGTGGTTTCCTAATATTACACTCATGCCCGCGTGCAGTGCGCCCATCACGTCGTGATGGCTCATCTCGCCGGTTACAAACACTTCGCACCCCTCGCCTCGCGCGCTCTTTGAGAGCGACGAGCCCGCGCCGGGGCACACACCGACGAATGTAACCGGCGTATCCGCCGCGCCGCACAGCGCGTACCTCACCCGGTCGCGCTTCGTCCACAACTTTAATCGTTGGGCGAGTTCAACAACCGTAACCGGCTGATCAAGCACCAATCGGCGGCCCGCCCCGACGCCGCGTTGGGGTTTGGCGATCAAGTCATACACGTCAATTGCCGGTTCCTCATAGGGATGGAAGCGACGTAATGTATCAAGTGCCAACGCCAATGCCGCCTTTGAACACACCATTTCGAGCCGAAGCTCGGTCACTGTTTCAATCTGACCCGCCCCGCCCACACGCGGCTTTGCGCCCTCTCCGGCCAGAAACGTCCCGATCCCTGGCGATGTAAATGAACAGACTTCGTAAGCACCGATGCGCCCGGCACCCGCGCTCGCCATCGCGTTACGCAGCTCCTCGGCTGCGCTCGCTGGAACGAACGTAACTATTTTCACCTGCTGTGTGGACGGAACCCCCGAGGCGGGCGTGAGCGCCCGACAATCGCCGCGAATCTTCCTCGGACTCTCCGCCCCCAAAGGGTCTGAACCGCCCAGCCCCTCGCACAGCCAGTCAGCCACGCCCCCGCTCACCGCATCCAGCGCTGTGTGCGGCGAATAAATCGCAATCCCTGCGCGCAACGCGCGAAGAATAACCCGCTGCCGCGGCGTGCTCGTCGTCACACGCGTCAGCGGTTCCCAGATCGGCGGATGATAAGCGATGATCATGCTCGCGCCCATCTCGACCGCCTCGTCCATCACCCGCTCGGTTAAGTCAATCGTGAGCAACACCGGGCCGGAGCACTCCGCTTTGGCGTCGCCCGCCAAAAGTCCAACGCGATCCCACGGCTCGGCCAAGGCCAATGGTGCGATGGCAGACATGACATCAATTAGAGTTTGCACGCTCATAGGTGGATTCAATCTCGATCAACCTCGCCCCTGCGCAGAATCGACCGCTCCTGCCAAGGCAAAAAGGCGCGAAGACTATACCGCCTCGGAACGCCCGCAATCCTGATCTCCCACAGTTGGGAGCCTCGGGGGCTGCAAAAATCTCGTCGCGATGCAAAACCCGAGCTATTACCACCCGCGAAAGTATGTGGGTTTGACACGCCTCGCGCAACACGTGCGATGTGGAAAGCGTGCCAAGTCAGAACCCGCCGGTGAGTCAAACCGGGGGTCTGTTGGCGACCATTGATTAACTTTGCTCTTCTCAATATCGCTGGCGAGGGCCTAACGGTCCCTGCCGGCTTATTCATTATGGATGCTCTGTGGAGTCGCAGCCACCAAGCGCGATCTGTCGCGTCTGGGCGGCGTGCGTGCGTAAAGGGGACACCGCTTTGGCTGCCTGGCTCACGACCGTTCCTGTGCTCGCTTACTTCCCGGTCTTCACTAGCCAAACTCTTAAGCAGCATCTTTACCAGATCTCAACCCGATCACACGAGATCAAACAGCAGAAACTCGCTATCGCGGTCCGCGGACAAGGCCAACTGGAAGCCGCCGGCCCTCGGAACACCGGCTGCCGATTCGCCGCGGATGGCAACCCCATCGCCGCTGCCAAGCGTAACTTCATTCAACGTAACTGAGCCTGAGACAACCTGCACCCACGCACTGCGGCCCGCTGCGATCGTCACAGTCTGGCTCCAACCACTCTTTGCTGTCGCGGCGTACATCTTTGCATCCTGGCCGATGGGCAGTGATCCCTCGTCGCCACCGGGCGAAACGAGCAAGTGCAGCCGATTGGGCTCTTCATGGATCGCAAACTTACGTTGGTCGTATCGCGGACGCTGCCCGCGCTCGGCTGGCGTGATCCATACCTGAATCAGATGCGTCGGCTCGGTCGTTGATGGGTTAAACTCGCTGTGCTCCACCCCCGTGCCAGCGCTCATCCGCTGGATCTCTCCGGGGCCAATCGTCGCGACCGTGCCAAGCGTATCGCGGTGGGCAATCCGCCCGCCCCCTGCGGGAATGTAAGAAATAATCTCCATGTTATCGTGGGGATGCTGCCCAAACCCCTTGCCCGGGGCGATGTGATCTTCATTCATTACCCGCAGCGAGGCAAAGCCCATCCAGTTTCGGTCCCGGTACTCCCCGAAACTGAACGAATGGCTCGTGCGCAGCCAACCGAAGTCAAACGACCCGCGTTCGGTCGCGCGGCGGACCATCATGATCGCGGCCGTGTTCCCTCCCAACCGCTCCGCAGCATCCGACGAGTGAGCGCCCGCGGCGGCGTTCACTGCGAGGGGTAAAGGCCGGATAGAAACAGATGTATCGTTGCTTTGTGTGCTCATGCTACCTGCTCCTTTAGTTGTTGTCACAACTATTGTACGCACAACTAAGTGGGTAGGTTCACCGCTCCGTAGGTTGCCCGGTTCCAACCACTCAACGCGAGCCCTTTCGGCCTTTGCTTTTCTTCGCGCGAGGTTTCCGGGCGGCTACCGCATTTTTCCCTGTTTTATCGGCCCTGGCCGGTACCCACGTGTCGCCTGCGCCCGCCTTACCAATGAGTCTCGTCTCACCCTCTACGCCCTTACCCCTTCCGCCGCGTTTTGCCACGGGTGTTGGCTGCGTAGCAACATCGCTTGCCCTCATCGGCGGTAACCCGCACCCAGCTCGGGCCGCGGCGAGCAGCCCGCAGAGCGACGTAAGTTCAAGTCGGTTGAGATGTCCCAGGGTCTGGGAATGAGTCAGGGACAGAGGCGCATCCAGACGCGCAACAACATCGAGCCCTCGCGCGGTGATTTTGACAAACACTGCACGGCGGTCGTACGCGGATCGCACCCTTTGTGCCAGCCCGGCCTTTTCCAAGCGATCAACGAGCCGGGTTACGTCGGGCACCCGGCTCACCAACTCGTCGGCAATTTCCCCGCACATCTTGCCGCGTTCGCCGCCCCCGCGCAGAATCCGCAGCGCGTTGTACATCGAGTCGGTAAGCCCGTGCTGCCGGAACAGCCTCTCAAATGGGGCGGACAGCACGCTGGCAGTCCGAAGGATGCCCAAGTAAGCCTCCTGCTCCAACGTATCAAAGTCCGACTTTTTGTTAAGCTCGCGCCGTAGAGTTGGGAGTGCCGCCGCCATAGGTTTACACGCTCCATAGGTAAGTAGTTGGCGGGGGATCGCGGCCAGTACAGGGAATGCGCCGCGCCACCGCCCGCCCGCAGTTACTATTTAGTAGGGGTCAGTCCGACCGTAATTAGCGCCTCCCGGCTGTAGTATTTCTTAAACGCATCCTGAACCTGCAAGGCCGTCAGCGACTGCACCGCCGCCGGGGTCTCGAGCACATCGTCGAGGCTACGACCGTCAAAGGTCATGGTCTGGGTGACCGACGACCAATACCCCGGCTCTTTCGTCTGCTCATCATAGTTGTTCGCAAACTGACCCTTGCCAACCTGCATCTCCTCTTCGGTAGGTCCGTCCTTCGCGAACGCATCATACATCTCACCAATTACTTTGATGAGCGCTGGCACCTTCTCCGGCTGTGTCGGTGCCCCGGCGCGGAAAACCCCAAAGCCGGGATACGTACTGCCGGGCGTAAGCGAGGCCCCAATCGAGTAGACCAACTGCCGCTTCTCCCGAATTTCCTGCACCATCCGGCTGGAGAGAATCCGCGACGCCATGTTCAGAGCCCGTACGTCCGCGGTATTATTAAGGTCAGGCCCATAGAACGCCACGAGCACGTTAGCCGCGTCGGTCTGGCTCTGCATCGTCTCCATCGCCACCGCGGGCAGGGGCCCCTTAGTTAACTTACGTTTATCCGCGAAAAGCGTGGAATCCACCCGCGCTCGGGTTGCCAAAGATCCGACATAACGAGTCGCCAGTTCGATCGCTTTCTCACGCGGAATATCCCCGACGATGCTCACCTCGATCGGCGCTGTCGCGAGCTGCTTATCAAGCCACGCCTGCGCCGCCTCCCGCGTGAGTGCCTCTACCTGCGGCTTGGTCAGTGCCTGCGTACGCACTTCCGAAGCCGGATACACCGTGCGGGAGACAACGCGCCCGAAATATTGCGACGGTGATTTCATCACCCCCTCGATGGATTGAAGCTGCGCGACCTTCCACCGCGTCACCGCAGTCTCCTCCAGAAGAGGTTCACTTAAGAGTAAGTACGCGGCCTGCATCCCAAACTCAAGCTCCTCCGGTGAGCCCGACACCGAAACGCTAAGCGAATCGTCGCCATCGCCCCCACCAACCCGGACTTTCTTCCCCGTCATGAGCGAACGCATATCTAGCGACGTAAGCCGCCGGGTGGCCGCCTGGCTCCAAGCCTGTGTTGCCAATCCGCCGATCCCTCGGTCCTTCTCGCTCTCGAGCAAGCCGCCACCGTAAAACGTAATATCGATCGAAGCATCGTTGCGACGATAATCCATAAACTTATGATGAAGCCGCACGCCGTTGCTCAGCCACCCGGACCACACCCCCGATGCCGCGTGCTCAGCCTGTTCAACAACAGTGCCCGGCGTTGGGAGCTTCTCTAGCAGCACCTCCGCACGCTTGGCCTCATCCTCTTTCGCCGGTGTAACACTGAACGCTTTGGCCCCGGCCGCCATTAATGTCTCTTCCGTGAACGCCGCCCCCGTCGAGGGCAACATCGCGAAAAACATCACCGCCGTCGGATCAAACTCGCGGGCAAACCACGCGCTGCACTCTGCCGCGGTGATGCTCGGCAGCAGTGACTGCGCCGATTCAAGGCGCTGCGCCGCTGAGCGCACCGGCTCTCCGACACCGATCGCTCCACCGATGCGCCGCACGTGGGCCATCGCGGGAAGAGTTAACTCTTGCTGAGCCTGCTGCTCGGCGCGGGCCATCATATCTTTTCTGGCATCGTCGATGGCGTGTTCGGTGAAGCCGTGCAGCCGTGCCCGCTGAACCAACACCCCAAGGTCGGTCAGCATCTCCCCCACCTTCGTGGGGTCACCGCTCGCCTGCGCTTGCATCTGCCACATCGTGTCGCCAACGTTGCTGGCAAACGCGATTGCACCCAAAAACGACACTTTCCCCTCTGTCACCTTCTCTTGAACCACGCGGTTAAACGCGGCGGTCGCCAGCGCCTGCACCATCTCCTCGCGAAGTTGCGCGTTGGTGGTGACGGCGGGCACGGGCGGGGATACCCGCATCATTCCCACACTCGCCCGCGTCATCTCGGCATCGGTCGCCACAACCGCGAACGCCTTTTCATACCCCTTAATCCCGACTTCCTGATCTTTCGGAAGCGGCTTGCTGCTCAGGTCCGCGAAGGATGACTTAATTTCCGCAACCACCGCCGCCGCGTCTACCTCGCCGACCACGATAATGGTCGAGTTGCTCGGAGTGTAATATTTTGTGTAGTAATCTACAAAGTCGGCCCGCTGCACGCCCAGTATCGTTTCCTCGGTACCGATGGGCAAACGCTCGCCGTAGATGGAACCCGGCGCCATCCGCGTGTAGATGTAATCCATAATCCGCTGCCGCGCGGATTTGCGGCTGGTCTTTTCCTCCAGGATGATCTGCCGCTCCGCGTCGATCTCCCCCGGTTCGATCAAAAGCCGCCCGTTGACATCCGACATGAACAGCAAGGCCTGGCGGATTTTATCGATGCTGTTGTCGGGAAGAGGAAGCTGGTAGTTGGTCTCGCTGAAGCTCGTAGAGGCATTGATATGCCTCCCGAAAGTTAATCCTAAAGATTCAAAGTATTTCACCACGGTGCCGGGCGGGAAGTTCTTGCTGCCGTTGAAGGCCATGTGCTCAAGATAGTGAGCAATCCCCCGCTGCTTGTCGGTCTCGTTAAGCGAGCCGGTGGAAACCTGCATCCACACGATCGCCCGCTTGGGCGGGTTGTTGTGGGGCATAACATAATATTTCAGCCCATTCTCGAGCGTGCCGCTTACGATCCGAGAGTCGATGGTAAGTTCATCGGCCCGTGCAGCCCCGCCGGTCGCGAGCGTCGCCTGCCCGCACGCCCCCGCCACCAAAGCGCCTACTCCGGCAATCGCCGCGATCCGAGAACCTATTCCGTTTCTTCTTGTGAGCATCCGTAAGAGTACCAGCCGCCATGCTCACTCGCCCTTGACCTGATAACAATGCTCCCTGCCTCCCAATCACGCCCGGTTTAGTTCCCCACCGGCCACCCCTACCGTTGCCAGTGCGTCGTATTTCGACCCATCTACGTCTGATCGCGCTTTCGCTCGCCGCGTCAATCCTCATCGCGGCCCTAGCCCTCATCGCCGGACCTCGCGGGCTCAACGCCGTCAAGCTGACCGACCCGCCGAGCACCACAATCAACATGGATCAGACTCGCGCGAACGCAGGCGAGCAAACCCCGGGTCCGTTGCCAGGCGCCAGCAACAACCCTCGCGACACAACGCTTCAGAAGCCACTCCCTGCGCCACCCAACACTTCCGGCGAAGGCAATATTAACACGGGTGTAAGGTGCTTCGGCCGTGCCTGGCCGTGCGGGATGGCCGTCTTCTGGCACCGCGCCGGTTACTCGGCTCGGATCGGAAAGGACACGCTATACGAGCATACCAACTACCGTCAACTCGCTCAACGGCTCGCCGCCAATCGAAGAACATGGTCGGGCGCTAGCTCGCTCAGCGATCAGGGCCACCGCACCGCCATCGCCAGCATCGAAGCAGTCTTCGGATTTCCGTTCCACTGGCTCTACCTCGCCACCGACCTCGAAGACCCCGCCCGTTCGCCTAAAAGCTGGTATGTCACCTGGCAGAACGGTCTTCTTCAGCGCCCACTTGAATCAATCAGCACCTTAAGGGTGCTTTGGTTGCGCCTCTTTGGCTCATGGTTATCCTTCTTGCTTTTGTTCGAGGCAATCGCCTTCGCATCGCGCCTCACTCTGCCCGCAACCCTGGTCCGCCCCGCCCTCCCACTCTCCCTTCTCGGTCCCCATCTACGCCGTTACGCGTCGCTCGCCCTCCTCTTCGGCCTGCTCCTCCACATCAGTGCAGGAATCATCGCTTTTGTTCGCGGGCCAGTCTACTCGCCTCAACTCGCCGCAGATATCGAAGTTATATTTAGAAAGCCCGACCAGGGCATCATCACCGCCAGCCTTAAGATATTTGAGTGGCACGGCGGACAAGCGATTCTCTGGACACGCGAGAGCCTTGCAGCAACAGCGCAGCCCATCCCCCCCCAACCCACCTCTCCCGCGCAAGACGCCCCAGACTTATCCTATCGCACTCGCCTCATCTTAAGCTATGGAGCCTGGGGCGGGCCGCACAGCATCGGCGCGATGCACCATCATCACACGCCCCAATCCTGCGAAGCCCTCTTCGGATGGCCCGTGCCTTGGCTGTACGCCGCGATCCCCCGCCTCCAAACCCCACCGACGCTCGCTGCCAACTCACCAATCAGCCCTGCCGCCCAGTGGACCTATACCGCCAATCGTAATTTTACGCCCATCCTCCAGCAACTTACAATCGAGCCGGTACGCTTCGCTTTGGGGTGGGGGCTTTGGTCCGTGATCGCGCTCCCAATCTACCCTTTCTTTCATCTCCTGCGAGGCCGCCGCTCCGCACCCGCCACACCCTGGGCGGGCCCCCCGACTGCCTCTCCTGCCTCCCGCGCGCTAAATCGCCCCGCCTGACCTAAGCCCCCAACACATGCGTCGATGTGTAAGTTCTATTCTGCTGATCTCCTTCGGGCTTAACTTGCTCTCCGCCCTCCTCTGCCTGCTGATAGGCCCAGCCTATAACCCTCTTCGAACCCTTGATCTCCCCTCACTCATTCGGCGCCCCGATGTCGGAATGATGGGCTCAAACGTGTACGCCTTTGCCTGGCCGGGCGGTGCCGGCGTCCTCTGGTCCAGAGGTTGGTACGCGCGTCGTTTCCCCCCCGAACAAGGTGCCTCCCTCACCCTCACCGAAAAACAATATCTGCGGCGTGTTGTGTCAGGCTGGGGCGGAACCGAATCTCTCTTCGCACTTCATTACTACAACGCTCCCACCTCCGCCGACTACCTCTTTGGGTGGCCCTACCCCTTTCTCTACGCAGCGGTCGCCGTCCATCCCACGCAAGAATCCGACCCGGCGAAGGTCTGGGCCGCGGGATGGCGTTCGAATTCAGCAACTCTCGTGCGCTCTCTCACCATCGTCACGCGCCGGCTCCCCTTCGCTTGGGGTTATTGGGTCGCGCTCACCTCCATCGTGGTCCTTCCCCTCACTTATCTAATTTCTATCCGCCGCATCACTTCGAGCACTCCTCAACACCCTCTCCCTGACCCTTGAACTGGCCATACGGGGGCTACTATCCCCTCCTCTCTCACAACTGCGCACTCCTTTGTGCAGAAACATCGGTCTATCTAAAGGCACCGCGTTGTACCTTTTTTCGGTCTCAAAGACACTTAACCGGGCGGTCCCCGCACAGTTTGAGCAGAACCTGCAGACTCAGGACTGGTCGCACGGCCCTTTTGCAGCCCAAGGGTGGACGGTAACAACTTGGTCGGACAAGCTCCTCTGCCAAACCGAGGCTTCGCCGCTCGCTATCAGCTTAATCGAGGCGGTGCCAAGACGAGGCCCGGGGCCGCGAATCGAGCTGGTTTCAATTAAAACGCACGAGCAGAAACCGCTACTGATAATTCGTCGCAGCCCCAACGGCGGTCGTCCAGTCTTTTATTACCATGCCCCGGATGGCGCTCTCGTACTCTCCTCTCACCTCTCGTTGCTGCGCGCCTGGGGAGTGCCGCTTGTTGAGCGCGCCAACATGCTCCCCGAGCTCTACACCTACCGCCAAATCTGCCCCCCTTTCACGCTGATCGCCGACGTCATGCAGCTCGCCGCCGGAGACCACGCGGAAGCCGAGCTTGAAGGTAACCGTTGGAAGCTGTACCGCAAACCCTCGTACATGCCGCCTCCGTTTCAAGCTAAGTACGCGCTCGGCGCGGATGAGCCCGCCCTCATCTCGCTGATGCGTGATCGCCTTGAAGCCAGTATGCTTGACACCGGCATAGACTGTGCGGGAACCGGGTGCCTTCTCTCGGGCGGTCTCGACTCCTCCATAATTACTTCAATCGTAAGACGCCACCAAGGCCTTGCCGACACCGTAAGCAGTGTCTACCCGTTCGAGGACATCTCCACGGATGTCGAGTACCGCTACGCAACGTCCGCCGCTCAGGCTTTAGGGACTCAACACTACGTCCACCTCCCAACGATGAGCGACTACCTCCACGGCACTGTCGATGCCATCGCGATCGCCGAAGAGCCCCTGATGCACCTCCAAAGCGTGCTCATCCACCTCATTCTCAAAGACGTGCTGCGGCCTCGTAACGTAACTGTGGTTCCCTGCGGCGAAGGAGCCGATGGCCTCTTCGGTGGCCGCCTCCAGAAATTACTCACCACCTTCGCCGCCAAACCCTCTCTCCAGCTCGCGCTCCAGCTACCCGGGGTCGCTCCGCTCCTCCGCCAGATCTCCGCACGCACCAACCGCTGGGGCCTCATCGCGCAGATCGCCGACAAAAAGATTTCGTCGATCACATCTTTCGCCGATCCTAAGCACATTCTCTGGACCCTTGCCGTCTTCGGCGATCGACAGTGGATAAAAGATAATTTACATTGCTCCGATGTGGAGATGATCGGCGGCCGGCCCGAGTGCATGGTCCCCTTCCTCGGTCGCGACCTCCGCGACTGCGCCTCCATCCTCGCCCTCCTCTCTGAATCCTCTGAAACCCAGGTGATCTGGAATAAACTCGGCGAAGCCGCCGGAATGTGCGTCACGTATCCCTACCTGGACCAAAGCGTTTCTGACCTCGCCTACAGCATTCCCTGGGAAGCCAAGCTCGCAGGCGCCAAGCCCATCCTCCGCGCCGTCGCCCGCGACATGGGAATTCCCGAATCTATTGTGGCTCGGCCGAAAGCCTCCTTTGACATCAACCCAGAACGCTGGGGACCGCGCGGCGGTGTCTTCGAGCCTCTGCTTGATCTCGCAAAGGCCGTGATCGACGAGCCAATCTTGCGTTCGCTGCAATCAACTTACGTCTTTAGGGCCCACACCCTCTGGACCGCCCTCAACTACGCTATCTGGGTTCGGCTTCATATTCGTAACGAACCTCTCGACACCCTCCATGCCGAGCTGGATCGCTCAATGGAGCGGCTTGGCGTCGCCTCAGCATATCGAGCCAGTGGCCGCGTACAAACGCGGCACTCCCTCCCAGGCTCCCAGATGTGAGTTGCCCACCTCCTCCTTACCACCTATTGTTTGACTCGGGTTCGAAGCTGAACTCTCTCTCTCTGCCTTACAGACTACGCTCGCCCGACTTCCCGTCCAGTTATCCTGGACGTGGTGTCGTTGCATTTTGACCTCTCTCGTTTGGCCTCAGGAACCAACTTTGTTTTTCTTCGCTCTCACCACACCCCAACTTAACTCTAACGTGCCGACGAAGACCATGGCTAGCCTGGCCGGGGAGTTGCGCCTTCAGACCTTTCGCTGCGCACCCGTATCCGGGTCCAAGCCCTACCAATGCACGTTCGCCAACGCAGGGCTGGTCAGCAAGGACCCGGAGTTCACAACCTTCGGTCCCGATCAGAACCAGGCACTCACGCGTCTTCGTCTAACCAAAGCTCACCCCGGCCACGAGCCCCGCACGCTTCTGCTTTCACTTACGTTCGCCGTCGACGCCGCCAGCGGCGGCCTCTCCGGCACCCTCCACCGTGTAAGCAACTCGGGCCGCGCTCTTTATTATCATGTCGGTGCCGACGGTTCGTTCTACGCCGCCACGCATCTGCGCCTTCTCAAGGCAGCGGGCATCGCGTTCGAAGAAGATCCCTCCGTCCTCCCCGAACTGTTAATGTATCGGATGCTCATCTGTCCTCAGACCTTAGTCAAAAACATCCGCCAGCTTCGCGCGGGCGAGACGGTTATATTCAACTCGCCTCGGGCAGCCAGCACAACTTTTTCCGTCTCAACCACCGCTATCTTTGATCCACCCAAAGCCGGGGCCACCTTCGATGAAAGCGAACTAGTAACCAACGCTCAGTCCTTCCTTGAAAACGCGTTTACCTCCACTAACTGCCAGCCCGACCGCTTCGGCTCGCTCCTGAGCGGTGGCCTTGATTCAACTCTCCTCACGAAACTCGCTTTTGATCTCTTTGGCACCAAAGACTCCTTCTCCTGCTCCTACCCCTTCGAAGACCCCCGCGACGACATCGAAGAAAACTACGCACGGTCCGCCGCGGCGAACATCGGCACTCGCCACCATGTCTACGTGCCCACCATGGCCCAGTACCTTCACGGTGTCATCGACACCGTATACCGTGCCGAGCAGCCGATGATGCACCTCCAAAGCGTCCTGCTCCACCTCATCTACAAGCATGAGTTCGCGCCACGCGGCGTTAATATGATCGCCAACGGCGAAGGTGCCGATGGCATGTTCGGCCTTAAAACCCACCGCTTTGCACAGTACCTCGCCGACCACCCCGGCCGCCGCGCGCTCCTGGGCCTACCCCCGGTTAGGTTTGGCTTACGTCTAGTCTCAACGCTCACCAACCGCTTCGGACTCATCGCCCGGATGGCGGGCACTTCTATTGATCCGGCAACCCCGCTCACCGACCCCAACCACATCCTCTGGAGCGACGCGGTCTTCGGCTACTGGCCCTGGATTCGTAACTATACAAAGTCTTCGCTCAGCGACACCGTTAGGGGACGCGCCGCCGCCCTCAGCGAGTACCAAAACCGCTCGCTGCTCGAGCAGATATCGCTCACCGCGTTCGCTGGCGAAGGCACGCAGACCCAGCTTATCTGGAGCATGATCGCCGATGCCTCCAACATAAGTCTTTTCTACCCCTTCCCCAATCCTAAACTCGTAGACGCCGCGTACCGCGCGCCTTGGTCCTATAAACTCGGCGAGCCCAAAAAAGCCCTCCGCGATGTTGCCCGTCGCCTAGGCATCGCCGAGTTTATCATCACCCGCCCTAAAGCCGCTTTCGGCATCCGCTCCGAGCGCTACGGCCCCCGTAACACCGTCATCGAGCCGCTCATCGCCGTCGCCGCCAAAGGCATCGAGGAATCGGCCCTGC
Source organism: uncultured Phycisphaeraceae bacterium (assembly GCA_964450325.1). GTDB lineage: Bacteria > Planctomycetota > Phycisphaerae > Phycisphaerales > UBA1924 > UBA2402. The sequence goes on along the minus strand of CAYVFW010000050.1, from coordinate 614 downwards.
GAAGCCTGCAAAGCCCCGAAATTTACAAGGCGCAAACCCTCTGGACGCTGCTTAACTTGGGCATCTGGCGCAGGCTCTTCATCCACGGCGAAACCACCGACGCGCTCCACCACGAGCTCGATAGCGAGTTACATCGCCTCGGCGTCGCCGCACGGTTCAACAAACCCGGCCGCGTAGACCACATGATAACTTAATCATCGCGCGTTGTAACCGTTGACCCACCCTCCTACACCCGCCGCCCGGGACGCCCCGCCCGTCGCACCTCGCCGCGCTGTCAAAATTTACATCTAACCACATCATCCCAACCGCTTCCCCCGCCCGGGTGATCCATAATCCTAATTCGTTGCGCTCCCTGCCAAGTTCAAAAGTTCGCCCGGTGAGTCGACGATTAACTGTAACCCGAGCCGATAAGTAGTTTCGTCATGCCCGTAGGGATGGTGGCAATAAAAAAATAATCTACCAAATCCGCAACCGATGTAAACCTCTATCAGTAAAAGAGTTCCGCACCAAACGGAGGCTCGCAGTGCCATCCAAATGCCCGCCCGACGCAAAAAATGCGTGTCCGATGTCCCACCCCCGCCTATATTCCCCACCGCTCGTTCGGCAGGACGCTC